>NZ_CP139873.1:1558296-1869956 GCF_034422975.1 Idiomarina sp. PL1-037
AACCGATACCTACAAGAAAGACCTGGATAAGGTTTGTGATGAACCTCTGCGTCTGGACTGGGACAAGCTTCGTGCCGACATCAAACAACACGGCATGCGTAACTCAACGTTATCAGCGTTAATGCCTTCTGAGACATCGTCACAGATTTCTAACGCGACCAACGGCATTGAGCCGCCTCGTGGTTTTGTCAGTATTAAGTCATCAAAAGACGGTGTCACCAAACAGGTTGTTCCAGACTACGAAAACTTAAAAGACAAGTACGAGCTGTTATGGCAAATCCCTAACAACAAAGGATACCTTGAGCTGGTTGGTATTATGCAAAAATTTGTCGACCAGACAATTTCTGCGAACACCAATTACGACCCAAGTAAATTCGAAGCCGGGAAAGTACCAATGAAGCAGCTTCTGCAGGACTTATTAACGGCCTATAAATTTGGCGTTAAGACGCTTTACTATCACAACACCCGTGACGGTGCTGCGGATAATCAATCCGATATTGCTGCACGTAAAGGTGCTGCTGCGTCTCAAGCTCAACCGACAGAAGTGATCATTGAAGAAGATGATGACTGTGCCGGCGGCGCCTGCAAAATTTAATAAGAAGGATGTTAGCGAATGTCGTACTCAACCTTTAATCAAGAGCAGAATAACCCGTTAACTGAGCCAATGTTTTTAGGCAACTCCGTTAACGTTGCTCGCTACGATCAGCAAAAGCACAGCATTTTTGAGAAGCTCATTGAAAAACAAATCAGTTTTTTCTGGCGACCTGAGGAAATCGACGTCAGTCGTGACCGCATCGACTTTAACAAGTTAACAGCCAGTGAAAAGCATGTGTTTATTTCTAACCTGAAGTATCAAACACTGTTAGATTCAATTCAGGGGCGTTCGCCGAATATCGCGTTATTGCCTATTGTTTCTCTTCCTGAGCTAGAAACCTGGATTGAAACCTGGTCATTCTTTGAGACCATTCATTCGCGCTCGTACACGCACATTCTGCGTAACTTGTTTAGTGATCCCAGCGAAGTCTTTGAAGACATCGTCATTAACGAGCAAATTAAAATTCGCGCTAATGACATCTCTAAATACTACGATGATCTTATTTTCTATACTCAACTGTTGCAGACGCACGGTGAAGGCGATGTCGTTGTTGAAGGTAAAACTCATACCGTAACGCAGCGAGAAATTAAGAAAAAACTGTTTTTATGCATTAATTCGGTTAACGCCCTGGAAGCTATTCGCTTTTACGTCAGCTTCGCTTGTACTTTCGCTTTTGCAGAACGTGAGTTAATGGAAGGCAACGCAAAAATTATTAAGCTGATTGCCCGCGACGAAAACGTTCACCTGACATCGACACAGCACATTCTTAACTTGTGGCAATACGGCGAAGACGACCCGGAAATGAAAGAAATTGCCGAAGAACTGCGCGACGATGCCTATGATATTTTCATGACAGCAGTGAAGCAGGAAAAGCAGTGGGCGCACTACTTGTTTAAAGACGGCTCAATGATTGGCCTGAATGAGAGCATGCTCTGTCAGTATGTAGAATATATTGCGAACTTACGTATGCAGGCCATTGGCTTTGACGCACCGTTTGAGAACCAGCGTTCCAACCCACTACCGTGGATGAACAAGTATCTGGTTTCAGACAACGTTCAAGTAGCGCCGCAGGAATCAGAAATTACCTCTTATCTTGTTGGTCAGATAGACAGCGAAGTGAATGCTTCCGACCTTGGGGACTTTGATCTCTAAGCTATGGCTAACACCTTTAAAGTCACTGTCAACGGTGGGCCCGAACTTGCCGTTGACGCGACTGAAGGCACCTTACTCGAGGCCTTAGAAAAGCATCAGTTAGAAATGCACTACCACTGCCGCAGTGGCTTTTGTGGTGCCTGCCGTAGCACCCTAAAGTCCGGTAAAATCCGTTATACAACAGAACCTCTGGCTTATGTCAGAAAAGGCGACATTCTGCCCTGCTGCTGCGTTCCGGAGTCAGATCTGGACATTGACCACTAAGTATTATTCATTAAACCGATTGTGGCCATCGTGCAGAACAATTGTTAACCAGCAATAAAATCTGGATAATGGCACTATAAATTTTTGTGAGAGAGGTATTTCATGTTTACAGTCATTTTTGGACGTCCGGGTTGTCCTTTTTGTGTTCGCGCCGTAGAAGTTGCGGATAAATTAAAAGCCGATATGGAAGATTTTGATTATCGCTATGTCGACATTCACGCTGAAGGCATCAGCAAAGCTGACCTGGAAAAAACGGTAGGCAAACCGGTACAAACGGTTCCTCAAATTTTTGTCGACGAACAACACGTTGGCGGTTTCACAGAATTTGAAGCCTACGCAAAAGAGAACTTAGGGCTTTATACAGCATAATTCTGTGTAAGTAATGTAACCCTATCGTAGAGGCGGCTATTTAGCCGCCTCTATTGCTTGTTTAACCCGCTTTTCTGACACTGGATACTTGGTTCCCAGTGTCTGCGCGAAAAATGACACTCTCAGCTCTTCAATCATCCAGCGAATTTCAGTAATGTCATCGGGAACCACCGAGCCTTTATTTTCATAAGCCTTCACCGCGGCTTTATACTGCTCTTCAAGGTTGGCCAGGGTCAGAGTCATCAATCTGTCCTTATTCGGGTCAACCGGTAGTTTCTCTAACCGACGCTGAATAGCTTTTAAATAACGCACAATGTCACTCAGGCGCTCCCCACCAAAAGCAGAGACAAACCCGGCGAAGACTAAGTTATCCAGTTGGTCCTGAATATCGCCCCGGGACTGGATCTGATCCAGTGGAATTTTACCTTTAAGAGACTTTCGAACCTGTTGTGACAATAGCAGGCACTGTTCAACTTCCAGGGCTATTTGTTCAACACGATCATTTAAATTAGCACGAACAATATCTTTTAATTGCTCAAAGCTCTTCTGCTCCCTAAGCCCATTGCCCTGCTCAATTTGTTCATGAATCAGGCCGTCCACTGCCGCAGCTATACAGTCGGCTATTAACGCATCCACTTTTCCCCAGGGGTTGAAGTACATGGCCAATTTGGCTTTATTCGACAGTGATTTCTGTAAATGCTTAATTGGCGACGGTATTTGTTGCAGTACCAACTCGCGTACACCGGCTTTATGATGCTTCTTCGCCTGCTCCGGGTTATCGAACAATTGCAGAGCAACCTGTCCTTTGCCTTTATTAATTAAGCCCGGATACGCCTTCAGCTCAAAACCTTGCTGGCGCTCGGTAATCACTTCCGGTAAGTCATCAAAGTCCCAGCTATCGACGCGCTCACGGCTAATATCGTCACCGGCGGTTTTCTCCAGCCGCTGCTGCACCTTACCCGACAGCTTCTGTTGAAGACCTTGTAAGTCACGTCCCTGACTAACCAACTTTTTGCCGTCAAGAATCTTAAAATTCATGCGTAAATGATCAGGCAGCGAGGACTCATCCCAACTTTCTTCCGGAACCGTCACGCCGGTCATACGGCGCAACTTAGTCGCCATAGCATCGGTTAAGCGCCCTTGCAGCGGTTCAATATCGGCTATAATCGCGCCAGCGAAGTTAGGTGCCGGTACAAAATTCCGGCGTAAGGTTTTCGGCAGCGACTTAATTAAGTGAGCAATTCGTTCCTCACGGAGCGCCGGAATATGCCAGTCGAAACCTTCCGGCCTCACCTGATTCAGAATACCCAGCTGAATATTCACGCTGACACCATCGTCTTCTGCGTTAGGTTCAAAATGGTAACTTAACGGCAATCGCAAGTTGCCCTGGCGCCAAAACTCCGGATATTCATTTTCTGTAATGTGTTCGGTGTCGCCGGCAATAAGGTCGTCGCGTTCAAAAAACAGCAGTTTAGGCTCTTTTTTAGCCGCCTTATGCCACCAGCCTGCCAGCAACTTCTCGTTATATATGCCTTCGGGTATGGCGCGGTCATAAGCCTCGAACAACACCTCTTCATCCACCAGAATATCGCGACGACGAGATTTCGCCTCCAGCGCCTGAACATCCTGAATTAACCTTAGGTTGTGTTGAATAAAAGGCAGCTTGCGCGTTAGCTGCGAATTAACCAGCCCTTCGCGAATGAATATTTCTCTGGCCTTAATCGGCGACACTGGGCCGAATTGAACGCGCCTTCTGGGCACCAGAATCAGCCCCAGTAACGTGACCTGCTCATCGGCAATCACACTGCCTTGCTTCTTCTCAAAGTGAGGTTCAAGGTATTGCTTTTTGACTAAATGAGGAGCCGCCTCCTCTATCCACAGCGGGTCGATGTCGGCATTAATACGCGCATACAATTTTGAGGTTTCGGCGAGCTCTGCGGTAACAACCCACTTTGGTGGCTTACCAAACAAACCTGAGCCCGGAAAAATATGAAAACGCGTTTGCCGCGTGCCCTGATATTCGTGTCGGTCTTCTTTAAAACCCACCTGAGACAATAAACCAGTAATTAAAGCCCGGTGTACTTGCTCGAAAGTGGCAGGTTCTTCATTAATGGATAACCCCATTTCCCGAACCGTTTGTCGGCTCTGCGTGTAAATATCCTGCCACTCACGCAAGCGCATAAAATGAATAAACTCACGACCCATTTGCTTACGGAACTGGTTTCCTGACAAGGCTTTCTGCTGTTCTTTGACGTAGTTCCATAAGTTGAGAAACGCCATAAAATCAGAGCTTTTATCACGGAAACGTTGGTGCCATTCGTCTGCTTTCTGCTGTGCATCGTGTGGCCGTTCACGCGGGTCCTGAATACTCAGAGCCGCGGTAATTATCAGCATTTCACGGACACAACCATATTGCTGTCCGGCTATGACCATTCTGGCCAGTCGCGGATCCAGCGGCAGCCGCGACAGTTGACGTCCCGTATCCGTTAATTTCGGTTGCTCATTTTTACGTCCTGGCTTAATAGCGTGCAACTCTTCCAGTAAGTTCAGGCCATCTTTAACAAAACGCTCATCGGGCTTTTGTACAAAAGGAAACTGGCGAATGTCACCCAGGCGCAACGACGACATTTGCAGTATAACCGCCGCCAAATTGGTACGGAGAATTTCCGGATCGGTATATTCCGGACGCTGCAAGAAGTCCTCTTCACTGTATAAGCGAATACAAATACCCGGACCAATACGGCCACAACGCCCCTTGCGCTGGTTGGCGCTGGCCTGTGAAATGGGCTCAATGGGTAAGCGCTGCACTTTAGTGCGGTAACTGTAACGGCTCATGCGCACGGTGCCCGGGTCAATTACAAAGCGTATGCCCGGAACCGTTAACGAGGTTTCTGCCACGTTGGTAGCAATAACCACCCGGCGCTGACTGTGCGACTGAAATACACGGTTCTGCTCGTGCGACGACAAACGCGCATACAAGGGCAAAACTTCCGTATTACGCAGCTGTAACTCCCCAATAGCATCCGCGTAATCACGAATTTCGCGCTCACCGCTGGCAAAAATAAGAATGTCGCCTTCGCTTTCCCGCTGCAGCTCTTCAACCGCGTCACAAACGCCTTGAAGTACGTCGGCATCAGCAGCCTTGCCGTCTTCTTTTGGCGGTCGATACCGAACTTCCACCGGGTAGGTTCGGCCGGTTACCGTCAGTACGGGAGCATCATGAAAGTGTTTGGAGAAACGTTCGGTTTCAATAGTCGCGGAGGTAATAACAACTTTAAGATCACGGCGTTTGGGCAGCAGCGTATGCAGAACCCCCAGCAAGAAATCGATATTCAGACTGCGCTCGTGTGCTTCATCGATAATAATGGCGTCGTATTGCAGTAGCAGAGGGTCTTGCTGCAGTTCGGATAACAGCATACCGTCGGTCATGAGTTTTATTGCCGTCGTCGGTGCGGTCTCATCCTGAAAGCGGATTTTATAACCCACCTGCTTTTTCGCGTGATCCTGCAGCTCATCCCCAATACGGGCAGCAACACTGCGTGCAGCCAGCCGCCGGGGCTGAGTATGACCAATGGTACCTTTGCGACCATACCCCAGTTCCAGCAACATTTTCGGTAGCTGCGTGGTCTTACCTGAACCCGTCTCACCGGCAATGACCACCACCTGATTCTGCTCAATGGCTTTTTTAATGTCACCACGCTGCTGGGCAACCGGCAACTCTTCGGGGTAACTAATATGAAACTGTTGCTGCTGACGCTCCAGGTACGCCAACTCAGCGGTCTCTATATCGCCCGCTATCCGCTCCAGCACCTGCTGCTGTCGTTGCTCATTTTTAATTTTACTCAGACCACGCAAACGACCGCGCAAAAGCGCGGCCTGTTGTGTTGTACATTGCTCTAATTGTGTCTGAAATTTATCAACAAAAGGCTGACTTTGTGATTTATCGTGCGATTTTTGACGACTCATAGACTCCGAACTTATTCATCCTCGTTATAAATAGCAATATGGGCATCACCTTCGCCCTTAATATAGCCACGATACATACCTTCGGTATTAAACGGCATAGCAATATTGCCTTCTGCGTCAATAATAATAACGCCTCCGGTACCACCCGCTTGTTCCAGCACACCGTGAATGACCTCATCGCCGGCTTCATTTACCGAAAGCCCTTTATACTTAACCCGCGAGCAGATATCAGCCGCCACGTGGAAGCGAATGAAGTATTCACCGTGTCCGGTCGCAGACACCGCACAGCTGCCGTTATCCGCCCAGGTACCGGCACCAATAATGGGGGAATCGCCTATTCTACCATAACGTTTGGCTGTCATGCCGCCGGTTGATGTGCCTGCACTTAATAACCCGTTTTTATCAACAGCCACAGCACCTACTGTGCCGTATTTGTAATCTAAATCCAGGTACTCCCAGGCTTGTTGCTCCGGCTGTTCACTTTTCTTAATGGTTTCTTTGGCGTTTTGCAGCTGCTGATAACGGTGCTCGGTATTGAAATAGCTATTCTCGACCTGCTCCAGCCCTTGCTGCCGGGAAAACTGCTCTGCGCCTTTACCACTTAGCATGACGTGTACCGACTCTTCCATTACTTCACGAGCCAGTTCTATTGGGCTTTTTACCGTTTTCACGCCAGCAACTGCACCTGCATTGCCGTTCAGACCTTCCATTAACGAAGCATCCAGTTCATGTTCTCCGTCCCAGGTATAAACCGCGCCTTTGCCAGAGTTAAACAGTGGCGATGCTTCCATTACCTGAATAGCCGCAATAACTGCGGTGGTGCTGTCACCACCTTCTTTCAATACCTTACGGCCAGCCTCTAAAGCTTCCGTCAATTTATCTTTGTAGGCTTGCTCTTGTTCAGCGGTTAAATTCGCGCGAGTAATAGTACCCGCTCCGCCATGAATGGCCATAGCGTATTCAACATCATGGTCATCCGCCTCTGCGGCTGGTAATAGCGATCCAAACGCAGCGGTGGCAAGTAATGCAGATAAGTAGAGTTTTTTCATTCTGACCTCGATTTTATTGTTATAGGCTAGATTGTTAGTCATAACATAGTCGCAGGAAAGCAACGAACTGACAACGAGGAGATATTCAGATGCCGACTTATCGCGTTGAGTACACACACTTAGGCGACAGACAGCAAATTACCCTGGAAGTCGATAATGAAGCACTAGATAACGAACAAAAGTTCAGAGACGCCGTCGCACAGCGTTTAGCTGAACGCATTCTGCCGCACGCTGAACTTGCTTTTCGCCACGAAGATGACCGTACATTAGAGCAAAAGCTGGATAAAGCCTATGATGTGCAAGTGAATAAAATTGAAAGGGAGTGAGTGGCTGAATTTATCTGCGGGCTCGTGCTATAGTTTTCCTTTTCCGCTGAGCAGTTAGGCTTATGGCACATAACGAACAAGAAACTTTCTACTGGCACGATTATGAGACATGGGGCGCTAACCCTTTAGTGGATCGCCCTGCACAGTTTGCCGGCTTACGCACAGACACTGATTTTAATGTTATCGGTCGGCCTTTAACGCTTTACGCTCAACCTACTCCGGACTTTCTGCCTAACCCGGAAGCGACTTTAATTACCGGAATAACACCGCAGCTTGCTGCGAAGCAAGGTGTCGGTGAAGCCGAGTTCAGCAAAGCCATAGCAAACGAGTTTCAAAAGCCTAACACCACCATTATTGGCTACAACAACATCCGTTTTGATGACGAAGTTACCCGTTTGCTTTTCTATCGCAATTTTTATGACCCTTACGAATACAGCTGGCAGAACGGCAATTCCCGCTGGGACTTAATTGATGTGGCGCGAGCCTGTTTTGCGCTACGCCCTGACGGTATTAACTGGCCGGAGAATTCTGACGGACAACCCAGCCTAAAACTGGAGCATTTGAGTGTTGCCAATGGCATTGAGCACGGCCAGGCGCACGACGCTATGTCAGACGTTCACGCGACCATTGGCCTGGCAAAACTTATCAGCGAAAAACAGCCTAAGCTGTGGCAGTGGGCTTACAGTATTCGCCGTAAACAGAAACTACTAAACCTGTTTAACTGGCAGGCACCAGAGCCTCTGGCCCATGTCAGTGGGTTTTACGGTACGGCTAACCGCTATTTGTCGGCTATATTGCCGCTGGGCTTTCATCCTAAGCAAAATAGCAACGTTATTGCCTGGGACTTGCGCATTCCGCCCATGGATTTTGCCGATAAATCGGTAGAAGAAT
Source organism: Idiomarina sp. PL1-037 (assembly GCF_034422975.1). NCBI lineage: Bacteria > Pseudomonadati > Pseudomonadota > Gammaproteobacteria > Alteromonadales > Idiomarinaceae > Idiomarina > Idiomarina sp. PL1-037. The sequence continues at coordinate 1,566,909 of NZ_CP139873.1, forward strand.
TAACGGAGCTAACCTACACCAGTCGTAGGGAACTGGAAGAGCAAGGCTTACAGAAAAGCGGTATACAAAATATTCACTTGGGTCGCTGTCCTTTCTTAGCGCCCATTAAAACCATTTCTGCTGAAGCTGCTGATAGTGCCGCATTAGATACAGCCGCCCTGGAGACAAACGCTAAATGGTTACAGGAAAACAGCGACTTCCGCGACAAACTCATGCAGGTGTTTGAACAAACCAAAGAGTTTCCCCCCAGAACCGACGTTGATCACCAGATATATGACGGCTTTTTCTCTCCTCAGGATAAAAAGCATATGGAGATTATCCGTTCGTCAGAGCCACAGCAACTGGCCGGTCTGGAGCTGGACTTTCAGGACAAGCGTATGCCTGCACTGCTGTTTCGTTACCGGGCACGAAACTACCCGTCGACTCTTAGCGACAAAGAACTGAATCAGTGGCGTTTGTTTTGTCAGCAGCGCTTAATTGAGCCGCCAGAAGGCTTATTGTCCGCAGAGGACTTTGCACTGAAGCTTGAAGACTTGGCGAATCAGCAACAGGAAGACGCGCATAAGCTGCGGTTGCTAAAATCACTGTATGACTACGCCGCATCTCTCTGACGCTAACGCGTCGTTCGATTACATTTTAGTCGGAGCCGGTTCTGCCGGTTGCACCCTTGCCAACAGACTCACAGAATGCGGTAAGTTTCGAGTGTTATTACTGGAAGCCGGAACCTCACATGGTGGGTTCTTTTCGGACATGCCTTCAGGTTTTGCCCGCTTTATGCATAGCCGCAAATTCAACTGGCTTTACCGAAGTCAAAAAGAACCCCAACTGACTAACCCCAAAGGTTGTTATACACCGCGAGGGAAAATGCTAGGTGGCAGTAGCGGCATTAACGCCATGATTTATACTCGCGGGCTCACCAGTGACTACAACTCTTGGGCAGCTAAAGGTAACGAGGGCTGGAGTTACAACGACTTACTACCTTATTTTATAAAGAGTGAGAATAATAGTCGCGGTAACTCGAACTATCATGGAAGCAGAGGACCCTTAACCGTATCCGATGTATCTCCCTTTTACCCGGTATCAAAATGTTTCTTAGATGCCTGCAGCGAATATGGCTTGCCGCCTAACCCGGACTTTAACGGCGCACAACTGGAAGGACACAGTCCATACCAGTTCACAATGAAAGATGGGAAGCGATGCAGTGCTTATCATGCCTACCTGAAGCCAGCACTGAAACGAAGCAACTTAACGGTATTGTCCGGGTGCCTGACCGAGCGAGTGGTTTTTTCAGGGAAGAAAGCGACCGGAGTCTGTTATCAGCAGAATAACCGTCGATACATAGCCAGTGCGAAAAAAGAAGTTATTCTTAGTGCCGGTGCCTTTAACTCCCCCCAAATTCTGATGCGCTCCGGTGTAGGCTCAGCATCAGAGCTTGCAAAATTTGGAATAGAAAGGGTTTATGACAACCCGGCTGTCGGTAAGAACTTGCAGGAGCACGTGGACGTTAGCATACACTGCAAAAACAAAATGAAAGACGGCCTGACCCTGAGTCCGCTGGGGTTAATCAAGCTCTCAGTACCTTTTATTCAATATTTACTCACTAGCAAAGGCCAGCTGGCACATTCACTTGCTGAAGTCGGAGCCTTTTTCCGCTCATCGGATGAGGTTAAAGAACCTGACATTCAGGCTCACTTGTTACCCGTTATGTTTAACGACAGCGGCTACGACTGGAATCCTACCTTAAAACACGGATTCACCTGTCATGTCTGCTTGTTACGCCCAGAATCACGTGGGACAGTGCGCCTAAACCCTGACGATCCAATGGCAAAACCGCAAATTACTTATGGTTTTTTAGGCGAAAAAAGTGATCATAAGGCCTTACTCAGCGGCATAAGAAAAGCGTTAGAGATACTGAAGCAACCTGCTCTGGCAAAACACAATGGCGGGATCATTTTCCCCGACCCCAGTTTAAGCGACGCCGAACTTCTGGAGCAGATAAAATCCAAGGCCGGGCTTATTTATCATCCTGCGGGGACTTGTAAGATGGGGCCTAAAGACGATGCCGAAGCTGTGGTCGATCCTGAGTTAAAAGTAATAGGCGTTGAGAAACTCAGAGTAATAGACGCATCCATTATGCCTACCGTTATCAGTGGCAATACTAACGCTCCTACTATCGCTATAGCTGAAAAAGGCGCCGACTTAATAAAAGCCGACGCCTCAATTTACTAACTCAGATTAGATTACCACGTTAGGCTTTTTTATTTCCTACACCAAATAATCTTGCCAGTGCCGGGATTAGAATCAGCGCACCCAGCATATTCCATAGGAACATAAAGGTCAGCAATATCCCCATGTCCGCCTGAAATTTAATGGGTGAGAATATCCAGGTGGCGACACCTATGGCCAGCGTTAAGCCAGTAAAGCCAACGGCCTTGCCAGTGTTATCCAGCGAGTACTTGTAGGTTTCATGCAACGACATGCCCTGCTGCAAGCCCTCTTTCACTTTACTGTAAATATAAATGCCGTAGTCGACGCCGATACCAACCCCTAAGGCAATAACCGGCAAGGTAGCCACTTTAATGCCTATGCCTAACACCGCCATTAGTCCTTGACTCATAACAGTAGTAAAGGCCAGCGGCAGTACGATACAGGCCACCGTACGAACGCTACGGAAGGTAATAAAGCACAGCACGATAACAACACCATAAACCCACAGCAGCATCTTAGTCTGCGCCGCCTCTATAACCGAGTTAGTCGCAGCTTCAATACCCGAGTTGCCCGCTGCCATCAACAGCTCCAACCCTTCCTGCTGATAGTTCTGGTTAAACTCGTTAACCGAGCCAACGACATTCTTTAAGGTTTTAGCTTTATGGTCATCAAGGTAAATAATGACTGGCGCCATTGAACAATCGTTGTTGATCAAACCGTCCGGAATACGGCTTAAAGAGGCGTTAGTAACGTATTTATTGCGGTTTAAACTAAACCACTTAAGGTTACCCTCATTTATGCCAAACATGCCCATTTTAGAAACGTAGACGACAGACTTAACGTCCTGAACACCGCCGGTATTTTCCATATGCCAGCTAAAACGCTCCATAATCTCTAGATTATCGTAGGCAATACACTGTTCAGGCGCAGATGCCGCCATCACCACAAAAATATCGGTACTGGAGCTGTAGTTTTCTACAATAAAGGCATTGTCCTGATTATAGCGACTGTCAGGACGAAGCTCCGGCGCGCCTTTATCGAGGTCACCAATTGCCATATTCTGACTATTGACTAAGCCCCAGGCCAGCATAATTAGAGCAACAACGAGGGCTGAATACGCCCATTTTGGCTGAGTAAATTTAGCAAAGAAATCAAACAGTGGATGACGCTCGTCCTTTATTTTTTTCTGGTAAGCAACACCGTTGTCCGAGGTTCCCAGGTAGGACATCAAAATAGGCAGTAAAGCCAGGTTAGTCAGCACCACCACAGCAACACCAATACTGGCCGCTATTGCCAACTCTTTGATGACCTCAATATCAATAACCATCAAGGTCGTAAAGCCAATGGCGTCACTTGCCAGAGCGGTTAACCCCGCAATATACAGACCGCGGAACGCAGTGCGAGCAGCAGCAACTTTATCAAGCCCGGCAACCCGGTTGGTACCAATTGCATTTATAATCTGTACGCCATGCGAAACCCCTATGGCAAACACCAGGAATGGCACGAGCATTGAGTACGGGTTAATACCGCTGCCTATCAACTCAATAATGCCAAGCTGCCAGATAACCGCAATAATTGAGCAGCTAAGGACCATAAAGGTACTGCGCCAACAGCGGCTATAGAGGTAAAGCATGACAAGCGTGATAGCGATAGCCAGCAGGAAGAACAAACCAACCTGCTCAGCACCTTCAATAAGGTCGCCTATCAGTTTCGCAAAACCGGTGATGTGAATTTCAATATCTTCGCTTTGGTATTTATCGCGAACCAGGGTTTCCAGCTTTTCAGAAAATTCCTGATAATCGAGCTTTTCGCCAGTTTCAGGGTTAACTTCATCCAGCGGAATATAGACGATGGTAGATTCAAAGTTATTTGCAACCAGGTTACCTACTTCACCTGAGCGCAGAACGTTAGTTCTTAGTTCATCTAAGGATTCTTCACTGCCGTCATAACCATCGGGAATCACCGGGCCGCCGACAAAACCTTCTTCGGTAACTTCCATCCAGCGAACATTGGGAGTCCATAAGCTGCGAAGCCCGGAGCGGTTAACGCCCGGAATGAAGAAAATTTCATCGGTTATTTTTTGCAATTCCTGTTGAAAATCGGCTTCAAAAATATCGCCGTCTTTATTTTCAACAGCCACTCGGACAACGTTCCCCAAACTGGCTAAGTCGTCCTGGTAATCAAAATAATTTTGAATAAACGGATGGTTAGTCGGGATCATTTTGCTCAGGCTGGCGTCAGGGCGAACCTGCGACGCATGATACCCCAGGAACAAGGTCAGTAATAAAAAGACAATTAGCCAAGGAGCCCGTACCGTGAACAATAACTTCTCCAGCAGTCCTGCTGATTTATTCGCACTCGGATTATCCATTTACTGCGCTCCTTGTTGCGTTGCTGTTGCCAGGGCTTCTTTTTCAGTGATCTTGGCCGGCCAGTGCAACAGACCACTGCGGCCCGTCATAATCCACTCACCGTCGGCTACTTCAATAATATCGGTCAGAACCGAACTGCTCGGATGTGTCCTGTTCTTTACTTCTAGCTGGCCATTAATCTCAAGAATGGTTCCGGAATGCCCGACAATGAGCTGAGTACCCTTGTTAGTGTTGGTTCCGGCCGACAAATTAACTCTGGTGCCTGTATCAACGGTTGTAAAGCTTTGACCTTTATCGTCTGATACAAAGGCGTTTCCACGCAGGCCATAAACCCATACACGGCTCTCAGCATCGAGGTGCCCGCCAAACAGCGACCCACGATAAGGCGAGTCCAGGGTTTCCCAACTCTCACCACCATCGTGACTCGCAAAGGCTAACCCGGCTTCCCCAAAAATATATAAGTCATCACCCTGGCCAAAAATAGTATTCAAATGATAACCGCCCGGGTTTTCCAAACGACCCGAGATAACCTGCCAGCTTTCGCCGCCATCTTCGGTTTTAAGGAAGGTACCATAAGCGCCTATCGCCATCACGGTCTGACTGTCTTTCGCGTAAAGGTCTAAAAAAGGCTTGCTGGGGCCTTCTTCTCTGGCTGCCTCTATATTACTGATCTGGAACTGAGCCTCTTCAAGCTGCCATTCAAGCTCACCGATAACATCTTCATCGTTCGTTGATTCTAGTTGTTCTTTCAGTTTTTCAATACGCTGTTCAAAATAACGTTTTTCTAACGTCATTAGTTCAAAGCCATCTAACTGCCGCTTCCAGGTTTTACCACCATCTTCGGTTTTAATAATGACACCATGATGCCCAGTCGCCCATCCGTTTTGCTCGTCAGCAAAAGCGACGCTCGTTAAAAGTACACTGGTATCTACTTTAGCCTGTTCCCAGTTATCGCTCTCTTTCCAGATAATATTTCCATGCGCACCGACGGCTATAATTCGCGTTCCAACGGTCGTCACTTCAATAAGCACTTCGCTTTTAATTCTGTCTGATGACAATGCTGGTGCACTGATCACGTCGTAATCAGTAATTGTTGTTGTGTCGCCATCCTGTGCAAGCACTGTGGTGCTAAAAAAAGCCCCCAACAACACCCCTAATGGGGTTAAAGACAAGCGCATGGAACCTCCAAGGTACTAAAAATGTCATAGGATTGTATAAGCTCAAGATTATTTGAAAACCTTTTTTCGTTAAATTCGTGCTTTTTTTCGTTAAAGTATTGCTTGAGAGGTCAGTCCTCTGGCAAAGTGATGTTGGAAAGTAGAACAACAAGGAAAATTATAATGAATAAACTGATGCTAAAAGCTGGCGTTTTTGCCATGTCGGTGATTTCCGCGAGCGTTGCGGCTAAGGTATCACCAGAAGAAGCCGCAAGGCTTGGTCAGGATCTAACCCCGATTGGTGCTGAAAAAGCGGCAAATGCCGACGGCTCTATCCCGGCCTGGGACGGTGGTTACTCTGATCATTCGGTAGAAGTTGTTCGCGGTAATGACCCATTTGCCGATGATAAGCCGTTATTTACGATTACTCATGACAACCTGGATGAGCACAAAGAACATCTAAGCGAAGGCCAAATCGCTATGTTCAATGAATACTCAGATTATAAAATGATTGTCTATCCAACCCACCGTTCGGCAACTTATCCGGACGAGCTTTGGCCTAAAATAAAATCTAACGCAGAAAATGCAGAAATGGTTGCCGGTGGTAACGGCGTCGAAAACTTCGATACTACCATTCCATTCCCTATCCCCGAAAATGGGTTAGAGGCGGTGTGGAACCATATTACCCGTTACCGTGGCGGCGCTGTAACTCGTAACGTAGCCCAGTTCCCGGTTCTGGCTAACGGAGACTACAACACAGTAGAACTTAAGGAGACCTTGGTATTCCCTGAGTACTTAGAAACCGGTCGCCAGGAAGCCGACGACAACGTTCTGTTTTATTTTATGCAGGAAGTTGAAGCGCCTTCTCGCTTAACTGGTACTGTTTTGCTGGTTCATGAAACCATTAACCAAGTAAAAGAAGGCCGTCGCGCCTGGATTTATAATGCCGGCCAGCGTCGTGTACGTCGTGCACCGAACGTTGCTTATGACGGACCAGGCACTGCGGCAGATGGCTTACGTACTTCTGACAACCTGGATATGTACAACGGTGCACCAGATAAGTACAACTGGGAATTAAAAGGTAAGAAAGAAGTTTATATTCCTTACAACAACTTCAAGATCATGGATCCTGAGCTTAACTATGAAGACATTATAAAAGCAGGTCATATGAACCAGGACTTGATCCGCTATGAAAAACACCGTGTGTGGGTTGTCGAAGGCACTTTGAAAGACGGGGAACGCCATATCTATTCTAAGCGTACAATGTACCTTGATGAAGATACCTGGACAGCGTCACTGGTTGATCACTACGACGGACGTGGCGAACTATGGCGTGTTGGTGAAGCTCTGAATACTCAGTTCTATAACCAGGACGTTCCGTGGATGGCTGCAGAAGCGTTATATGACCTGAATTCGGGTCGTTACATATCTCTTGGGTTAGGGAATGAAGAAGACCCTTACATGGAATGGGATATTTCACCAAGCCGTGAAGACTTCAGTACTAACGCATTACGCCGTAAAGGCTTCAGATAAGCCAATACCGCTTAAACGTAAAAAGGAGACTCATTTGAGTCTCCTTTTTTAATGTCCGTAGCCTGGTGAGTTCTACGTAGCTTGACGTTATTACATTAAGAAGGCAGCAGCATCGCGGTTGTTACGGGTCATCTCACCTGATGCAATAGCATCAGGCTACTTTTCCAGACGAGCCAGAAGACTCGATGTATCCCAGCGACTGCCACCCATTTTCTGAACGTCAGCATAGAATTGGTCAACTAATGCAGTCGCCGGCAGCGACAAGCCCTGACGGTCGGCCTCAGCCAAGGCTATTTTTAGATCTTTACGCATCCAGTCTACAGCGAAGCCATGCTCGTAGTGGTTATCCCACATAGTCTTATAACGATTTTCCATCTGCCAGGAGCCTGCAGCACCCTGACTAATCGCCGCAATAAGCTTATCAGGATCTAAGCCGACTTTACGTGCCAGTTGAAGCCCTTCAGACAAGCCTTGCAAAACGCCGGCAATACAAATCTGATTGACCATTTTCGCTAATTGTCCACTACCGGCAGGTCCCATCAGTTGACGAGTTTTGGCATAGCATTGGAAAAGCTCGTCCGCAGCTTCAAAAGTATGTTGTTCACCACCCACCATCGCCGTTAGAACACCGTTTTCCGCTCCGGCCTGGCCGCCTGAAACCGGCGCATCTAAAAAACTGCCCTGCTTTTCATTTACAGCTTGTTCAAGCTCTCGTGCCAATTCAGCGGAAGCTGTAGTATGGTCAATAACAACAGCTCCGGATTTTAAATTCGCCAGAATACCCTCATCGCCGTAAAATACGTTACGTACATCGTCATCGTTACCAACACAAACCATAACAAAGTCAGCTTCCTTAACAGCTTCAGCCGGGGTTGGCTGGCAGCGTCCGGAATATTCCTTTGCCCATTTTTCGGCTTTAGCCTGAGTGCGGTTATAAACCGTTACCTTATGATCCGCTTTTTGTAAGTGACCGGCCATTGGGTAACCCATAACGCCTAATCCAATAAATGCACATTGCTTTGACATCGTCATTTCTCCAAACTAATTCGGTTTTTCAATAAGCCAGTGTTGATAACGTCCCAGCTCACGATAAGGGGACATTTGATTGTATTTCATCTCAAGTGCCAGTAATTCATCGAACCGTTGCTGATGAGTCAGGTCACGTAAGTAGTCATGAAAACAGCGAACACCGGTCTTTTGCTGAACGTTTAACCCTTCTTGATCTAGCCAGTCGTCAACTTGTTCCGGTACAGCTGGGTTCTGAGGATTCAAACGAACGGTCTTTTTCACCTTCAGCCCGCGCTCAATATAATCAAAGTTGCCGTAAATGGCATTGGCAAAAAGCTTAGCATGATAGTTATAAAACATAAGCGACAACTTTCCGCCAGGCTTTAATAGTGAAGCCAATTGATGAATGGCAAGCTCGGTGTCCGGCAGCCATTCCAGCAAGGCGTGGCAAAGAATAATATCGTACTGATTTAGCGGCTGCTGATTAGCAAGCTCTGTTAAACTTGCCGAAACGTACTTGCACTTATGTCCGAGGCCTGCCGCTTTGTGACGGCGCTCAGCTTCTTCAACCATTTCGGTTGAAAGATCAGAATGCACCACCGCGAAGTCATTTTCCTGAAACCACTGGTTTACCTGACCAAGCCCGGCTCCTACATCAAGCACTAAACATGGCTCAGTGGCTAACAGCGGCGCTAAATCACGCTTGAGCACCTCAACCCTGAGTTGCCCTTTAGTGGTGTCATAAATAGATTTGGAGAATTTTTGGCTAATACCGCTGAAGTCGCCGCGTTCCTGTTTTTTTCTATTCATAAAGGCTTCTTTTCATCAGGCCGGACTATCAATATCAATAAACTTAACATCCAGCTCAAACTGGCGTGCTAAGTGTTCGCCCAGCGCTTTTGCGCCGTAACGCTCGGTGGCATGATGCCCGGCCGCAAAAAATGCAATACCTTGCTCCCTCGCACTGTGTATCGTCGGCTCCGAGACTTCACCGGTAATAAAGGCGTCGACTCCAAGCTGGGCCGCCCGGTCAATAAAGCCTTGCCCGCCACCGGTGCACCAGGCAACTGTTTTAATTTTATTTAAACTGTCGACTCGACACACCAACGGTCGCTCTAAGCGCTGTTCCAGTTCATTGGCTAATTCGTCGGAGGAAACGGCTTTAGCTAACTGACCGGTTACCAGCGGACATGCCGGATCAGAAGGATCCACCGGCCCATCGAATTGCCAATCCATCAGTTTGGCCAACTGCGCATTATTTCCCAGTTCAGGGTGGACATCCAGCGGTAAGTGATAGGCAAATAAATTGATATCATGCTTCAACAGCTGCTGTAGTCGACGCTTTTTCATACCAACAACTTCCGCCGGCTCGCCCTTCCAGAAATAGCCATGATGAACCAGAATCGCATCAACGTTCTCGTCAACTGCCCTGTCAACCAGGGCCTGACATGCGGTTACTCCGCTGACTACTTTGCGGATTTCAGATTTCCCCTCTACTTGCAGTCCATTAGGACAATAGTCTTTAATCTGCTCACTGTTTAATAGTTTATTAAGATAATTTTGTAATTCATTTCTATTTATCGGCATATCTGAAAACCAAATTGCTTTGATGAATGGCTCCAGTTTACCCGAAATTAGACAATAATCCGAAAAAACGGTATAAACGAATAGCGAAGCATTTTTATACAAAACTTTTACAACCAAACCTTGAATAAAGGAACATTTCAATGAGCAAACTGGATAAAGAAAAGGTACTAGCCGAATATACCGAAGCTTATCAAAAGGCTCACGGTAAAAAGCCGGAAATAGAAAGCAGCAATGGCTGGTATAGCGTTAATGGTGGTAAGAATGTACGTCTTACTCAGTTAGCAGACGAAGCAAAAGAGTTGACTAATGAGAAGTCATCAGCAGCTGAAAAGTCAGAGCCTAAGAAAGCCGAGACTAAGAAATCAGCAGCGAAAAAGCCTGCTGCAAAAAAATCCCCGGTGAAAAAATCCAGCTCTGGCGGCTTAACCGCAAAAGAACTGTGGAAACAAAAGTTAAATGGTAAAAACAGCGATTGTCGTTTACCTCGAGGCAGTGCGTAATTCACCGCTATAAGCAAAAAAGCGACCTTAATGGTCGCTTTTTTGTTATAGAACGTCTGGATTTTTACCGGCAACGCGGTCTATTGGAACTCTAATTTTACGGTAACGGTGCACCAGAAAGTCACTGCGTTTGAAAATGACTTTTTCAGAACCAAAATCAGCCTGAGACACCAGGAAGCGATCATTATCCAGTGTTTTTGCTATAATTCCTAACTTCCCCTGATGCGGTCCACGCTTAATAAAAACCGTCTGCCCTTGTATGCGGGGGTTGTTATAAGAAAATGTCGGATAATTAATTGCCACTGCCGTTTCCCTAAACCTTTTAAGGCTATATCAATACCAGGATTATACTCCTATTATCGGTCACCGACAGAGATTCTTGATATTTATTTCTTACCAATATAAAGCGTTATCTCCCCAACAGGGAAGCCCCATTTAGACATGTCGGTACGATTGATCATATTGTTCTCATCAATAAGATACAGCCAGTCATCCAACGTCAATACCAAAGGCTCGCCGTCTACCACAACTTCCAGTTGGTACTCCCAGTTAAGAACATTGCCTGCTGTTGTACCTTTAGCAACACCTTCAACATCGTCTGCACGCCCTTCATAACTATTCGGGCCGGTTTTTGTTATGTGCCAGACTCTTTGCTGCTCACGACCATCGGCATAAGTGAAATGTTCGTCGAGAACGCCTTTATTACCCTCCCAGGTACCTGTCATGGTTACCTCAAAACGCTGAATCACTTCCCCGCTGTAGTCCTGAACCATACCGTAAGCAACCAGTTCACCGTTAAAGAACTCTTCAAGCTTTAACTTTGGCTCAGCTGATTTATAAGCATCAATGCCGGTTGAGCACGCCGCAAGTAAACTAAGTAAAACGGTAAAGCCTAAAACCTTTAAAGCCTTCATTTTATTTCTCCCCAATGAGTTCATTGCGCTCAGATTCAAAGCGGCTATTTTCCGACAACCAAATAGCTAAAAACTGTTCGGTAAAGTCTTTATCGTCAATTTCTCCAAGCAACTTATCGCTTTGGTAAAACGCCGCTGTTCCGTCTTTCTTTTCAACTAAGAGAAGGCAGTCGCCTTCTTTAATATCGGGCCAGATAGATTCAAGTCTTTCTAACCATTGTTCATGCTTATCACTGTTCAAACCCAGCTTCTGCCATTCTTCTTCCGTCGTTTCGATAAGATCTTTCGCCTTTATATCGCGCAGGTATTCCAGTAACAGAGCCTGCCGTTCTTCCTGTTTATATTCACCTGACCGGCTATATAAAGTGGCGTCATAAACATCCCAGAAATACACACTGAGCCGGGTTTCACCAACTTTAGAGAAGTCATCGGGTACTGAGCCGGAACATTCAGCGGCATAAGAATTAAGGCTAAACAGAGCAATAATTCCGCATAAAATAAATCGCATACTCTAGACTCCCTGTTCTTTCTTAATTGACATGGAGAAAACGAAATACGCCATCATTAGTCCCCATACAGCAGCATAACAGCCAACAACAACCGGCATTGAGTCAATCGTTGCTGCATTAAGTTTTATTCCTGCAACATAGCTCAGGGGACCTGAAATAGCACCAAGCAAAACCGCTATTACGGGTTTAGGTGCCAGCCAGTCCAGTGCAACCGGCGCCATAGATGAAAAACCCAGCCACAGCATGACCAGCCACAAAGGAAAATATCCTCCGGAAAAATCGATAACACCCAGGCTTATCACAATAGCCTCCAACAATAACCCCACCGCAAACAGCCGCAAAATTAAGGTCCAGCTAACTTTGGCTACGGCAATGCTGTAGAAAAATTGAAAGGCTAATAAAACACCACTAAGCACAATGTAGTTCTCGCGCCCGGAAACGGCACTGAACCAAAGCGCATTGAACAGAACAAAACTGACAATTTTATGCTGAATAGAAGTCATTAGTACGCCTGCGATTTACTAGCGGTAACCTGAACAACCGATACCCGTTGTTCCAGAAAGCCGCCTTCACAATAGCTGAAATAGTAATTCCAAAGTCTGGAAAAGCGTTCATCGTAGCCAAGCTTTTCGAGCTCGCTTTCGTGAGCGTTAAACCGCTCTTCCCATTCTCTAAGGGTTTTCGCATAACTCAAACCGAAATCGTGTACGTCACGAACCACCAAGTCAGTGTAACGCGTAAACAATTGCGTCATTTGGCTCAAAGACGGAAGAAAGCCGCCGGGAAAGATATGCTTTTGAATAAAGTCTACGGAACGGGCGTAGGATTTCGCTCTCTGATCGGCAATAGTGATAGCCTGTAACGACATTTTTCCGTCTTCTTTTAACAGTTTATTGCAGGTTTTGAAAAAGGTCGGTAAGTATTCTTTCCCCACCGCTTCTATCATTTCAACCGAGACCAACTTGTCGTACTGCCCTTCTAAGTCACGGTAGTCACGCTTCAATAATTCAATTCTGTCGGACAAGCCCGCCGCTTCCACTTGCTGCTTCGCGTACTGAAATTGCTCATCTGAAATTGTCGTCGTTGTTACCCGGCAACCATAATTTTTTGCTGCATAAATGGCCAGGCCACCCCAGCCAGTACCTATTTCCAACAAATGATCTTGTTTTTTTAAGTCGAGTGCATCACACAAACGCTGCATCTTGTTGCGCTGGGCTTCCTCCAGCGAATCTGTGGACTCTTTAAATAATCCGCTGGAATATTGCATTGCGCTGTCAAGAAAACGCGTATAGAGCTCGTTACCCAGGTCATAGTGAGCGGAGATATTCTTTTTAGCTTGTCCTTTGCGGTTTCGGTTACTCCAGTGCTGGTATTTATTAAAAGGAAAAGTTAACCAGGCCAGCCGTGTCTCCAGCTTATCTAAGGCCGGTAAATTGCGGGCAAAAATACGAATAACCGACGTTAAATCGGGCGTATCCCAGTGCTTATCAATATATAATTCGGCTGCGCCAATACTGCCACCAGTTACCAGGCGACGGTAAAAAGACGAGCCTTTCACGTCAATTTCAGCATTCAAATCTTTATCGGGGTGCCCGAAAGTTTCAATGAACGTGCCTTTTTCTTTTATTGTCAGCTGCCCATATTGCAAATGAGCTAATAACTTAAAAGCGATAGTACGGAAAAGCTTATCCAACACACCATACTGAATAGGCGCTACCATAGTTGTTTCACTACTGGACATACAAACTGCCTTCTAATTATTTTAGTTACCAGGGTTTCCGTAAAATGGAACCCGCTTGATAAAAAGCTTTAACGCCTGCCAATAAATGCCACCAATAATTTTTAGCGCCATGACAGGTACTGTCCTTAATACGCGATAAATTTCACTACGGTTTAGCGGTTGCCTATTTAATTTCATGCCGGCAACAAAATCTTTCTCTTGCTGGTGGGCGCTTAAAGTGACTTTTAAACTCTCTGTGGGAGGTTCTATTTGCCAGTGATAGGTCATATCCATAGGGTTAAACGGAGAAACGTGAAATTGTTTACTGGTTTTTGGAGACTCTTCTGACAAATCGACCAAATAATAGTGACGTTGCAGCCAGGGCGTATTACTGACTTCAGCTAACATGTGTGTATATTCGTCGTTGTTCTGACGAAGAAAATACAAGTTAATTGGGCTAAAAAAAATTCCAAAGGTACGTAAGTTTCCGACAAATAAAACCTCACCAGTTAAATTCTTCGCTGCAAGGGAGGACATTTTATTCAGTGCAGCCTGCTGTAAACTGCCCTCTTCACCTTTCAGATAGTCTTTTCGACGAAACCAAAGAGGCGCAAAATTTTTACACGATAACCAACGGCTTGTCGAACTAACTTCATCGAGCTCGGATAAATCGATGCACCATTGTTGGAAACGGTAATTAAAGGCGTGGTGTTTGGGGCGATGCCTTACATGAAAGACATTCCCCCAATAAATCGCACTCTTCATGAGTTATCAATCAATTCTGTATTCAAGCGGTTAACAACATCAATGGCGCTTCTTACACCGTCTTCATGAAAACCGTTATACCAATAAGCACCAACAAAATGGGTGCTATTCTTTCCGCAAATTACATTTCTTTCGGCTCTGGCTTTTAAAGACTGAACAGAATACTGTGGATGCTCATAGGTAAAGGTTTTAATGATCTCGTCAGGAGCAATTGCGGCTGTATTGTTTAATGTAACGCATACGGTTTTGTCGCACAGCAGTCCTTGCAGAATATTCATATTGTAGGTTACTGAGCTGGGCTGCTCTTCTGCTGCATCATCTTCTCTTAATAGATAATTCCAACTGGCCCAGGCTCGTCGCTTTCTGGGTAACAAGTTCTCATCAGTATGCAGAACAACCTCATTCGGGCAGTATTTTATCTCACCAAGAATACGTTTTTCGTCAGCACTGGCGTCATCGAGTAACGCAAGCGCCTGGTCACTGTGACACGCGAAAACCACTTCATCAAAATACCGTTCTTCACCATTACTAAAAACAAGAACAACCTGCTCCTGTTGACGCTTAACTGCAACAATTTCACTGTTTAATTCAAGCCGTTCTTTAAACGGTTCGGTTAGCATTGGAATGTACGCGTGAGAGCCACCGATAAGAGTATGCCACTGAGGACGGTCGCTAACATTCAATAACCCATGATTATCAAAAAAACGAAGGAAAAAGCCCAGGGGAAAGTCTTTCGCGTCGGCCAGGCTTGCAGACCAGATAGCTGAAACCATCGGTAATAAGTAGTAATGCGAAACCGATTCCGGAATATTGTGCCGAGTGAGGAATTCTGCCAACGTGACATTGTCAGCCTCGCTGACATCCTCTTCTAACGCACTTTTCGCGGCGGCGTTAAATTTCAAAATACCCTGCAACAAACGGTAAAAAGACAAGCTAAACAAATTTTTCCGTTGCGCAAACAAGGTATTGAGATTGTGTCCATTAAATTCCAGACCCGACTTAGGATCACGTACGCTGAAACTCATTTCAGTGTCACGCCAAGCCACTTCCAGACCTTTTAGCAGACGTTTAAAACGTGGATATGTCTTATCATTAAAAACAATAAAACCTGTATCTACGGCATACATGCTGCCATTAATTTTCACATCACTGGTACATGTATGCCCGCCAATATAATCATTTTTTTCAAATACACTGACTTGATGTTCACGGCTTAAATAGTAAGCGCTGGTAAGACCCGCAATACCACTTCCAATAACGGCTATCTTCATGAGGACTGCTTCCTTGCCATTTGTTCTGATAGTTTCACTTGTAAGCCTTCCGGCAAGACAGACATTAACTTCAAAAGACTACTAAATAGCCACGGAAATGCGATGTCCCGTTTGTTCTTATTAATACCTTTTATTATTGCCTTAGACGCAAATTCAACGTCAACGCGCATTGGCATCTCAAAATCATTGGCATCAGTCATTGGTGTTTTAACAAACCCAGGCGATACGGTTTGAACTTTGACTCCCTGAGACTTGAGGTCAACTTCCAGTCCCCGCGCGATATAATGCATTGCTGCTTTTGAACCACCATAAGCCTGAGCCCGGGTGAACGGAAGAAGTCTCGCCAGACTGTCAACAATGACCAGACGCGCCGAGTCACTGAATTGGGGAAGTAAAGCTTCCACACAGTTCATTGTGCCGAATACATTTACTTTAAACACACGCTCGAACATGTCGGCATCGAAAGCTTTAACGTCGAGGTATTCACACACGCCCGCGCACAGAATTGCGACATCAATCTCATTAACTTGTGCTAACGCATTTTTTGCCGACTCTTTGTCTGTAATATCAAAGGCGCTGCAGGTTATTTTTTCAGGATATTGTTTTTGTATCTCTGACAACGCGTCGTTATTTCTTCCACACACAACGACGTCATTGCCGTCAGCTGCGTAATCCAAAGCCAGCTGACGCCCAATACCTGATGAAGCTCCTGTAATTAAGACTTTCATTCGTCTGTTAGCCTATTCTTAATTTTATCAATGACATAACCGACTAGCGGTACGTGTTCATAAAGCATTGCGCCAAGGTCGTAATAATCTCTTTGTTCTCTGATTTTGCCGTCTTCAAAGGTTAAATACGAAACTCCCGGCAGAATAATTTCCATGCCATTGGCAAGCTTGGGGTGTGCGTAACGCATCTGCCATGTAAGAAACGCTTGCTCTTCGCCAACGCATTCGTCGTCAAAAGCAAAATGACAATATTCAACGTTTTCCATTGTGTGTTTTAGATATTTTCGAAAATCCTCCAACCCGACAACGTGTTGGATTGGATCAGTAAACGCTATTTCGTCATGGTATAACTCATTCAGTTCATCAAGATTTTCGGTTTTTAGTTCATCGTAGAACTCTTTGAGTTTTTCGACTAATTCACTGTTATCCATTTTTCACCTGCTTAAACGTTGTTAAGAATCGTTCACGAGCAAATTTGTGCTCGACTATGGGTTCGCAATAGTTATTACTGCTTTGTTGCTGAAGCCAACTATGAGGCCAGTGAATATACTTTGTTGGTACTTCCTTAAGTTCGTCTACCCACTTACGAATGTACTGCCCGTCAGGATCAAATTTCTCACTTTGCTTAACCGGATTAAAAACACGAAAATAGGGAACGGCGTCAGTTCCAACCGAAGCACTCCATTGCCAGCCACCGTTGTTTGCCGGGAAACTGCCATCAATTAAATGCTGCATGAAAAAGGCTTCACCTTTTCGCCAATCTACTAATAGATCTTTTACCAGAAAATTGGCTGTGATCATTCTTAAGCGGTTGTGCATCCACCCCGTTGATGTCAATTGACGCATTCCGGCGTCAACAATTGGGTACCCCGTGCGGCCATTACACCAACGTTGAAAAGCGTCATCGTCCTCTAACCACTGAATGCTGTCCGTTTCAGTCTGAAAGCTTTCCCCTTTTGATAAGCGCGGCACAAAGTACATTAGATGCTGATAGAACTCTCTCCATGCCAGTTCGGTAAGCCAGGTATCAGCACCGGAAGCAAGTCCAAACGGAAACTCTGGCGAAAACTTATGTAGCGCCCGGGCAGCCGTCTGCGGCCCAATAACTCCCTGCGCCAAATAAGCGGAAAGTTGTGAGGTTCCGTTTTCAGCCGGCAGATCTCTGCCTTGTTGATAATCATCAATACTGTGGCCGACGAATTGCCCCAGTTTCCCCAGAACTTGCTGCTCGCCAGCACTCCAGTCAGACGAGTCTTTTCTAGCCAGCGGACAGTCAGGGAGGCCTTTTGCGGTAACTCGAGAATAAGATTTGATTTGCAGCGGTTCGCTATAAGCTTTTTCGCTTAATACTTGTCGCCAACGCCGGTTAAAAGGCGTGAATTTTTTGTAATAGTCACCTTGTTGCGTTCTGACCTCTCCCGGCGACACCAACAGATTTCCATGGTGCGAAACCAGTTCGATATCGTCATTGCTTAATACTGCATTGGTCGCTGCATCTCTGCGTTTTTCATCCAGCGCATACTCTGCATTAATATGTACCCGGGCAATTTCATTTTCCCGGCAAAAAGCTCTTACAGCGCCGGGAATCTGACTGAATTTGGGGACGAGTTGCACCTCCAGCTCAATGCCCTTTTCGGCTAAATCCTGCTGCAGGCATTCTAAATTTCGCCAAACAAAGTCTACTTTTATCGGCGCCCAGTCATGGCTTTCCCATGTTTCATGACACACAAAAAATATCGCCAACGGTGGCTCATCGCCCTGACATGCAGAAAAGACAGCCGGGTTGTCTAATATTCTTAAATCACTACGAAACCAAATTACTTCTCGCATCGCTACAGCCCATAACGTAATTTTAAATCATCAGGATAAGGCGTCAGATACCATTGCCCTTCTAAATACTCTTTTGGGAACTCGCGCAAATAATGCCGTATTAACGTTAGAGGTGACATAAGAGGGAGAATGCCATCGTGATACTGGAGAATGATATCACTCAGCTCTTCCCGTCTTTCATGGCCGAGATCTGATTTGAAATAGCCCTGGATATGTTGGAGCACATTGGTGTGGTTCTTACGAGAGGCAGGTTTTGATAAAGCGTCCATCACATCAATAATGTACTGCTCCGCAAAAGCACCGTCGATGGTCTCTTGCTCACCCAAACGCTTACCCAGCTCGCGGTAACGTTGCTGATTATGAGCCAACAAAAGTAACTTGCAGCGTTGGTGAAACTGCAAAAGCTGATGTTTAGAAAGCGTCTGCGTCATTTCTTTCCATTGACTAAACACATAAACCCGCATAACGAAATTTTCACGTAAATGCGGGTCATTGAGCCGGCCATCTTCTTCTAAAGGCAGAGCGGGATTCTTTTCCTTTAGTCGCGCAGTAAAAATTCCCATTCCTGCTTTTTGTGCATGCCCCGTTTCCGGATCATATAACTTGACCCGCTCCATACCGCAACTGGGAGATTTCGCGCATAGAATGTAGCCACTTAACTGTTCTATTTTCACCTGAATCTTATCGGCAAAATCCGCTAGCTGTGACGTAACATTTTCACCGGTTTTGGGTACTACCGCCTGTACATCATCATGTTGCTCGAGCCTGATTGTCGGTCTTGGTACCGGCATCCCAATACCAACTTCCGGGCAAAAGCGTACCAGTTCCATGTGTCGATTTAATTCATCAACGCAAAATGCGGATTTCTTGTGTCCTCCGTCAAACCTGACTTCATCGCCCATTAAACAGGAACTAATACCCACTTTTAATTTTGCCATTGTAACCTCTGCGAAATTTCAATGATGATAATGTACGGTATATTGCTAAAAATAGTTTGGCCTTTACTCGATAAAAAAGATCCAACCAGACCCACCTCAACGTAATGTTTCTTAATTGTTTAAACTACTAGCCAAATGAGGTTATATGCAGCAGTTACCGCTATTCCCGCTTACATCGCATATAATGCCGGGCGGACGCATGAAATTAAAGGTGTTTGAGCCTCGTTACACCAGGCTGGTAAAAGAATGTCTGCAAAATGACAGTGAGTTTGTAGTGGCCATGTTTAACAATGAACATGCAACGACATCAAGCGATTACCTTCTCCCGTACGCTACCACCGTGAAGATTATTGATTTTGAACCACGAGACGATGGTTTACTTGGAATAACCATTGAAGGAAAAAATCGGGTTCGTATTGACGAGCATTGGTCGGAGAGCGATAAACTCAGGTTTGGCAAGATAGAGTATCTTGAAAACTGGCCTGAAATTACCCTGGATAATTCCGACGACAAACTCAAAACTCGATTACAGGAAGCGTTCGAGACCTACCCTGAACTGTCTGAGTTACTACCCAATCTAGGCTACGAGAAACTTGATTGGGTCTGTTCAAGGTGGCTTGAAATACTGCCTTTGGATGTCTATACGAAACAAGAACTGATAAGATGCGAAAATTGTCTAAAAGCGAAAGAATATCTGTTAGACTTAATCCGTTAATTGAGTAAACATTCTGCCATCCGGGTGATCCATTTTCTCAACACCCCGTAATAGTTAGAACATTGTGTGAAAAGAAGCAGGTCTAATTATGCAAATGGTGTCAGAAAGAACATCGAATCGGGGGTCTATGGCTACCACCCAGACAGACGCTGCCGAAAAAGCAGGGGAACTGCTGGCAGAGATTGCGGAAAATAGGAATCGCGTTGCCTTTAGCGAGCTCTTCAGGTTATTTGCACCCAAACTGCAGTCTTACGCTACAAGACAATTTGGTAATGAACAAACGGCGATGGATCTCGTCCAGGAAACCATGACAAACGTCTGGCACAAAGCGCATTTGTTCAAGCCTGACCGTGGCTCTCCTTCCACCTGGATATTTACCATAGCTCGTAACATCCGCTTCGATTTGCTTCGCAAAAACAAAAAACGCAAAGATGACATCAGTGCTGATGAACTCTGGCCGATTCTGTCAGAGCAGAACGATAGCCTTGATGATGGATACGCATTGGATCACGATGTTCTGATGCAGGAAATTTCTTTCTATTACGCTCAATTGCCCGATGCACAACGGGTCGTTATTGAGAAGATTTATATTGAAGGTAAATCTCAACAGGAAGTCTCTGACGCCCTGGGAGTGCCTTTAGGGACAATTAAGTCCCGAACTCGTCTAGCATTAAAAAAATTGAAAGAGTTGATAGTCGATGATGATTAAATCACACCCGGGCGAAGGCCTTTTATATCAGTATGCCTCTGGCGACCTTAGTGCGGCCATGACTTTAGTTGTCGGCACACACATCGATATGTGTAAAGCATGTCGTCAAACCGTGTGCGAGATTGAACAGAAGTTGTGTGAAGAGAATTTGGACACGTTGGTTAGTGTTGCCAGTACAACAATGAGCAAGTCTCAGTGTGACCAAATGCTGGAGGCTATTTTTGCCTCTTCTGCATGCAACAAACAAGTAAACCAACCGAATGAGATGCTCTCTCTGGAAGGTCGTCGCTTTACACTGCCTCGTACTCTGGCTCACAACAGTCATCGTATTGGAGAGTGGTCGAAACTGGTCGGTAAGCTCTGGCGCGCACCATTAACTCTGGACAATGGGAATCAGACCAACTTAATTTACATGGCGCCAGGAGCAAAGCTCCCGGAACATACGCATAAAGGAGAGGAAGCGACACTGGTTATTGATGGTGTTTTTAATGACGAGCAAAGCGAGTACAGGGACGGCGATTTTATGTTGCTTGATCCGAATCGTACCCATACGCCGGAAACTCAGGATGAAGACTGTTTAACCCTGGCAACTCTGAACGCTCCCTTACACTTTACCTCTGGTATCAGTAGGTTATTAAACCCCTTTAGTCAGCTTTTCTTTCGTTAATTTCAAGCGACTCAGCGTACAAAGATTTAATAAAAAAGAACCCGAGGTTAATCCTCGGGTTCTGCGTTTTCGACTCTGCTTTTAAATTTTTGACCCGGTTTGAAGGTCACAACCCGACGCGCTGAAATTGGAATTTCTTCGCCCGTTTTAGGGTTGCGTCCGGGGCGCTGATTTTTAGTTCGCAACTCAAAATTGCCAAAGCCCGACAACTTTACCTGCTCCCCTTTTTCCAAAGCAACTCTGATTTCTTCAAAAAAATCTTCAACTAACACTTTGGCATCTTGTTTACTAACACCGTATTTGTCGAACAGCACCTCTGCCAGTTCTGCTTTGGTCAGCGCCATAGTTTAATCCCTCAATGTTGCATTAAACTCACTCTTTAATGTCTCAATAAATTTAGTCATAAGCTCAGTGACCTCCGCTTCTTCCAAAGTCTTATCGCTGTCTTGAAGAGTAACGGATAAAGCCAAGCTTTGCTTACCTTCTGCCACACCATCACCGATGTAAACGTCAAATAAGTTTAGGTCAACTAACTGTTTTACGCCAACATTTTCCATCGCAGCGATCAGCTCACCTGCCGCAAGGTCTTTATCAACCACGACAGCAAGATCGCGACGAATAGAAGGATAACGAGATACCGGCTTAGCTTGCGGTAAAGGCCTCTCAGTCACGGCGGATAAGGCCAGTTCAAACACAAAGGTACGCTGGTTAAGCCCTAAAGCTTTATTAAACTTAGGATGTAAAGCGCCGATATCGCCAACTTTTTCAGAGCCGCGGTAAATTGCCGCTGATTGCCCCGGGTGCAGTGCTGGATGTTGTGATGCAACAAAACGAAACGCTGCAGCATTACCTGTTTGAGCCAATAACGCTTCAACATCGCCTTTTACATCGTAAAAATCAACCGCACTATCACCTTCCGACCAGTGCTCGGAGTGCGCTTTACCAGAACGTATGCCACTAATAACCGCTTCCTGGCGAACACCATTTTCAGCTGACTCATCTGGAATAAAGCGTAAACCCGTTTCTACAAAAGCCAAAACAGACTGTTGACGCTTCTGATTATGAGCAACCGCGCCGACTAATCCCGGCCATAGGCTCACACGCATAGATGACATATCAACCGAAATTGGGTGTGGCAAAGTCAGCGCTGCGGTCTCATCAAACATCAGTGCCTGATGTTTTGGATCAACAAAGCTGTAGGTTATCGCTTCCTGATAACCACGGCTGACCATAGCATCCACCAATTGATGGGCGCTAAGCTGGCTTTCTTTACGCTCAGTCATGCGCAGTTGCGCTGCCGGCGGTGCAGCCTGAATTGAGTTATAACCGTAAACACGGGCCACTTCTTCAATTAAATCTTCTTCAATGCTCAAATCAAAACGATAAGACGGAATGCCAACCTGCCATTGTTCACTGTCAAATGAAACATCAAAGCCTAAACGCTCAAGAATTTCAGTGACACTGTCATTAGCAATGCTGACACCCAGTACTTTAGCCAATCTGCTAGCTCTTAGGGTAATGCCATCACGCTTAGGCAAAAATGGCTCTGCCACCGCTTCGGTTACCGGCCCCGCTTCACCACCGCAAATTGCCAACAACAGTTCTGTCGCTCTTTCCATTGCCGTACGTTGCAACTGAGGGTCTACGCCGCGCTCATAACGATGTGACGCATCGGTATGTAGACCGTAACGGCGTGCTTTCCCTAAGATGGCATCCGGTGCAAAGAACGCGCTTTCCAGAAAAATATTTTTGCTATTTTCTGTTACACCACTGTTTTTACCACCGTAGACACCCGCCATGGCCAGTGCTCTTTTCTCATCAGCAATAACCAGAGTATCGTCGTCCAGCTCAACTTCTTGATCATCAAGCAAAGTAAGCTTTTCTTTAGGCTTGGCTAAGCGAACATCGATGTTCCCTTCAAGTGAATCGAGGTCAAATGCATGCATGGGGTGACCCAGTTCAAGCAACACGTAGTTAGTGACATCAACTACCGGGTCAATGCTACGAATACCGCTGCGTCTTAATTTTTCTGTCATCCATACCGGCGTTGGGCGAGTTAAATCGACACCTTTGATAACGCGGCCTAAATAACGCGGACACTGCTCAGCAGCAGACAAGGTAATGCTTAGCGTATCTTCAATACTGGCCGCTACTTCATTACTTTCTGGTACTGTTACATCCAGACGGTTCAACACACCTACTTCACGGGCGATACCTCTAATGCTAAGGCAATCACCACGGTTAGGGGTTAAGTCAATATCAATACTGTTGTCATCAAGCTGCAGGTATTTACGGTAATCCTCTCCGACCGGAGCATCTGCCGGAAGCTCAATAATGCCGTCGTGCTCATCAATGAGCCCCAGTTCTTTGAACGAGCACAGCATACCGTTTGACGGCTGACCGCGAAGCTTCGCTTTCTTAATTTTGAAATCACCAGGCAATACCGCACCAACTTTAGCAACTGCAACCTTAATACCTAAGCGGCAGTTAGACGCGCCGCAAACAATATCTACCGGCTCAGCTTCGCCAACATCTACTTTTGTAATTTGTAATTTATCTGCGTCTGGATGAGGACCACAATCAATCACTTCACCAACGACGACAGTATGGAATTCATCGGCAACCGGCTCAACAGCATCTACTTCAAGACCCGCCATACTGAGCTGTTCACTCAATTCATGACTGCTGATGTCGGGGTTAACCCATTCCCTTAACCATTGTTCACTGAATTTCATTGCTTACTGCCCGTTAGTTAAATTGTTTGAGGAAACGCAGATCGTTCTCGAAGAACGCACGTAAATCATTCACGCCGTAGCGCAACATGGTAAGACGCTCGACGCCCATACCAAAGGCAAAGCCGGTGTACTTTTCCGAATCAATACCCACCGCCTTCAATACGTTTGGGTGCACCATGCCGCAACCTAAAACTTCTAGCCACTTACCGTCTTTACCCATGACGTCAACTTCTGCCGAAGGTTCGGTAAACGGGAAGTAGGAAGGTCTGAAGCGCACCGTTAGCGACTCTTCGAAAAAGTGATTCAGAAAATCTTCCAGAATTCCTTTTAACTGCGTGAAGCTGACATCGGTATCAACCATTAACCCTTCTACCTGATGAAACATCGGGGTGTGGGTCTGGTCATAGTCGTTCCGGTACACACGTCCGGGAGAAATGATCCGCAACGGAGGCTGCTCATTCTCCATGGTACGAATTTGTACACCAGAAGTTTGCGTACGCAACATTGTTGAGGGGGTAAAATAAAACGTATCGTGATCAGCGCGAGCCGGATGATTCGCAGGGATATTCAGCGCGTCAAAGTTATGAAAACCGTCTTCGACTTCCGGGCCTTCTTTTACACTAAAGCCTAAATCACCAAAAAACTGTTCAATACGGCGAATCGTCTGAGTAACCGGATGCACACCACCTACCGCAGAATGCCGCCCGGGTAAAGTAACATCGATACGTTCCGCTTCCAGCTTCTGTGCTAACTCAGCCGCTTTCAATAGCTCTTTGCGGGCATTGATACTGGTCTGCACTTGTTGCTTGGCTTCATTAATTTTCTGTCCGGCTTCCCGACGTTCAGACGGGTCTAGCTTACCTAAGCCTTTTAAAAGCTCGGTAAGCTGCCCTTTCTTACCCATATACTCGACGCGGACTTCGTCTAACGCAGTCGGTGAATCTGCGGCCGCAATGGCCGATTCAGCCTGCTCAACAATTTGCTCTAGCTGCATCGTATCCCTCAACAACACAAGATAAATAATAAAGGCGCTATGATAGCGAATTTTCAATGAAAAAGGGAGCCAATTGGCTCCCTTCTAAATCTGTTTATTCTAATCCCTAAAGGTTTTGAATAATTACAGTGCGCCTTTTGCTTTCTCAACCAAAGCGGCAAAACCGTTTTGATCATGAACAGCGATATCGGCTAAGATTTTACGATCGATTTCGATAGATGCTTTTTTCAGGCCATTAATAAAGCGGCTGTAAGACAAACCGTTTTGACGAGCCGCAGCATTGATACGAACAATCCATAACTGACGGAATTGACGTTTCTTATTGCGACGGTCACGGTATGCGTATTGACCTGCTTTAGTTACTGCCTGGACCGCTACGCGATAAACGCGACTACGGGCACCATAATAACCTTTCGCCTGCTTCAGGACTTTTTTGTGACGCGCTCTCGCGATTACACCACGTTTTACTCGTGCCATTTGCTATCTCTCCTTATGCGTACGGTAACATGCGAGCGACTAATTTAACGTCGGCCTCATGGACCATGCTCTTAGCGCGAAGCTGACGCTTACGCTTAGGGCTCTTCTTAGTCAGAATGTGACGCAAGTGAGATTGCTTGCACTTAAAACCACCAGAAGCAGTTTTTCTAAAGCGCTTGGAAGCGCCCTTGTTCGATTTCATTTTTGGCATGAAATTAAACTCCGCATTGTTGATAAAAGTGTGAAAGGGTGAGCCTGACAATCAGACTACTTGTAAACCACGATCACTTCTTGTTGGGTGCCAAGACCATAATCATCTGGCGCCCTTCGGCACGTCTTGGGAACGACTCAACAATTGAGATTTCTTCTAAATCGTCTTTAACACGATTTAGCAATTCAATACCCAACTCTTGGTGTGCCATTTCCCGGCCACGGAAACGGATAGTGACTTTGGTTTTGTCACCTCCCTCGAGGAAACGACGCAGGTTGCGCAGTTTTACCTGGTAGTCGCCCTCATCAGTACCAGGCCGGAATTTAACTTCCTTGACCTGAATCTGTTTCTGCTTTTTCTTCTGCTCTTTCTGTTCTTTACTCTTTTCAAAGAGGAACTTGCCGTAATCCATCAGGCGGCAGACCGGTGGTTCTGCGTTAGGGCTCATCTCCACCAAATCAACACCAGCTTCCGCTGCTGCATCAAGAGCCTCGTTAATACTGACGACACCAGCTTGTTCGCCATCGGTTCCGATTAAGCGAACTTCATCAACGCCTGTGATTTTTTCGTTGATACGGTTTTTATCTGCAGCTTTCTGAGTTCTTTTTCCGCCTTTAATGGTTTATTCCTCCAAATAATTAATCAATTTTGCGAGTACGGACTTCGTCCTCTACACGACTGATAAAGTCTTCTAATGGGAATTTACCCAAGTCTTCACCAC
This sequence comes from Idiomarina sp. PL1-037, assembly GCF_034422975.1. Classification (NCBI taxonomy): domain Bacteria; kingdom Pseudomonadati; phylum Pseudomonadota; class Gammaproteobacteria; order Alteromonadales; family Idiomarinaceae; genus Idiomarina; species Idiomarina sp. PL1-037. The sequence continues at coordinate 1,593,178 of NZ_CP139873.1, forward strand.
CCCGTGTACGTACCGCAACCTCACCAGCCTCGACTTCTTTGTCGCCGACAACCAGTAAATATGGAACACGTTTTAATGTGTATTCACGGATTTTAAAGCCTATCTTCTCATTTCTCAAGTCGGCTGATGCACGAATTCCCTTTTCGTTCAGGGTTTTGACAACTTTTCGTACATAATCGCTTTGATTATCCGTGATATTCATTAACACAACTTGCGTTGGCGACAACCATAACGGGAAATTCCCAGCGTACTCTTCAATGAGAATACCCATGAAACGTTCAAGTGATCCCAAAATAGCGCGATGAATCATAACTGGCGTATGTCGCTCGTTATCTTCACCCACATAAGTGGCACCTAAACGCCCTGGCAACGCAAAATCAAGCTGTATTGTACCACATTGCCACGCTCTGCCCAGACAATCGAACAAAGTAAATTCTATTTTCGGGCCATAAAAGGCACCTTCACCCGGTAAATAAGAAAAATCGATGTCATTCTTTTTCAAAGCCTCTGCGAGAGCTGTCTCCGAGCGATCCCATGTCGCATCGTCGCCTAAGCGCTTCTCAGGACGGGTTGAAAGCTTCACATCGATGTTCTCGAAACCAAAGGTTTTGTAAGTTTCGTATACCATTCTGATACAACCCGCGACTTCTTCCTGTACCTGCTCCTCGGTACAAAATATGTGCGCATCGTCTTGTGTGAAACCTCGAACACGCATTAGGCCATGCAAGGCACCTGAAGGTTCATTACGGTGACAACTGCCAAATTCAGCCATACGCAACGGCAAGTCGCGATAAGACTTTAAGCCCTGATTGAAAATTTGAACGTGTCCCGGACAGTTCATTGGCTTAACCGCATATTCCCGGTTTTCCGATGACGTGGTAAACATCAAATCAGAGAATTTCTCCCAATGACCTGACTTCTCCCACAGCACCCGGTCCATCATCATTGGACCTTTGACTTCCTGATATTCGTATTCGCGCATTTTTTCACGAATGTAAGTTTCTAACTCACGGAAAATAGTCCAGCCATTGTGGTGCCAAAACACCATACCCGGCGCTTCTTCCTGCCAGTGGAACAAATCCTGAGCTTTAGCAATTTTACGGTGATCGCGTTTTTCCGCTTCTTCTAAACGCTGCAAATAAGCTTTTAACTGTTTCTTATCTGCCCAGGCCGTACCGTATATACGCTGCAGCATTTTGTTGTCAGAATCACCACGCCAGTACGCACCAGCCATTTTCATAATTTTAAAATGCTGGCAAAACTTCATGTTGGGTACATGCGGACCACGACACATGTCGATGTATTCTTCGTGGTGATAGAGCCCTGGCGTTGCATCAGTCGGAATGTCTTCGTCAAGGATTTCTATTTTGTAGGGTTCATGGCGTTCTACGAAAGTTTCACGGGCCTCTTTCCAGCTGGCTTTTTTCTTTATAACGGTATATTCCGTTTTAGCCAGTTCTTTCATCCGCTTTTCAATCTTCTCCAGATCTTCTTGAGTGAAAGTGTGATCAACGTCGATGTCGTAGTAAAAACCGTTGTCGATGACCGGGCCTATTGCCATTTTTGCGTTTGGCCACATCTGCTTCACCGCGTGCCCCATTAAATGAGCACAAGAGTGACGAATAATGTCTACGCCGTCGTCATCTTTCGGTGTCACAATTTCAATGCGAGCGTCATGTTCAATGAGTTCACAGGCATCAACCAGCTCACCGTCAATACGGCCAGCAACTGTTGCTTTCGCAAGGCCAGCACCGATATCGGCGGCAACTTCCATAATGCTTACAGGTTTATCGAATTCGCGTTGACTTCCGTCAGGGAGAGTAATTACAGGCATGAAACTTCCTTTCCAACCAGTGGTGACACCTACCAAGTGCCACGTGCTCTATTTTGGTTTTATCTGCTTTATAGAAAAACCTACGAAATTTTTGCGTTCGGTACCATCGAACGCGAGAGGCTACTATAATCGACCGCTTACATTTGAGCAACCGCCGAGCCTGCTTTGACATCAGACATTACTGGAGAGTTAACCGGACAACTCGCCGCTTTACTAGCTGCCAGCTTTTGGGCTGTCGCTACCGTACTGTATCACCGCGCCGGTAGCCACTTCTCGCCCATACAAATGAACTTAGTTAAAGGCGTTGTTGCCACTCCCCTGCTTTTAACTATGAGTTTGTTGCTGGGTAACTCATTAGAGCTAAGCTCAGGCCTTTGGTTACTCGCCCTAAGCGGCATTATCGGTATTACCATTGGCGACAGCTTTCATTTTACTGCCTTGCGGCGTTTAGGGCCCTGGCACGCAATGTTGTTGGAATATCTGGCACCACCACTGGCTGCATTCATGGCTTGGGTGTTTTTAAACGACGGTTTATCAACCATTGAAATTACCGGTGCGGTCATAACCTTAAGCGGCGTTCTATGGGTTGTTACTGAAAAAGCGCCGGACAAACAGCCTGCGCTTTCATTATCCGGTATATTCATGGGTTGCGGCGCGGCATTTTGTCAGGCAACCGGCTTAGTCATGGCGTTTGCGGTACTAATGCAATCTGGCGTAAACGCTATAGATGCAGCATTTGTGCGTCTTGCCGCCGGGTCTTTATTGCTAGCCATAATTGTCGGGGTTTCAAAGCGAGGTGCGTATAGCGCAATCATAAAACAAATTCGTTCTATCAACCCTTTGCCTCTGCTCGGCGCTATTTTATTCGGTACTTTTCTTGCTATTTGGTTACAGCAAATTTCTATCGCCAACATCAACCCGGGTCTTACCCAGACTTTATTATCAACTGCGCCACTTTTTTTGATACCGATTTCTTTACTGAAAAAACAACGAATTACCCCGCGCTCTATAACCGGAGCGTTAATCTCATTGGGCGGAATCGGTATTTTATTTCTATAGTAAGAAGCAGAACCTTATTTCGTTGGGGATGCGCGAATAAACTCTGGCATCCTGGCAAAGGAGTTACCAATGAACGAAGAAAACTTACAAAGTGTGCCGGTGAAGTGCCCGCACTGTGGGCACAATACCTTTTTAGAAATTGATACCTCGGAGGGAAATCAGGATTATCAGGAAGAATGTGCTGCCTGCGGAGACCTCATTCATGTTCAGTTACACGTTGATGAAGTTAACCAGCAGGCACGGGTGAAAGTAGATGGTAACGATGAGCAGTTTTACTGACGTTTGGCCAGTACACGCTCAACGGTTTCAACAATGGTGATAGTTTGCTGATCAAGTTCAATGTTCAGACTGTCACCCACCTCCGTTGATTCCAAATTGGTCAGGCGCAAAGTTTCGGGAATTAAATGCAGACTAAAACAATTTTCCTCCACCTGACCTACCGTCAAACTGGCACCATTAACCGCAATAAACCCTTTGGCAAACAAATACGGTGTGTAACTCTCTGGTAGCTCTATCCACATAGCAACGTTATTATCAGACGTGTCAATTTTAGTCACTTTGCCCTGGCAGTGAATATGACCTGAAACTGCATGCCCGCCAATTTCATCGCCTACTTTTAGTGACCTTTCGAAGTTGACCTTATTCCCTTCACCTAACAACCCCAAATTGGTTAGCCGCAGAGTTTCATCTATGACGTCAAAGTGCACTTGAGTATCGCTGAATTCGACCACCGTTAAACAGCAACCATTTATGGCAATACTTGCACCAATCGCCAGGTTTTCTAGAAATTGAGGTTCAGTTTTAACAACCAGGTGTCGAAATGTCTTGTGATCAGAAACTACTTGGTCAGAGACTGAAAATATCGTAGCTTGGGTTTGAACAATACCGGTAAACATCGATAAGAACCTTATTGCAAGGAATAATACAATGAAGCGAAGTGTACTGATTTTCCGCTCATTTGGCTATGCGTTCGTCGCCTTTGGATTATCAGCCTGCTCGGATGACCCGGGTCTGACGGAATACGCGGATGAACTGCATAGCCGCGTCCAGAGCACACTCAAGCTCCCCAATAACTCAATAGAAGCTCCTAAACCTCAACTCCAGTATCCGGCAAAACGCGCGCTAACCCGAAATATTGAACGGACAAGCATGGGCTTGCTGGAGAGCCTTCGGCTTAACCATTGTCAGTTAGGCCAGCTAATAGCTGAAAACAACAGTTCACTGGGAAGACTAAAAGATGGATTTAGCCGCTACCATGCTGATCTCACCATGATTCAGGCACTGAAGAAATGCATTGAGCATCCTGATTCGACCAATGTTAAAGACAAATTGAAAGAGGCGTTGGCGCATAAAGAATCGCAACTGCAAAACAGCCTGGCAAACGCTTTTGCCCGTGACGATGGGTTGAGAAAAGCCCTGTCTGTAGGTAATAACCCTTTACCCAAAATACATGTAACAGAATACAATTACGCTATGAATGCGCTGGAGCGCTTTACCCGCATACTAGAGCGCTGGAATTACACAAAAGAAGCCGACGCCCCCGATGAACTGATAAAAATGCTCGGTCGTCTAGAGAGCAGTAGCTACCTTCCCGATTTATTCCGTACGATGTTGGATTACTCTTATAAACTGGAGAGAATGACCGAACTGCTACCTGAAGTTCCCGAGTCAGTTTATTGTCAAAATGGGAATATCCCAAATGCCGCATTAGCGCTCAAAGATGCTTTTAACGCCATCTATCTCGAAGAAATGCAAGGCGATATAGCCGCAATGATTGAACAACATCAGCGCTTACTGATGCTTTTGGATAACCTGAAAGGTATAGCACCTCAACCGGCGCTAAAAAGCTACATTGCAGAACTGGGCTCGCTCAGTAAAAAACTCACCGATGCGTCAGTGCATTTTGTCCGTCCGTGGCAAAAATTCTACAGCGCCTGTGATTTTACACCAGGGATTGATTAGAGCCGGGCTTAATTTATTCACTCCTACTTTACGCTTACAGATGCCACTTTTTAGTCAGGCTGGGGTGTGGTTTACCTTGTTCTTTCTCATGAATTTCATTGATAACGTAACGCAAGCCAAGAAAGACCCACAGCCAGAACGCGGCAAATAATATACCAACCATAATAACGATGACCGATGAACGCATCAAAATATCAACATTCAGAATGTTAAACCCAAGCTGCACAACGATACCCACTATTCCGGCAAGAAAAAGAAGCCCGGCAAACGCCCGTATTACTCGCAAAACAGTAAACATTTTACTACCTCTCTTCAGTTATTAAGAACTGAGTTCACCAAACATTCTAGCAAAAGCCTTCTTAAGAAACTAAGCATAGTCCTGCAAAGCTGAATAGAATTTCGACAAACAAATGCATTTAGTAAAAAATCGCTTGCACCTGTGAGCGCAAATCACTAATATACCGCCCGTCGTTAACGACATTCCCCATAAAGTGCGTCCGTAGCTCAGTTGGTTAGAGCGCTGCCTTGACATGGCAGAGGTCGGTAGTTCGAGTCTACTCGGACGCACCATTCTCTTATCAAGAAAAACCTCAAATACTAAACAAGTTAATACCCACGATAAATCCACTATTTCAGCCACAAATTTTATTGGTGACCAAACGGTGACCATTCAGTGCCCTAGCCTATTTTAGCACCCGCTTTTTTCAAAATCTTTTGTACTACGCGCTCAAAGGCTGATCTGACTAATTATTCAGTTTTATGAATACGGCTTTACACAAAATCTATCGATAATCAAAAAGAATAATTACTCATCAGGGCTATAAATAAATAGATCACCAGGCGTACATTCAAAAAATTCACACATTTTGTTCATGACTTCTATTTCTATTCGAGCAGCTTCATCGTGGTACATCCGCTGGATCGTGCCCCTATTAATTCCTGTCGCCTTGGCAAGATCTGACATCTTTAACTTTCTCTCGGCTAAAAGAACAGCAATGTTAGAGTTTATCATTCAATAGACCTTTTTTATCTTCTGTAGACAATTTTAATCTATTAAAAACACTTTTTGTTGGCTGGAGATATTACGATGAGTCGCGCATATCTGACAACTGAATCGCCACTGATTTGCTAGACACCTCATAGCCATAGATAATGGCATATAAAGAGGTTCTTATGACCAACAAACGATACCCCGACGAATTTAAAATTGAAGCAGTCCGACTAAGGTACGCTTTTATCAAAGAGCACAAGGACTGCTGGCCAGTGCGCAAGCTGTGCCGACTTCTGGAAGTAAATCCGAGTGGGTTCTATGCATGGCTTAAGAATCCTCGTTCAAAACGTCAGAAGCGTGACGTACGTCAAGCTGGCCTGATTAAGCAGTTCTGGCTTGAATCAGGCGGTGTCTATAGCTATCGCAAAATTTACAGCGATATGCGTGAATACGACGAAAACATTGGGATTAACCGTGTTCACCGCCTGATGAAGCTCAGCAAAATTAAGGCACAGGTCGGCTATAACAAGCCTGATCAGGCCTGGGTAACTGATGTCACGTATATCAGAACGCACGAAGGCTGGCTGGATCTGGCGGTGGTGGTCCACTTGTTCTCAAGGCGCGTCATTGGCTGGTCAATGCAACAGCGGATGACCAAAGAGCTCGTGTTAGACGCATTGCTGATGGCCGTGTGGCGACGAAACCCGAAAAAACGGTTATCGTCCACTTTTGCGCCGGCTAACCAGCTGGTTTAACGGTGTTTTTATAAGGGGGAAACACTTTCCCCCTTTCTTTCTTTCCTTTATTTTATTTAATCACAATTGGGTTAATAGGAGAGCCTGAGCCGCGTTCCATTTTTAGCGGCGCTGCTGTAAACATAAAGGTATACTGCCCATCTTCAGCGCTGTCTTTTGCAAGGTCATCCAGCCAGTACAACTCACTAAGAACAACACCTAAATCCCGGATAAGTGCACCATGTAGTGGTATCACGTAATCTTTTCCGTCAATAGTTTGCGGAACCAGTTCGACAGCAAGGTTATCCGCTGCAATCACTGGTATTTCCATATCATCAATCCAGTTGATTAGTTGTTTGCTATAACACAATCCGGGCTCTGTAGTTGCGCTCCATGGCGCGTCTGGTTCGTCCTGATAAAAGCGGCCAACGGACCCCGTTCTTATCAACAAAATGTCTCGTTTCTCGATTGTTACGTTTTGCGCTTCAGCTGTTTCTTGTAAATCATCAAGTGTAACGCAAGAGCTTGGTGCCAAACGGCTAGACTGACCGCCTTTGTAACTCCCAACATCCAATAAGACACCACGACCAACAATGCCGTGCTCAGCAAGTTTGCCTACATCAACATGATCGTGCCCATGTACTGTACTATCGGCTGAAACGCCACCATAGACTTTGTCGCCATACCAAGCGTGACCTAATGCATCCATATGAGTCGTGCCTTGTAAATACATAAATACAGCATCGTCGGAGTACTTCACCCCACCGGCTAATTCATCAAGTTTATCCACAGAGTACATACTTTCATCCTGTGTCATAAAATGCATGGCTGGCACTCTTCCAGGAAAGACAGGTCCGACTCCATGAGTAATCGGTAATTGCAGGGTGAATTTTTCACCTGTTTTTACAGCCTTAACGCCTCGCAGTGCTTGTTCATCATCGAGGTAATTCAATGCGCCAATTTGGTCGTTCTCACCCCATTTACCCCAGTTTTTCGGCATATCCTTCTGTAAATTTTCAATATCACTGCTTTGAGCAAAAGCCAGTGATGAAGAACTCAGCCCAACAAGGGCACCCAGCACAGCGACAGATAAGATATTATTCGATTTTTTCATTGTTATTTTCCTTTTGTTGCTCATAGTTTTTACTTGTTAATAACAAAGCTTGATGTACTTTGTTTCGAGGTACTCCATAATGCCTTGTCGACCTCCTTCTCGGCCTAAGCCAGAACTTTTAACACCGCCAAAAGGCATCGCTGGATCTGAGATGACGCCAGTGTTAACGCCTACCATACCCACCTCTAGCTCCGCAGCGAGGTGGTGGATCCGTTTCAGACTTTCGCTGTAAAAATAAGCCGCTAAACCTGTATCCTGTGCTCTAAGTGACGCAATGAGCGAATCTTCATCGCTATAGCGAACTAAAGGGGCTACTGGGCCGAAAACTTCTTCTTGAACACAGCGCATATCGGTTGTTGCTTCTGTGATCAATGTAGGAAGATACCAACGCTCCGACTCTGCCCAACGCTCGCCTCCATACACTATATTGCCGCCTTTTTCTCTGGCATCTCTAACTAGTGCCTCTACCTTCTCCAGCGCCTGCTCATTAATGAGAGGGCCAATATCGATGTGAGGGTCACTGCCTGAGCCTAAGGAGAGCGCTTTTATTCGCTTTTCAAAAGCACTAGCAAAACGATCGTATAGCGAATCATGAACATAAAACGCATTTGCACAGACGCAAGTTTGTCCGGCATTGCGAAACTTTGACTGCATGGCTCCTTCAACTGCTTTATCGATATCAGCATCACTACAGACTATAAACGGGGCATTACCGCCTAATTCAAGCGAGAGGCGCTTAACGGTAGAGGCACAAGTTCGCATCAAGTGCCGCCCCACAGCTGTTGATCCAGTAAAACTGAGCTTTTTAACTTGCTTGCTGGTGCACACTATGTCGCCTATAAGTTGTGCGTCACCAGTTACTACATTGATCAAACCCGGGGGAACCCCGGCCCGAAGAGCCAGCTCTGATAATGCAAGTGCTGTAAATGGAGTCTCAGGTGCAGGTTTTATTATCATTGAACACCCTACAGCCAGAGCTGGTGCTACCTTTCGTGTTAACATCGCCGCTGGAAAGTTCCAGGGAGTTATCGCGGCACAGACACCGACCGGCTCTGTGACTGTTTTCAACGACTCATTCGCGGAACCATTCGGCATTTCGCTGCCGTTATCCTGCAACGCCGGTTGTGCGTACCACTGTATATAACTCGCCGCATAGCGAACTTCTCCTAAGGCCTCACTGAAGGGCTTTCCTTGCTCTAGAGTAATAATCGATGCTAGCCGCGCTTCGTTTTCTTTTATCTTTTGGTACCACTTGTTGAGTACTGCACAACGCTCGTTTATCGAATTCTTACGCCAACTATTGAAAGCCTGCTCAGCAATGGTGATCGCATAGTGCACTTGCTCCTCAGAGAGCTTTGGAACAGTGCCTAGCAACTCTCCGTTAGCCGGATTAAAAACCTTCAGCGTATTGCTCCCGCTACACCGGATCCAATGTACGCCAATTAAGGCCGCCTGCTTTAAATCTACCTGTTGCTCATTCATCATCTTGAGTTAGATTTCCCTTCATTTTTTCTCGTAATCGTTGTTGTTTTTTTACTAATGTTGACTGGTCTATCCCCAATGCTTGAGCTGCAGATCGTGTCGTACCATGAACCTGGAGAGCCTCAGTTATAAGCCTTAACTCAAGCTCATCCATCTGATGTTTCAACGAAAGTCCCTGCTTTCCAACAAACTGCTCACCGATAAGCTCTCGAGGTAAATGAGCGGTCGTAATTAATGCTTGTTCACTAGTCACCACTAATCGCTCTACTAAATTTATTAACTCTCGAATATTTCCCGGCCAATCGTAACGAGTAAGCCGCTCAATAACGCTCTGATGCCAGCGACAGTCAAATTCGTATTGTTGATTAAAATAGCAAAGGTAATGTTGCAGTAGCGGCTCAACTTCCTCAGTGCGCTCGCGAAGCGCAGGTAGCTCGATAGGTACCACACATATTCGGTAAAGAAGATCTGCCCGAAAAAGTTTCTCGGCAACTAGTGCCTTTAAATCGTGATGCGTGGCTGAAATGAGTCTAAAATTCGTTTGCCTGAACTCGGTCCCTCCAACTGGCAAAAAACGCTTCTCGGCAATCACCTTCAATAGCTTTGCTTGCAACGACAGGGGTAAGTCGCCAATCTCATCCAGAAACAGAGTGCCGTTATTAGCAGCTTCAAGCAGCCCTGTTTTTCCTTTATTTGACGCACCAGTAAATGCGCCTGGTACATAACCGAATAGCTCTGCTTCCAACAGTGACTCGGGCATTGCCGCACAGTTAAGCTCAATAAAGGGTCCGTTACTGCATCGGCTATATTGATGAATAGTGCGTGCTAATAATGTTTTACCAGTCCCAGTCTCGCCTTGTAACAGTACTTTTGCCGCTGAATTAGCTACGCGCTTGGCAAGCTCGTAACATGCTTGGGTGCGAGGGCTTACGATAAATGGCTCAGCCGGCCAGTCATGCTGTGCCGGACCATATTGCTCTCGCACATTTAACAACTGTTCTAGTTGCTCTTCAGCACGCTTGGCTTGCAATAACTCGGTTACATCTCGAACCGTTGTAACTACGTATTCAATGCGTCCTCGGCCATCAATCATTGGAGTGCCCGATACCAAAATTTTATGGTCATCGGTCAGAGCCTGCGTCAGTGTTACAGCGCGTCGCTCTTTCAATACTTCTAACGATACCGAACGTGAAATGTAGCCGGCTTTAACCACCTCTGACATGTGCATGCCCTGCAGAGCACGCTTTGGAATACCTGTTATGCGCTCATAGGCTTTATTTACTGTTACGGTAACTCCGTTCCCATCGGTTATGTAAACGCCATCACTCATGGCATCTAATACCCGTTGCAGGTTATCGCCGTGAAACATCAGCGTGTCTCCTTAAGAGGTGTCCGTAGACGCCAGCCATAAATCAAAAAACACAATAAAAGCCCGGCAGCGAACGCCCAAGTTGCACCTTTTACTACCAAAATTGCGGCAATAACACCGGCAATTCCCAGATCGCGCTCGCTTTTGGCTTCCTGAATACCTATGCGTACACTGACGTAACCTTGGATCAGTAGTGTCAGTGCCAGAGCAATCCCCAAGATCGGTTGCACTAGACTGACTACTGGCAGTAGTAGTAAGCCTGTATTGGTGCCCCAGCGAAACGATCCTGCACCACCGAAGATGGAGTCCATCGCCTTGCGGCCTTTTTTAAAACGTTCCACAATTACAACATGCATTGCCGCCCATAGAGGTCCGCACATTGCTACGTCCGGTCCAATAATGCTCATACCAAAATTGCGAGCTCCAAAAATCATGTGAGCACGATCAGGGCTATAATCAATTTTTTCATCCGGGCGAGCTTCATCAGCTTCATCCAAAATAGCCTTGCTCTGCAGGACATCACCAAAAAGTACTATATAAGCCGCTAGCACCGTCGGAATTGCTGTAACAAACATCATTAATGGTGGCAGTCCAACACCGAAGAGCGTGTATTCGGTAAACATCGTGACAAAATCTGGTGATGTCAGCCCCCACTCGATATCTGGCCAGGGAGCCTCACCAAACAGCGGTGCGACCACGATGGCAAGTGCAATGATGGGGAAAATTCCCAACTTACCTATCAGCGATAATAACCAATGTTTATTTTGAATGGCTGCAAAGTGACGTGAAAAAATTAGGTAGAATGCAATTCCAACCGCAATAGATATTGTCATGGGGAAAGATTCAAAACGCCCCCCTTCTTCAAATACCACAGCAACAGCCGCTAAGCCGGCGCCCATAATGATGCCAGCCTTGATCGCGCTTGGAATATAATGAACAACTCGTCGGGCGATCCCCGAAGCACCCAATACCATGGCAAATGCGCCCAACATCATTTGAAAGGCGATTAATGCATGTACACGACTCTCCCCCTCGGGAAAGGTTGAGACATACATCATTAACAAAGGTATTGCAGGAGTTATCCACCCTGGTACGACTGGATCACCAAGCAAATGGTGAAGCAAGTAAAATAGACCATTGATCAGGACGATCGCGAGTGCAGCTTCAAACGGCATACCCAGAAGCTCGGCCATTAATGAAATCGCGGCTAAATCCACCGCACACATCAACAATCCCTGAAAGTAATCAGGCCACTCGAAGCGGTAATGTAAAAACGGCAGCCTAATTTTAAATGGCCCTAATCCCCAAAATGATGCTTCCGCGCCCGGTTTACGATGCTTCCATAACGACATAGCTCGTTTCCTCAGTAAACAGCAGTGTAAATAGCTGCAATATCGTCCACGCTCAATTCCCGAGGATTATTGCGTAGCAGTCGAGTTACTCCATGAGCGGACTCAGCCAACTCAGGAATAGCTTCTCTTGGAATATCAAACTCGCGTAGCGTTTTAGGAATATTAACTTGCTCACATAGCTGGGCCAGTCGCTCAACCACAAATTCCCCAGCATCTTCTTTTACCAAAGTGTGAGGAGCTCCCAACGCATGGGCAATATCAAGAAATAGAGCTCGACAATTAGCGTAATTCCAACGCATCACTTCCGTAAACATAACGGCATTACTGACACCATGTGACAAGTGAAAACGTCCTCCCAGGGGGTATGCCAGTGCGTGGACGGCTCCAACTCCAGCATTCCCAAAGGCTAAGCCAGCCATAAGGCTGGCTGTAGCCATTTGCTCGCGCGCATTCATATCTTTGGGGTTTTGGTAGGCTTGTAACAGTGATTTATTAATCATCGTCATCGCGCGTAATGATAATGGTCGAGTGAGCTCAGTAGAGAAATTGGATAAATAACTTTCAACGGCATGCACTAAGGCGTCAACGCCACTCGCAGCGGTGACGGCCGGTGGACAGCTCACTGTCAATTCCGGTGCAACAATGGCAACGTCAGGCAACAACTGGTTACTCACAATGCCCTTTTTTAACTGCGCGTTTACGTCTGACAAAATCGCAATATTGGTCACCTCAGAGCCTGTTCCTGCTGTGGTCGGCAAGCAAATAAGGGGAGTTTCTCTGGTGCGAACCTGATCTTCACCAAAGAGCGCCTCCAATTTTCTATCATCACCGATATAGACGGCGACGGCTTTAGCCGTATCCATCGCGCTGCCCCCACCTATAGCTATAATGCCGTCGCATTTATTTGCCATAAAACTGTGACGGCAGTCTTCGACTACATGTGTTTCCGGCTCGGCCGAAATATCTGAGTATAGTGCTATATTGTCTGCAAAGGTGTGTCTGAAGCGCTCTAAAATTGGTTCAATAACGCCAGAACCCATTACTCCTTTATCGGTAACAATTAAAGGGCGTTTCATCATGAGAGCCTCGGCCTCTGCCGCCAATTGTGCACTTGCACCATATCCCGTCAGTAACCGTCGAGCGGTTTTAAATACTTGCACGCGTGTCTCAGTCATTGCGTTTCCTTTTTTGTCGTTATTTTTTAACACTTTATTATCAATAACACAGCAAACCCTGTGCCAACTTAGATTAAAAATTTAAGCCATTGTTTTTATTGCACTTAATTAATCACCGTACCACGAGAAATAAATCTAGCTTACTTTTCTGATGACTTTAAGCCATCAAAAAAAAGAGAAAATGATGAAATTATTCATCAAAATGATTTGGTTCGACTTTAAATATTTATATAAAAAACAGTGCCTTAAAAGTTTTCAGGCTTTGGCATAACCGTTGCAGAGCTTATCTTGCACATTCTTAATAACAAGAAAAAAACAGGGGAATACCACATGAAAAATAACGATAAGCTTAAACTGCGGGCTCTTACAACTACGACATTGGTCTCAACCATGTTGGCAAGTAGTGCGGTTATGGCTCAGTCAGTTTCTGCACCGGAATGGGATTTTTCCTTTAACGGATACATAAATGCTCACGCTGTGTATGCGAGCTGCGATGACTCAGGGGCTACAGTAGCCGGCAACGCTTTGCTGTGCACAGGGGAAGATGCAACTTCCGTATCAAACGGTTATAGCCCTTCCAGTTTTCAATTTTCAGCGACGACCCAGGCTCAGGACTTCGATCTAAAAGCGTTTCTTGCAATCGAGCCGGGCTCAACTGATAACAGCGCATTTAACGGGAACGGAGATAACCGTGCATATCGTGCTTACTTTACTGTCGGTAATGACGATGTAGGAACACTCAAAGTTGGTCGTGGTTATGGTGTGTTCGGTATTGATGTGGTGATTGAGGACATGGCGCTGGGAGGTGTTGGTGCACCGGCATCAATCCGTAGTCCATTAAACACAACCTTAGGCGCTGCCGGCTATGGTTATATTTTTGCAGATAGGTTATCTCAAATCACTTACAGTCGGTCATTTGCTGACAACTGGCAAGCTGATATTGGTATTTTTCAACCTCTAGACTCAGTAAGCTTCGGAGGAAACGGCTATGTGGGTGATTCCGGCTCAGAGCGCCCAGGAGTTCATGGCCGCTTGCGCTACAATCATGATAGCGGCTTTATTTCTACAACGTTTTACAATCAACATGTCACAACCGATATCGGAGATTATAGCGCTAGAGGTGTCGATTTAACCGGCGCACTTCAATTGGATAACACTCGTATCTCCCTCTCACTATTTGATGCTAAGGGACTCGGTTACTATGGGCTACTGATAGATGCTGCGGATGCTAACGGTACGCCGCGCGATAGCTCTGGTTGGTTTACCCAGGTAACGCAAACATTTGGAGCGACTAAGGTTGGTTTGAATTATGGTGTATCAGAAGTAGATTTAGCCGGAATTGACCAGCTTAGTCAGGTAGAAAAACAAAGTAAATTTAGTTTGGGTGTTTATCATACATTATGGCAAATGTTTACAGTGTCAGCAGAGCTGTCATCAATGGAAGCTGAGAGCCATAATAATGAGAGCATTGAAAACGAAGCTGTCAGTATTGGTTTCTCTTTATCTTTTTAAGCTCACCGAGGCGCTTATAACGCGCTGAACTTGAGATCTAGCTCAGTGTTCTATTGACAGCCTCCCCCACCTAATGTCGGTGGGGGATTCCCGACGCAGCGGTTGCACACTAAACCGCATTAACCCCGCCCCATCCTCGATATGATTACTTTGCGGCGTTTTGGATGGCTGCTTAATTACGCTATTATTTGTTTTGTTCGGCTTGCTGGCTTATTCGGCTAAACTTAATTCTTCCGTCTTTTCTGATATCAATAGTTTTATGATGTGACGCTCGCAGGTTTTTTAAAACGCTGTCGCGGAGCTTGTAAGTTGTGGGCTTTATTGGGAGCGACTTAATATCAAAACCAGCCACTTTGTCACCATTCGGGAAATGTATCGTTTGGCCCCTCCATCCTAGATTGCCAGAAGCTATATAATCTCCAACTAACAATTTGATCGTTTGACCAGCATAATGTTCGAGAGGCTTACCGTTGAACTGAATATTGGTTGCTTGGGGTCGTCTATCTTGTTCGTAAGTCACTTCATAACGTAACGCATCCGAGAAGTGTAAAAAACCCTGATTAATAAAGCCGGTTAAATCGAGGCTTTCTTGCTCTGATGGCATAACTAGGCGTTGAGCGTTAGACTTTATAAGCTCTCTGAGTTGATTAGGCGTAAGCTCAATTAATTGAAGCGTGTCTGCATAGGGAATAACATTGTACCAATCAGAAAAAGTCGCCATTTCGCCCGGCTCAAAGCCGTTAACAATACTGGATGCATTGATTGCTGCCAAATCAGCGATTTCATTATCTGTATTAACCGTTTGCATAACAGCATCCGTTATAAAGTTTGCAACTGCAAGCTCTGCAGTATAACGGTCAACCAGTATCGCATTTTTTGTTAGTGCTGAGTCATCAGGGATGCGCCCTAACGGCTCATTTAATACATCGTCAAAATCAGTGATGATAGGAGCAATGGAAGTTTTATAAAACTCCTCACTAAAGCTTATAAGCGACGCGCTATTTTGCTTTAGAGAATGCAAAACGGTGTTGTTAGATATTACGACTTCTTTTGAGTCATGTCGCAAGTTCAGTTGAATATCCCCAATGTAATCGCCCCACTGTCCAGCCTGAAATACCGGAACTCCACTGTAAATGTGCTCTTTATTAATCCCTGACTTATGCAGTGTATCGTGCGAATGACCGCCGATGACAATAGCGGGAACCGACGCTTTTGCTAATAGCTCTGCGATGTCTTGATCGCCAACTTTTCCGCTTTGTTGATAGCCAATATGTGTCAGTGCGATAATGACATCAACCTTATCTTTAACAGCGGTCAGTATTTGCCTCATGTTTTCCAGTTGCGGAGCAACCTTTAATTGCGGATCGTCAGCCAGGTTACTTTTCGTATCTTCTGATGATGTTTGGCCGACTATCGCGATTCGCCACCCATTAATTACTCCAAGTAACGCAGAAGCGTAATCGCCAGCATCTAAATTTTTAGACGCAACAAGATTTGAACTCAATAGTGGGAAATTGGCATCAGCGTTAATGGCTTGCTTTAGGATTTGAGTGCCGCGATCAAATTCGTGATTACCCAATACTGCGGCATCAAGACCTGCTGATGAATAAGCGTGGTAGGCCAAGCTTTTTTTGAAAGATCCTGGACTGTAACCGAGCAATTCATCATATACGGCACCGGTGTGATCATCTCCGGCGGATAAAAATAATACATGCTCGTTTTTTGAACTTGCCTCACGACGAGCCTTGTTAACATGGGCAGCCATGAGGCCAGTCACAAAGCGAGCACTGCCATCGTCTTTTTCTATTATGTGTTTGTTGTGTAAATCATTGATGTGGAAAATTCGTAGTTTTAAATGTTCCGATGTTTTTTTTGATGGCCAGTTATCAGGCCATTTTACTTCAATACTTCCGGTTCTATCCGAAATAGGAGCAAGAGTGTAGGCTCGATCAAACGGGCTATTCTTATGCAGTTCAAGTGGCGCTACCTGAATTACGTCCCTAGCGTAGGAGAAAGCATCAGTGCTTACCAGCAGCAAACTAAAAAATAGTGAATGTAAGATAAACAGGTCGCGCAACGTTTTCAAAGTGCACTCCTTTTAATTAAGGGGATTAAGCTTTGCTCTATTAAACCGCATTAATATGACAGTAAGAATACATTGCCTGTGACTTAAATATGTCATCAAAATGACGCAA
Source organism: Idiomarina sp. PL1-037 (assembly GCF_034422975.1). Taxonomy (NCBI): domain Bacteria; kingdom Pseudomonadati; phylum Pseudomonadota; class Gammaproteobacteria; order Alteromonadales; family Idiomarinaceae; genus Idiomarina; species Idiomarina sp. PL1-037. The sequence continues at coordinate 1,609,957 of NZ_CP139873.1, forward strand.
AAGCATATGTGAAATGTCATATTAAGTTATTACTCTCTCGCACGCCTTTACAATTGATTAAATCGTAAAATAACCTGCTTCAGGGAGAATAATTAATGTCAGTGTTTCGACCAAACGCGTTATCTTTTGCAGTAACGAGCGCCCTGTTACTTGGGAGCTCCTTCACCGTTAACGCCCAAGAACAAACAGATCAGCTTGAAACCATTATTGTGACAGCGCAAAAATCAGAGCAAAGCCTTCAAGAAGTGCCCGACGCAGTCTCTGTTGTCGAAGGAAGCGCACTGGATCAACTTAATGTTGCAAATATATTTGACTTGAGTGATCAAGTACCCGGGCTTGTGGTATCGAGCGTGCAAGGCTATCGCCCCTCTGTATCAATTAGAGGCGTCGGCAATGAAATACCTGATAACGCTGGAACCAAGCAAGCTGTGGCATATCATATTGATGGTGTATTTATGGCCAATGATTATGCACTTTGGGCTGACTTAGTTGATATCGATCGTGTTGAGGTCACTCGAGGCCCTGACGGAACCATTTATGGAAATAGTTCGACAGGCGGAGCCATTAACGTGCACACCAAAAAGCCTGACTTTATAAATGGTGATGGCTCAGTATCAGCAACAATGGGTCAGTACGACACGATGAACTTTCGTGGTGCTACCACATTGAAGTTAGACGACAATTTGGCAGTACGGTTCTCTGGATCTCACCGAGAGCATGACGGCTTCACAGAAAATAGAGCGCTTACTCATGATTATCGTTTAGACGATAAAAATGACACGACAGTTAGAGCACAATTACGTTGGCAACCCACTCAAGACTTCGATATTCAGCTTCAGCATATGCAGTTCAGCTCAGATACAAATGGCCCTGCGCTGAAAGGCAATTTTGACTTAATTAGCGATGATCCTCGCGTGGTTTACCACGATACCCGTGAGTACTATAAATTAGACATGGATATGACCAGTTTGCATATGAATTATGCTATGGACTGGGCTCAGTTACGCGGTATATTCAGCCAGCAAAACTATGACATGCGCCGTCGCCTGGATATGGATAGAAGCAGTTTGACTGCCAATGATCCAGCACCATTTCCTCTGTCTGATGGTGAAGAGCCGACAAGTTTAGGAGAAGTTCCTATACCGGAATTTATCGGTAATTTGCGACAGGAAGATGAGTCCTATACGGCTGAAATTAACTTGATATCACCTGATGCAACGGCTGATTTAACATGGTTAGTTGGTGCTTTTTACCTTGATACTGAAATTTTCTCAAATACACGTAACTTTTACGACGGCGGCAGAGATGGCAACCCAGTCAGTGAAGTTGTTGCAGGACCCAATGTGTTCGACAATAATGCAGATATTGATTTCATAAACTCGGACTTCCGTAACTTTCAATCGTATTCAGTTTTTGGCCAAGTCAGTTATGCGTTGACAGACGCACTGCGTATGACGACAGGCTTACGTTATACTAATAACGAGTTTTCTGATGAGCGTTGCAGTTTAAACTGTGTTCCCACTCGCTCTCCTATCACCAGCACACCATCTGATGAAACTGATAACGTGACAGGGAAGTTTGCGCTGGACTATCAGTTCACAGAGCGAACTATGGGTTACGCATCTGTTGCAAGTGGCGTAAAACCAGCAGGCTCAAATAGCTCGACCGACACGCGTTTTTTCCCTGAAAAATTTGATCAGGAAGAAATCATCGCTTACGAACTTGGTCTCAAAAATGATTTATTTGATAACCGGTTACGTTTAAATACCGCCGCTTTCTATTATGACTACAGTGACTATTTATTTGAATCAAGTGGTATTGAACGCTTTAATTCAGGCGCATCAAATTTGCCTGAAGCAGAAGTCTATGGCTTAGAAGTTGAGGCTCAGGCGAACCTTGGTAAAGGCTGGCGTTTAGATACCAACTTAACCTGGATGGAGTCAGAGGTTATTGACGGACGCGATGCAATTGATAGAGCAGAAGCTGAAAATGCTTCAGTCGGATTGATCTTAAATGGAGCCCCAACCGAGGCAATTAACGCCGCCCGCGAGGCAACTGCTGTCAACTTAACGGGTAACGAATTAGCGAAAACGCCAGATTTAGTCGCTAATGTTCGCTTAAGCTATGCACATCAGCTCAATAATGGGGGCACATTAAGATCATCGTTGGGCTATACGCACCGAGGTGACTATTTCGCTCGTGTGTTTAATTCTCCTGAACGTGATGTCGTAGAAAGCTATGATATCGCTCATTTCAATGTGAATTACATTCCTTCACATGGTAATTGGGATTTAGAGCTGAACGTGCGTAACTTATTCGACGACGACTCTGTTGCCTCTGTTCATACCGATACATACGGTGTGGGAGTGACCAGTAAGCAGTATTTAGCACCGCGTGTTGTGACACTTCAGGCTCGTTATTTCTTTTAACGTCTGCTTGTAGCAGATCAGAAGCCACTTTCATCGGTGGCTTCTATCTGAATCCAAACTGATGAAATTAAACAAGTCTGTTTTTATGGTGTCGAATCGGACGGCCGTATTTGACCTCTATGTACTTAAAATGTTTATCACTGATCTGTGGTTTTCTTAATGGAAATGAAGCGTTGTTTGTATTGAAGTTTAACTAGCGCGAGCTTTAAGAAGTTAAGGAAAATTTTTAAAGTAAATTGCCGCCCGTCTATAACGACAGGCGGCAGGCTTAACTGGCTTGCTTAGAAGTGCCAAGCAGCGCCAATGGAGTAACCATCGGACCAGTCACTATCAAAACCATCAACATAAGTTGCACTTAAGCTGAACTGGTTATTGATGTACCAACGAGCAGTTAATTCGTATTCTTGCTCAGAATCTGCGAAAACATCGTTATCGATGTGACGTACCAGACCTGAAAACTCAACTGCTGGGTTTAAACGATAAACACCACCAACCTGCACTGCATAACCAGTATCATCGTCGCTGACTACCGGAGCGTCAACATCTACATAATAAAGGTTCGCATCAGCAAAACCAGTGAACTTTTCACTGAAGTCATGCTTGTAACCAACACCAGCAAAGATTTGATCAAAATCCGCATCGCCTTCGCTAAGCTGAGAGTAATCTGCAGTGAAATAAATAGATTCACTCAGCATTGCGCGACCACTAAGGCCAAAACCATCGCCATCATCACTGTAATCAATGTAACGTGCTTCTACGCGATCAAAGTGTGAACCTTGGTCTGCGGCTAAAGTTGCACCACTGAATAACGCGGCGCCGATAAGTGTAGCTAATACTGCTTTTTTCATTCTTTAATACTCCGTTATGTCGTGCGTGTCCCGCACTTACTACTTCCAAGCTGCCAGGCAGCACTGCTTCATTTAGCGAAGCAATGTATGTCATAATAACGAAAAGTTCTTTGACTATTTGTTGTTTTTTAGTTGATTTAATATGATTATCGGCCGGCAAGTACAACAAAAAATACCGAAACATATCGCCATAGTGCCTGAATCTCGAATAAGCTTGCGAGGCAATTCAATGCCTAAGCACTATTTGAAAATTGAAATTCTCCTTCTTATCTTCTAAATTCAATACTTTAGGCTTATTCAATATTTCAATAGAAGTTGACCGAAGCATGACGAATTCAGGCATTATACTGGTGGCGTCAGCGGCGCTTTTCTGGGGACTGTCCGGCGGAATAGCGGGCATTCTCATCAACGACGGCTGGAATGCCGTTTTAGTATCTTTTTGCCGGGGTGCTGTCGGGCTTATATTTGTGCTGATGTGGTTGGTTTTAAGACCTGGCAATAGTGGGCTGACTAACAGTAAGTTATGGTTCTGGTCTATCATCGCAGGGCTTGGAGTCTCGGGAAATTTCGCTTTCTATTTCTTCAGTATTTCCGAGAGCAGCGTTGCGGTTGCGGCAACCCTTATGTATTGCGCTCCCATATTTGTTTACCTAATTTCTTTCGCCGTTAAAATTGAACGTCCCACGATAAGCAAATGCGCCGCAATACTGCTGGTAATGGCTGGTGTCGTCTTACTCACCCGTGTATATCAAGTCGACAGCGGTGGTATTACTCCTATAGGCGTTATAGCCGGGCTTCTTTCGGGTATGTCACTGGCGCTTTTTATTTTTGGTTTTAAATACGCAGCCAGGCAAGGTAGCCCTCAGGCCGTTCTTGCAATCGCATTTTCTACCCTGACTCTGGTTCTGGGCACGTTAATTGATATAGAGGAAGCCGGAAGAGTTCTGGACTCCACTGACTGGCCGCTCTTTGCTATTCTCGGAGTACTGGGTGGCGGTGCATCCTTTATTCTTTATATTATTGGACTGAGAAGAACCCTGCCAGCACTGGCCTCCATAGTAGCAACAATAGAGCCCGTTACGGCAGCGCTATTCGGAGTCATTATTTTAGGTGAGGTACTGGCTTATACGCAGGTACTCGGAATGCTGATAATATTGACTACCGTAACAGCTTTAGGGGTTTACTCCAGCAAACACTGAGGTTTTTGCACAGATTACCTCAGTATATTTGCCCAGAACCCTGTTACAATAACCACAGAAACCTGACACAGAAAATGGCCGCCTTTAATGCCCATAATTAGCGATAAAAACACCCCTGAGAATTCACCTGAACTCATTCATTTTAACCAATTGAACCTGCCGTCGGCGTTACTGACACGGCTTGATGAAATTGGTTACCAACAAATGACACAGGTGCAGTCCTTAAGCTTGCCGGTTATTTTAAACAACACCGATGCCGTTGTTCGCGCGGATACCGGCTCCGGAAAAACCACCGCTTTTGCGCTGACTTTGCTGGCAAAGCTGGAGGCAAAAAGCTTTTCGCCACAGGCGTTGGTATTGTGTCCTACTCGTGAACTCGCCCATCAGGTTGCTGACGAGGTTCGTAAGCTGGCTAAATCAATGCTTAATATCAAAATACTGACCTTGTGTGGTGGCGAGCCATCACGTATTCAGACTAACTCGCTTGAACATGGGGCTCATGTGTTGGTTGGCACACCCGGCCGGGTGCTTGATCATCTTGAGCAGCGCAATGTCGATTTGTCCATGTTGACAACTCTGGTTCTTGATGAGGCCGACCGAATGTTAGAAATGGGGTTTCAGGACAGCCTGAGTGCTATCGTTAAGCACATTCCAAAGGCGCGACAGACACTATTATTCAGTGCCACCTACCCTAAAAATATCGCCGCCTTAGCAGAACAAGTGACAACTAAGGCAAGGAATATTGAGGCCATTCAAGAGCAAGCAAAGCCACAAATTGAACAGCTCTTTTATGCCATGAATAATGAAGACAGCGCACAGCTGGTAATGAATTTATTGGGCGAGCATCAACCCGAAAACTGTCTGGTTTTCTGCAATACCAAAAACGAAGTAAAAGATATTTTTAACACACTTCGGGCCAATAAGTTCAGCGTGTTGGCTCTGCATGGTGAGCTCGAACAGAAAGATCGCGATCAGGCCATTATACAATTTAGTAATGGCAGTGCCCGGGTGCTTATTGCGACTGACGTAGCCTCCCGCGGCTTAGATATCGCCGAACTTGATTTAGTGATTAGCGTTAATATGGCTCATGATTTAGACACCCATACTCACCGCATAGGTCGTACTGGCCGCGCCGGCAAAGAAGGCGTCGCAATAACCCTAATTGCCGAAAAAGATGATTACAAAATGCGTTTGCTTGAGGATACGTTTGCCGAACCTATTCAAGTACAGCCTGCGCCAGCGCTATCTGACAACACACCGTTGAAAGCTACTATGTCCACCATACAAGTCAGTGGCGGAAAAAAGGACAAGTTGAGACCGGGTGACATTGTTGGCGCGCTAACAAAGGACAAGGTTTTAAGTGCTGACGACATTGGAAAGATAAAGCTGGAAAGCACCTTTGGTTTTGTTGCCGTAAATTCCCGTTTGGCTAAGCACGCTCTAGGGCTTATTAATAATAATAAAATAAAAGGTAAGAAGTTTCGGGCAAAAATACTTTAATTTGTGGTGCCTCAGCCTGCACGCTTAAGTGACAAGATAAAAAGCGGTGATACTCTCTTCGTTCTGAAGAGAATACCACCGCTCACACACTTAAATATTATTTCAGATCAAAGCGGTCTAACTGCATGACTTTCGTCCATGCCTGAACAAAATCATTAACGAACTTCTCGTCTGCATCACTCATTGCATAAACTTCTGCAACAGCACGCAATTCAGAGTTTGAACCGAAAATCAGATCAACCGTCGTTGCAGTATATTTCTGTTCTCCAGTTTTACGATCAAAGCCTTCGTATATCGCTTCGTTGTCCGATGACTTTTTCCATTCGTTTTCCATGCTTAGCAGGTTAACGAAAAAGTCATTATTCAACGTCCCCGGCTGGTCTGTGAAAACACCATGACCACTGTCGTTATAATTAGCGTCCAGCGAACGTAAGCCACCCACTAATACCGTCATTTCCGGTACCGTTAAGGTTAGCTGGTCAGCTTTATCTACCATATGCTGAGCTGGTGAAACACGGTTGCCTTCAGCATAGTAGTTGCGGAATGCGTCAGCTTTAGGCTCAAGGAACGAGAACGAGTTAACGTCCGTCATTTCCTGAGAGGCATCAGTACGACCCGGCTCAAAAGGCACCGTCACATCGTAACCGGCATCTTTCGCCGCTTTCTCAATAGCCGCAGCGCCGCCTAAAACGATAACATCAGCCAAAGACACGTGCTTGTCGCCAGACAGCTCATCATTAAAGTCTTCCTGAACGTCTTTCAGCGTGTCCAATGCCTTCTTAAGCTCAGCCGGGTTGTTCGCTTCCCAGTTCACCTGAGGCTCTAATGCAATACGAGCGCCGTTAGCACCGCCACGCATGTCAGTACCGCGGAAGCTTGATGCCGAAGCCCAGGCAGTACGAACTAACTGAGGCACGCTAAGACCTGAACCCAGAATTGCAACCTTAAGCTGCTCGACGTCATTCTCGTTAATCAGTTCAAAATCGACTTCAGGAATTGGATCTTGCCATAGCAGATCTTCCTGCGGAGCCATATCGCCAAGATAACGCTGTTTAGGGCCCATATCGCGGTGCGTCAGCTTGAACCAGGCTTTTGCGAACGCCAGTTCAAACTCTTTAGGGTCTTCATGGAAGCGTTTAGCAATTTTGCGATACTCAGGATCTTCTTTTAGCGAAAGATCCGTCGTAAACATAATAGGTGCGTGACGCTTGCCTTCAACGTGTGCATCAGGAACCAGCTCAGATGCCTGACCGTCAACAGGGATCCACTGAATCGCACCAGCTGGACTCTTCGTTTGTTCCCATTCAAAACCAAACAGATTATCCAGGTACTGAGTTGTCCAGGCTGTCGGGTTCACTGACCATGCACCTTCTAAACCACTGGTGATGGTATCTTCGGCGTTGCCTTTACCGCATTTGTTTTTCCAGCCAAGGCCTTGCTCTTCAACACCTGCAGCAGCTGGTTCCGCACCTAAGCACTCTTCAGGCTTGTGCGCACCATGTGCTTTACCAAAGGTGTGTCCCCCGGCAATAAGAGCAACGGTCTCTTCGTCGTTCATCGCCATGCGGGCAAAGGTGTCACGAATGTCTTTCGCGGCCAGTAACGGATCAGGCTTGCCATTAGGCCCTTCGGGGTTAACGTAAATCAGACCCATCTGAACAGCGGCCAGAGGGTTTTCAAGTTCACGGTCGCCAGAGTAGCGCTCGTCACCCTTTAACCATTCTTTTTCAGGGCCCCAGTAAACAATATCAGGTTCCCAGGCATCTTCACGTCCGCCGGCAAAACCAAAGGTTTCAAATCCCATAGACTCAAGCGCAACGTTACCGGTTAGCACCATCAAGTCAGCCCATGAGATATCTCTGCCGTACTTTTGCTTGACCGGCCACAACAAACGACGTGCTTTATCTAAACTGACGTTATCCGGCCAGCTATTTAGTGGTTCAAAACGTTGTTGAGCGCCAGCTGCACCGCCACGCCCGTCTTGAACCCGGTAGGTTCCGGCACCATGCCAGGCCATACGAATAAAGAATGGGCCATAATGACCGTAGTCAGCTGGCCACCAGTCCTGATCCGAGGTCATTAGCTCTTCAATGTCTTTTTTAACCTGCTCAAGGTCAAGCTGACTGAAAGCTTCAGCGTAATCAAAATCGTCTCCATAAGGGTCTGATTCAGGACTGTGTTGACGCAATGGCTCTAAATTGAGCTTATTTGGCCACCAAAAATCGTTCGACTTAGGCTCTGAAGAATTTACCTCATAAGATGAGTTTTCCTGAGCACTTGCAACACCCGTTCCGGCTGAAAACGATATCGCAATCGCTACAGCAGAAAGTAAAGGTACTGTTTTCTTAAACATGATTAATTACCCTTTTCGTTAGACACAATAAGTGCGTCAGTAATATAAAACAAACGGAGTCTTTTAGGGGGCTCAGATAGATGAGGAAAACAGATTGGCATAATCGTATAGTCAGTCTTGACCGAGAGTTTCATAAAGGAGCATTGGTTATAAACAATACGATTGAGATGAAATCGAGCAGGACGTCGATACTGTAGCCGCAACAGTTCGGTACCAGCTTCTAACTACCAGTCTAAATGCTTAAAAGCTGACGTGTTGACTTTTGTAGAAGCACGTCAGTCCCCTCATCCCGTAACTTCTAATGTTATTCATTCATTATTTTTACTGTAAAAAACCGATCTAACTTTAAGAAACCTTCGTAGCGCTCTATACTCTATCAGCAAATTAAGAATAAACGCTTAAATTTAAAGAGTAAAAAAACTTACCTTTATACAGGGGAGAGCAAATGAATAAAAAAGAAGAGGAAGTGCTCCGCGGGGACAAAGACCTCGAGCGCGAGCGCCAGGCTAACGACCCGATGATTCCTGACGGTGAAGTCAATCCAATCAGTACCGATTATCAAGTAGGACAAGACAACGTTGTTATGAAAGTAGGGCCTTTCGGCCTTGATTTTCATAACCGCGTATTTGCTATTTCGGGATTAGCCATTGTTGCCTTTGTCGTCATAACATTAATGTTCCAAAATCAGGCCGAACCCGTATTTACAAGCACCAAAAACTGGCTGACAGCCAACCTTGACTGGTTCTTTATCGGGGCAGCCAATATTTTTGTGCTCCTTTGCTTGTTCTTAATCTTTTCACCATTAGGTAAAGTTCGTTTAGGTGGCACTGAAGCAAGCCCTGACTTTTCTTATCTGGGCTGGTTCTCAATGCTGTTTGCCGCTGGTATGGGTATTGGACTCATGTTTTACGGTGTGTCTGAACCTATTACGCATTTCAGCACGGCATTGGCTGGAACCGAAACCGGGGCTAACGGTCTACGCACTGACTGGGCACCTCTTGGTGGCGCTGGTGGTGATGAGGCTGCGGCAATTAGGCTCGGCATGGCAGCAACCATTTTCCACTGGGCTCTGCACCCCTGGGCAATCTACGCGGTGTTAGCTTTGGGCTTGGCCTTATTTTCATTTAACAAAGGTTTGCCACTAACTATTCGCTCTATTTTTTATCCCATTCTGGGTGAGCGCGTATGGGGCTGGCCAGGTCATGTCATCGATATCATAGCGATACTCGCAACCTTGTTTGGTCTTGCAACCTCGTTGGGGTTAGGCGCGTCTCAGGCTGCAGCCGGACTGAACTTCTTATTCGGCTGGGCTGAGGGTGATACCACCGAGGTTCTGCTCGTTATCGGAATAACCGCTATCGCGTTGATATCAGTTCTTGCGGGTCTGGAAAAGGGTGTGCAGCGACTGTCGCAGGTTAATATGTCGTTGGCAGCTATTTTGATGCTATTCGTCATTATCGTGGGCCCAACGGTCGCAATCCTGACCGGCTTCGCGGAGAACCTCTACAATTACATTGTTAATTTACCAGCTCTATCTAACCCAGTTGGTCGTGAAGACTTAAACTATTCACAAGGCTGGACATCGTTTTATTGGGCTTGGTGGATTGCATGGTCGCCGTTTGTTGGGATGTTTATTGCACGCGTGTCAAGAGGTCGTACAGTACGTGAATTCTTAATCTCGGTACTGCTAATACCTTCTTTGGCCTGTGTATTCTGGATGACGGTATTTGGTACTGCTGCAATAGATCAATTTTTATCAGGAGCTGAAGAAGTTGCAAACGTCGACTTATCACTGCAACTCTTTGTTATGCTCGATGGCCTGCCATGGACAGGAATAACTTCCTTCGTGGGTATTATTCTGGTTATGGTATTTTTCGTTACTTCGTCTGACTCTGGTTCATTGGTTATCGATACCATCAGTGCCGGCGGTAAAGTTGAGGCTCCAGTACCTCAGCGCATATTCTGGTGTACATTCGAAGGCTTAGTAGCAATTGCCCTAATACTTGGCGGTGGCCTCGTTGCCCTGCAAGCAATGGCCGTTTCTGCTGGCTTACCATTTACTCTTGTCCTGTTGGCAGCTTGTTTTGCTGTAGTTCAGGGATTACGTTCCGAACCAAGAGTTGGTAAACCTGCGAAGTAGCGACTCGCGTTACGCCTTTACCCATTTAAAAGCGGCGCTAAAGCGCCGCTTTTGCTATAACAGGTGCAATTATGGAAGCCGAACATCTGGAAATTCTTAATTTTTTACGACGTTTCCCTCCCTTCAATGAACTGCCTGAAGAGGAACTTGTTGAGCTGGCCAAAAGTACTGAAATCAGCTATTTCAAAGCAGGTTCCCAACTGCTTGAATATAATGAGTCAATTTCTAATTTACACGTCGTTAGGCATGGTTCAGTAGAAACCTACAATCGCAACGGTGATCTGTTTAATCGGTTGAGCGAAGGTGGCTTTTTTGGTGAAGCAGGTTTACTGCGTAAAGGTCGTGTTCGCTACCCCGTCAAAGCATTAGAAGATACGCTTATCTACTTTATTCCCGGCAGTTTATTTAATCGCTTGTTCGATGAATATGACAGCTTTGCAGATGCAGTTGAAGTAGAGGGTCACAGGCGCGTAAACCAAGCAGTAAAAGAGCAGGAAAATCGTAATGAATCGCTTTCTGCTACGGTTGATACAATCATTACCCGTGAGCCGGTTTCTATTGATTTAAACGCAAGTATTCACGATGCTGCCGCTAAAATGACAGAAGAAAAAGTGTCATCATTACTTATTCTCGATGAGACACAGCATTTGCCGGTAGGTATTATAACGGATAAAGATCTACGAAAACGCGTCTTAGCTGTAAACCGCTCAAGCACCCACCCTGTTTCCTCTATCATGACCGAAAACCTGACATTTATTCAGTACAATAACCGAGTATTCGAAGCCTTATTAATGATGATGCGGACCAACCTTCATCATTTGCCGGTATTGAAGAAAGGTCAAGTTGTCGGCGTTATCGCTTTATCGGACGTGGCGCAACATGAGTCAAAAAGCACGCTGTTTATTGTGAGCGGTATTTTTAAACAAAACTCTATTGAAGAGCTGGCTGAACTTGCGGAAAGTGTCCGTGCTAGCTTCGTTCGCATGGTTAACGAAGATGCAAACTCGCGCATGATAGGTTCTGCGATGGCCACTATTGGTCGTTCGTTCAAGCAGCGGTTTTTAGAACTTGGTGAAGAAAAATTTGGACCGCCACCAGTCCCCTATTGTTTTCTTGCTCTGGGTTCAATGGCGCGTGACGAGCAAAGTATTGTCACGGATCAGGACAACGCGATGGTTTTACATGACGACTTTGACCCTAAACAGCACGATGCCTACTTTAAAGAGTTGGCCGGCTTTGTGGCCGACGGCTTAAATGCCTGCGGCTATACCTATTGTACTGGCGGCATCATGGCCACCACAGATGCCTGGCGCCAACCGTTAAAAGTGTGGAAAAACTACTTTACCGACTGGATTGAAAATCCGTCACCCGAAAAACTGCTGCATTCCTCCATATTTTTCGATTTGGACGGCGTCTGGGGTCAGCAAAAATTTGCCGATGAGCTCAATTCACTGATACGGAAAAAAGCCAAAGGTAACAAACGGTTTTTAGGCTCTATGGCACGTAATGCGCTAAACCGAACTCCGCCTTTAGGCTTTTTTAAAGATTTCGTCATGGAAAAAGATGGCAAACACCGTGATAGCATCAATACCAAACGCCGCGGCACCGGCCCAGTTGCAGATTTGATCCGTGTTCACGCTTTGGCCATTGGTTCATCACAGCGCAACTCCTTTACTCGCCTGGAAGACATTATTGAGTCACAAATTTTGCCACAAGGTCGCGGGCCAGATTTACGTGATGCTCTGGAACTGATTGCTATGGTGAGAATTCGACATCAGGCGTTAGCCATTTCGGCAGGAGAAGTGCCTGATAATAACGTTGCTCCGGAAGACTTGTCTCATTTTGAGCGTAAAAACCTAAAAGACGCCTTTCAAATTCTAAGTAACGCACAAAAATATTTGCGTTACCGCTACTCGGGAGGCTAAGCGATGCTTTATCTCGCCCCGGAAAACAAACAAAAGCAAAAAAACAGCAAATCTAAGAACATTGACTGGCCTAAACAATTTGAGACCTTAGAGCAGCTCAGCCACTCTCAGGCGCTTAAACGGTATTACAGTCAGGGCATCAGTTCGCCCGATACGCCCATTAATAAAACGCCTATGGTTGCCGTCGATTTTGAAACAACGGGGTTAAATCCTGAACAGGATGGCATCGTGAGCATCGCAGCAATTCCTATGACTACGGAACGAATTTTATTTTCGGAAGCAAAAAGCTGGGTTGTCAAACCCCGGCGCAGTCTTACAGATGAATCTGTCGTTATTCATGGTATTACTCATAGCGAAATTGAGCATGCGCCCGATTTAGAAAGTATAATTGATGAGCTACTGGAGCTTGTCGCCGGAAAAGTCTGGGTTGTGCATTACCACGGCATTGAACGCCCTTTCCTGCAACGAGGGATAAAAGAACGTCTGCATGAAAATATCCAGTTTCCGCTTATTGATACAATGGAAATCGAAGCTCGATTCCACCGTAAGCCATTATCCTTATGGCAAAAACTGCGTGGTAAAAAACCGGAATCCATTCGTTTGGCGGACAGTCGCACCCGCTATAACCTACCCTTTTACCCCCCGCATAATGCGTTAACTGACGCACTGGCGTGCGCGGAACTTTTGCAGGCTCAAATAGCCTATCACTTTAAGCCAGATTCTCCACTCAGTGAGATTTGGCTGCCTTGATCTGCTTGTTGAGCACTGAATACGTGTGAATTTAAGTAAAAAGCCTGGACTCTGGCGCCAATTAATATCACCCTTGTTCTCTTAGTTTCAGGAAAATCGCATAAAAAATTGGTCTTATAAAAAGCAAAAAGGTAACAACAATGAAAATCTGGCTTTCCATTCTTACTCTACTTTTAGGGGCACTAGTGCCTCACAGCTCGATCGCTCAGGATCAAGTGATTAAACCCGCTCCCAGAGTTTCAACTCAGGTACAGGCTGAATTTTTTGCTGCTATAAACAAGCTTTGCGGTAATTCTTATGCAGGTGAGGTAACAGTCGATACACCAAAGTCAGAGGGGTTCGAAGGTGACTTAGTTATGCACGTTCGTAAGTGTGGTGAACAGCGAATAGAAATTCCTTTTCATGTTGGAGACAACCACTCGCGTACCTGGATATTAACGCAAACAGGTTCCGGTATTAGCTTAAAACACGATCACCGTAAACCTGACGGCAACTATGACCCATTAACTATGTATGGCGGGCATACGATTGACAAGGGCTATGCAACCGCACAATCTTTTCCTGTTGATGCCTATTCTAAAGAGTTATTTATTGAACTAGGCGTCCCTCAATCAAATACCAACACCTGGGAAATGTACATTCACGATGAAACCTTTACTTACCGTTTGGTTAGAGAAGGTCGAGAGTTTCGGGTGGATTTTGACTTAACAGAGCCAGTTGAAACACCTGCAACTCCATGGGGATATACAGACTAAGGTCTGCAAAGTTAAAGCTAATTAATATCGCTCCAGTGCGTATTTTTATTACTTTTTTCTTCCTTTTCCATTAGCACCAGAGTTAAGTAAATTTTGGTGGGCAGCGACAGGATAATGCCAACGGCATTCATTGCTGCCCCCAAAATATAACCACGAAAATCAATATCATCGTTGCCGATAGTCACAGCCAGCACAACATGGCCTAATAAAATTAGGGTAATGCCGGTGATCATGGCAGTTTTAAGTAACCTGACTTGCGTGGTTTTTTCCACTTAAAGAACGTCCCCCGGAATGCGCACCTGACCTTCCATTAACACTCGGGCACTACGACTCATAATGGCTTTAATGGCTGTCCATTGACCATTCACCTGTTTGCATTCAGCTCCTACCTGCAAGGTGCCTGACGGATGTCCGAAGTTCACCATCGTACGGTCTTTACCCCCTGCAGCCAGGTTAACTGTGGTGCCAGGAATAGCGGCAGCGGTGCCGATAGCTACCGCAGCAGTGCCCATCATGGCGTGGTGCAATTTCCCCATCGACATAGCCCTTACCAGCAAGTCAACATCGTTGGCTTTAATGCTCTTACCGCTGGATGCGGTGTAGTCTTTTGGCGTTGCCACAAAAGCCACTTTTGGCGTGTGCTGACGGTTAGCCGCTTCAGCAATACAATCAATCAAGCCCATTTTTACCGCACCATAGGCACGAATGGTTTCAAAGCGCTCCAGCGCTTCCGGACTGCCGTTAATGACTTCCTGCAGCTCAGTGCCGTCGTATCCAATTTCTTCCGCATTGAGGAAAATGGTCGGGATGCCCGCATTAATCATCGTGGCTTTTAATGTACCAATGCCCGGGACCTCTAAATCATCAATAAGGTTACCGGTAGGAAACATTGATTCACCGTCGGCAGATGGGTCCATAAACTCCACCGGCACTTCCGCCGCCGGAAAGGTAACACCGTCCAGAATAAAGTCACCGGTCTCCTGCACTTCACCATTAACCATAGGCACTTTATTGACAATGGTTTTGCCAATATTGGCCTGCCAGATGCGAACTTCGCACACACCATTTTCAGGTATACGCTCTGCGTCAACCAAACCGTTAGCAATAGCGAAAGGCCCTACCGCCGAGGATAAATTTCCGCAGTTTCCGCTCCAGTCGACGAACGGCTTATCAATAGACACCTGACCAAAAAGATAATCAACATCGTGCTCTGGTTGAGTGCTTTTCGACACAATCACCGTTTTGCTGGTGCTGGAGGTAGCACCTCCCATGCCGTCGGTGTGCTTAGCATAAGGATCCGGACTGCCGATTACGCGCATTAATATAGCGTCACGCACAGCACCCGGCTGTTGTGCCGGTTCGGGTAAATCCTGCAGACGAAAGAAAACCCCTTTTGAAGTCCCGCCACGCATATAGGTGGCGGGAATTTTGATTTGTGGTTTCTGTTCCATTATTAGAACTCCTTAGCTTGCTTCTGCTTCTAAAAAGTCCTGCGCAAAACGCTGCAGTACACCACCAGCCTCATAAATCGACACTTCTTCTTTAGTGTCTAAGCGACACTGCACCGGTACTTCTTCACTGTCACCATTGGCACGATGAATAACCAATGTCAGTCTTGCACCGGCTTCTGGCGTACCTTTCACATCGAAGGTTTCAGTGCCATCAATACTCAGTGTTTTACGAGTTGTGCCCTCTTCGAATTGCAGCGGCAGTACGCCCATACCAATCAGGTTGGTACGGTGGATGCGTTCAAAGCCTTCAGCAACAATGACTTCAACACCCGCTAAGCGCACACCTT
The DNA here is from genome assembly GCF_034422975.1 of Idiomarina sp. PL1-037. Classification (NCBI taxonomy): domain Bacteria; kingdom Pseudomonadati; phylum Pseudomonadota; class Gammaproteobacteria; order Alteromonadales; family Idiomarinaceae; genus Idiomarina; species Idiomarina sp. PL1-037. The sequence continues at coordinate 1,625,654 of NZ_CP139873.1, forward strand.
TTGCCGCCCAGTCGCGTGACGAGCCTTGACCATAGTCGGCACCGGCCACAATAATCAACGGCTGTTTATTTTCCATATAGTGTTCAATGGCTTCCCACATGCGCACGGTTTTCCCTTCAGGTTCAATGCGTGCCAGCGAGCCCTGAATCACCTTACCGTCCTCGCCCTTCACCATTTCATTAAACAGTTTCGGGTTCGCAAAGGTCGCGCGTTGCGCTGTTAAATGGTCACCACGGTGTGTTGCGTAAGAGTTAAAGTCCTCTTCCGGTACGCCCATTTTCGCCAGGTATTCACCCGCCGCACTGTCGGCCATAATGGCGTTTGACGGCGACAAATGGTCGGTGGTGATGTTGTCGCCTAACACTGCTAACGGACGCATACCCTTCATGGTACGTTCTGCCGCTAATGCGCCTTCCCAGTAAGGTGGACGACGAATATAAGTGGTTTGTGGACGCCAGTCATACAGCGGATTGTTTTTCTCACCATAATCAACCGACAGGTCAAACATAGGATCATACACCTTACGGAATTGCTCAGGTTTAACGCTTTGTTTCACAATGGCATCAATTTCTTCGTCGCTTGGCCAAATGTCTTTCAACGTTACCGGGTTACCGTCAGGGTCAATGCCCAGAACGTCTTTCTCAATATCAAAGCGAATGGTACCCGCTATGGCGTAGGCTACGACCAATGGTGGAGACGCCAAAAACGCCTGCTTAGCATAGGGGTGAATACGCCCGTCAAAGTTACGGTTACCGGATAACACCGCTGTGGAGAACAAGTCACGGTCGATGATTTCCTGCTGTATTTTCGGGTCTAACGAACCACTCATGCCGTTACAGGTAGTACAGGCAAACGCCACCACGCCAAAGCCTAAATCTTCCAGTTCAGGCAACAGCTCAGCTTCTTCCAGATACATTTTGACCGTTTTTGAACCCGGAGCCAGCGATGATTTTACCCACGGCTTACGGATTAACCCCAGTTTGTTCGCGTTTCGGGCAATGAGACCAGCCGCAATCATATTGCGCGGGTTACTGGTATTGGTACAGCTGGTAATAGCCGCAATAATCACAGCACCGTCAGGCATTTTGCCCTCTTCCGGGTTTTCGATATGCTTAGCTACACCACGCTCAGACAGTTCCGATGCCGGTAACAGCGAATGCGGGTTCGATGGCCCGGCCAGGTTACGCTTAACTTTTGATAAATCGAATTTAAGCACCCGCCCATATTCGGCAGACTTCAGGCTATCAGCCCACAATCCCGTCTCTTTGGCAAAGTGTTCAACCAACTCTACCTGGTCATCGTCACGACCGGTCAGCTTTAAGTAATCAATGGTTTGATCATCAATATAGAACATGGCCGCAGTCGCGCCGTATTCCGGGGTCATATTTGAGATGGTGGCACGGTCGCCTACCGTTAAGGCTTCTGCACCTTCACCGTAAAACTCCAGATAGGCTCCAACAACACGCTCTTTACGCAAGAATTCGGTCATTTCCAACACTAAGTCTGTACTGGTGATACCCGGTTGCAGCTTACCGCTAAGCTCAACACCTACAATGTCAGGCAAACGCATATAAGATGCACGCCCCAACATAACGCTTTCCGCTTCGAGGCCGCCAACACCTACAGAGATAACACCTAAGGCATCAACCATTGGCGTATGGCTGTCAGTACCCACACAGGTATCCACAAAAGCAACATTGTCGCGAACCTGCACGACCGGTGACATTTTCTCCAGATTGATCTGGTGCATAATGCCGTTGCCCGGAGGAATCACATCAACGTTTTTAAACGCGGTTTTGGTCCAGTTAATAAAGTGAAACCGATCGTCGTTACGACGGTCTTCAATAGCCCGGTTCTTCTCGAAAGCGTCTTTATCAAAGCCTGCGTGCTCAACTGCTAGTGAGTGGTCAACAATCAACTGAGTTGGAACCACAGGGTTCACTTTGGCGGGGTCCCCACCTTTTTCTGCAATGGCGTCACGCAATCCGGCTAAATCCACTAAGGCTGTCTGACCTAAAATATCATGACAGACAACGCGTGCCGGAAACCATGGGAAATCGTGTTCTTTTTTGCGGTAAATCAACTGTTCTAACGATTGCGTCAGAATATCCGCCGGGCAGCGACGGACTAGGTTTTCAGCTAATACACGGGAAGTATAAGGCAGGCGCGCATAGGCCCCTGGTTCAATCGCATCTACCGCGGCTTGAGTATCAAAGTACTCGAGCGTAGTACCAGCGAGTTTTTTACGGTATGAAGTCATGAGTTACCACTTATCGTCATCGTTAAACGAAAAAAGGAGCAGTAGATGACTGCTCCTGTACTATTTATCAGTCAAAGAACAGATTAACGCTCTTCTAAAGCCGGAACTTTACGCGGCTCTGGGCCAGTATAATCGGCACTTGGGCGGATAATACGGTTGTTTGCACGCTGCTCTTTCACATGAGCGGTCCAGCCGGTAACACGCGACATGACAAAGATTGGTGTAAACAATTTGGTTGGAATACCCATGTAGTGATAAGCCGATGCATGGAAGAAGTCAGCATTCGGGAACAGTTTCTTCTCGTCCCACATGACTTTCTCACAACGTACAGACACATCATATAAGCGACTGTCGCCCACTTCTTCGGACAATTTCTTAGACCAGGCTTTAATGACATCGTTACGCGGATCAAAGTCACGGTAAATCGCATGACCAAAGCCCATGATTTTCTCTTTGCGCTCCAGCATGCCTTTCAACTTCTGCTCTGCATCGTCAGCGTCTTTCATGCCTTCAATCAGCTCCATTGCCGCTTCGTTTGCACCACCATGAAGTGGGCCACGTAATGAGCCAATGGCACCGGTCACACAAGAGTGAATGTCAGATAAGGTTGAAGCACAAACACGAGCCGTAAAGGTTGATGCGTTAAACTCATGCTCAGCATACAGAATTAATGACGTATTCATTACCGCAGCATGCAGCTCAGAAGGCGCTTTGTCGTGTAACAAGCGCAGGAAGTGTGCACCAATAGACTCTTCTTCAGAATCGGTATCAATACGAACACCGTCATGAGTAAAACGATACCAATACAATACGATACCCGGGAAAGTCGCCAGCAGACGTTCGATGTGATCGTCAGCTTCATCAAAGCTTTCTTCTGTTTCCAGGTTGCCCAGCATAGAACAACCAGTACGCATAACATCCATTGGATGTGCTGATTTTGGAATACGCTCAAGTACGTCTTTAACTTCCTGAGGTAAAGTACGCAGTGACTTCAAACGCTTTTTGTAATCAGTTAGCTGCTGCTTATTCGGTAACTCACCTTTAGCTAAAAGGTAAGCCACTTCTTCAAAACTGACTTTTTCCGCCAATTCAGAAATGTCATAGCCACGGTAGGTTAAACCTGAGCCACTTTTACCAACGGTACATAATGCCGTTTCGCCGGCTGACTGTCCGCGCAAACCTGCGCCGCTTAGTTTCTTCTCTGCCATAATGTTGTTCCCTTCTTGATTTCTTGTATTTGATATCTGCCGTAGCCTGATGTGCACATCAGGTGGGATATTAAACCTGAGATAAATGTCGGGCTACGTTGTCTAATCTCACCTGACATAAATGTCAGTCTACTTTTTAAATAACTGGTCTAATTTTTCTTCAAAATCGTGATAATTCAAAAAGTCGTACAGCTCTGCGCGAGTCTGCATATTATCAACCACGGCTTTCTGGTCACCGTTCTCTAAAATACTATTGTAGACGTTCAGTGCGGCTTTGTTCATTGCCCGGAAAGCACTTAAAGGGTAAAGAACAATTTCCACCCCAACGTCAGCTAATTCTTGTTTATTAAACAGTGGCGTTGCGCCAAATTCAGTGATATTTGCCAGAACCGGCACGTTCAGAGCTTCGCTGAAGGCTTTATACTGGTCAAGTGTATGGACAGCTTCTGCAAAAATGGCGTCAGCGCCGGCATCAACGCAAGCCTGAGCACGTTCAATGGCGGCTTCCAGTCCTTGTTGTTGCAGTGCGTCGGTACGCGCCATAATCAAAAACTGGTCATCAATGCGCGCATCAACTGCGGCTTTAACGCGGTCAACCATTTCTTCCTGAGTCACAATTTCTTTGTTTGGACGGTGTCCGCAGCGTTTTTGAGCCACCTGGTCTTCAATATGCATTCCGGCAGCACCGGCACGTGTCATTTCTTTAACCGTACGGGAAATATTGAATGCCCCGCCCCAGCCAGTATCAGCATCAACTAACAGAGGTAAATCGGTTGCCGCAGTAATACGACGAATGTCTTCACAAACATCATTCAACGATGTCATGCCTAAGTCAGGCAAGCCAAAAGACGCATTCGCCACACCGGCACCAGACAGGTACAGCGCTTTGTGCCCAACTTTTTCTGCCATCATTGCGGTGTAGGCGTTAATGGTGCCAACAATCTGTAAAGGATTTTCGTCGGCAATTGCTTGGCGCAACTTAGCACCCGGGCTTGTCATATAAGTCATGATGTTTCCTTTTCTGTTTGTAACCGTAATTCAATATTCTTACGAGATGCGCCTATATGACGGCGCATTAGCAGATCGGCCAATTCACCATCGCGGTTAGCAATAGCATTAATAATGGCTTTATGTTCATCGAAGGCGCGCGAAACTCTCGGACCATTCATACCCATCTGCACTCGATACATACGGACAAGATAGTAGAGTTCGTCGCAAAGCATATTAATTAAATACTGATTTTTACTGCCGAGTATAATGCGATAATGGAAGTCGAGATCGCCGGCTTCCTGATAGTAACTTTCACCTTCACGAACCCGTTGAGTTTCCAGATGCTTATCTAAAAGCTGTCTTAACTCGTCTATTTCATTATCAGGCATTTGCTCTGCCGCTAAACGACAGGCCAAGCCTTCAAGCTCTTCCCGAATTTGATATAACGAAATTAATCCTTCCATAGACAAGGTAACCACTCTGGCACCAGCATTGGGTATTCGTTCAATAAGATGGCAGCGTTCGAGCCGGGCTAAAGCCTCACGCAATGGCGCTCTGCTGACATTGAAACGTCGGGCAAGCTCCGGTTCGCTAATTTTGCACCCCGCAGCAATATCTCCTTCGACAATAGCGCGTTGTATTTCAAACAAAACGCGGTCTGATGAAGTAATGGCGGAACGCTCTAAAGGACTGACTATTCGCATTAATTGTCGACAGTAATTGTTAATTCAGATATTTTCCATGAAAAACACCATGTTTGCAAGGCAAATCAAATTAGATTGTCGACAATCTAAAATCTATTGTTTTTATCACTAATACCTTTCAATATAGCAGCTATCACTTTATCAGGACTACAGAGACCGACATGTTCGAATAAATTAGCATGCCAAAAGCCATAAACCAGTGGCATTTCGCGAGGGCATACCAGAGGATAAACACCCCAAAAATTGAGTATTTCATCGTTTTCGGTTTTATTTCACGGCGGTCGCTAGTAAAGTAACGCCACTTTTTTTGACTTAGACCAAAGTCGAACAGGACCAAAGTTTCAATAACTAAACGGATAATAACAATGGATCCAACAAAAATAGTCGACAAAGACGCAAGTTTTTTCGGACAACCAGGGGGCTTACAAACCCTGTTTTTTACCGAAATGTGGGAGCGCATGAGTTACTACGGTATGCGCGCATTGCTGGTTCTTTTTATGACCGCAAGCTTACAAGAAGGCGGTATAGCATTCACCGTCGCCTCTGCAACAGCCATCTACGGTTTGTACACCGGTGCCGTATACTTTATGGGTCTACCTGGCGGTTGGATAGCTGACCGATTATTAGGCGGACAGCGCGCCACCTGGTACGGCGGCATCATTATTATGCTTGGCCACATTGTATTGGCCATACCGAGTAAGGCTGGTTTCTTTGTTGGTATGATTTTGGTGGTACTTGGCACAGGTTTATTGAAACCAAACATTACCGCCATGGTCGGCCAGCTATATGCCTCTGACGATGACCGTCGCGACGGTGGTTATACCCTTTATTATATGGGCATTAACATCGGTTCTATCATCGGTTACATCGTTACCGGTTACCTTATGGAAAATGCCGGTTACCATTGGGGCTTCGGCGCAGCCGCTATTGGTATGGCATTTGGCCTTATTCAGTACAAACTGACTAAACCTAAACTTGGCAACGTTGGAGCAAAACCGCCTAAACCTCTTGGTCCCAAAGCGGCAAAGCGCACCTGGGGAGTTATTTGGCTCTTATTGGCTGGTTTAGCGGTTTTCACGTATTTAGCATTGACTGACTACGTTGCCATAGACCCAACTCTAGTAGCTGGTAATGTCGCTGTTATTTTCACTATTATCTTTTTTGTGTATTACCTATCAATATTCATTTTTGGTAAGTTGACCAAAGATGAAATGAAGCGACTCGGCGCCTTATTTCTGGTCTGTATTGCCTCAACCATGTTCTGGGCAGGCTTTGAACAAGCAGGTTCTTCATTCAACTTGTTTGCGCGAGACTTAACCGATCGTATGGTTGGCGACTTTCAAATTCCAACCACTTGGTTCCAATCGCTGAACTCTTTCTTTTTGGTTGCCTTGTCACCCTTCTTCGCAGCACTTTGGATAAACCTCAGCAAGCGCATGATTAACCCATCCTATGGCTTCAAAAGTGCGATTGGCCTTATCATTATGGCGACTGGTTTCATTGTCATGTTCTTTGCATCACAAGCAGCGGCAAGTGGCATGAAAGTGGCTCCATACTGGTTAGTCGCGGTCTACTTTATCCATACTGTAGGTGAGCTCTGTTTAAGCCCGGTAGCATTGAGTGCGGTCAGTAAATTATCGCCCAAGCGTATGGCTGGACAGTTAATGGGAGTTTTCGTTCTGACTTATGCCATGGGTAACGTCATTGCTGGTCTTCTGGCGGGTGGTCTTGACCCGGAAAACCCACAGGCGATGCCAGAACTTTACTGGACTATCTTCGTATTCGGTGTGAGCGTCGGTGCGGTTGTATTCGTATTGGCTCTGTTTACCCGTAAATGGGAAAAGCTGGCGCCGGACGATGGTGAAGACGAGCACCCTGGTGCGGTCATCGATGCCAATGAGCCAGTAGGCAAACCATAATTCACTTCTTTGTGAAAAACTGCTAGAAAGGGGCCTTCGGGTCCCTTTTTTATTATCGGTAGCACTTATGCTAAAAAAACTTATTTTATTAGCCAGCCTAACTTACGGTACTGTTTTTTCCGCCAGCCTACTTGCAGAAAATATAAATCCCCTGCCCCTTAAGCAACGCGCAGAGATCGTTGATGAGCTGCTTCAGCAACGTGTGCAGAAACTGCTTCCGGAGTTAATGCAACAGACCGGCATTGATATGTGGGTACTAATAAGTCGCGAATATAACGAGGATCCTGTAATTAAAACATTCCTCCCCAGCGACTGGTTATCTGCCAGACGAAGAACCATTTTAGTTATCCATAACCCGGGCAATGGTGAAAATCTGGAAACCTTAGCAATAGCCCGTTACAACGTTGGTGAGGTGTTTAAAAGTACCTGGAATCCAGAGCAACAGCCTAATCAATGGCAACGTCTGACGGAAGTTATTACAGAGCGTAGCCCAGATTCTATTGCAATTAATCAGTCGAAAGATTTCGCTCAGGCCGACGGCATTACAGCAACGGATAAAGAACTTTTTGTGGCCGCTTTAACCGATAATCTAAAAAATAAAATTGTGAGCGCTGAACCGCTAGCCGTTTCCTGGCTTGAAAAGCGAATAGAAGCAGAGCTGCCCTATTATCGTAATGCCGTTAAGCTTGCTCATCAAATTATCGCTGAGGGATTTTCAAGCAAAGTGGTTTCAGTTGGTGAAACCACCACAGAAGATCTTCAGTGGTGGTTCCGTGAACGTGCTGCACAAGAAAATCTGCCAGTTTGGTTCCATCCTTCAGTGAGTGTGCAGCGCATCGATGATCCTCAACCAGGCAACCCTCGTTCGACCGGCGTTACCATACAACCCGGCGATTTACTGCACGTAGACTTTGGCATTACCTACCTGCGTTTAAACACCGATACTCAACAACATGCTTATGTTTTAAAAGAAGGCGAGTCAGACGCACCTGATGCACTAAAACAAGCGTTAGCAAACGCTAATAAACTACAGGATATTCTGACAGAACAGTTTGAAGAGACACGTACAGGCAATGACATTTTGCTTGCGGCATTGGAAGAGGCCAGAAGCGAGGGTCTGGAGCCTATGATTTATACCCATCCTATAGGTTATTACGGCCATGGATCAGGGCCTACCATTGGCATGTGGGATAAACAGCACGCTATACCAGGCGGTGGCGAATACCCGCTATTTTCCAATACGGCTTATTCTATAGAACTTAATAACAAAACCACATTCGAGGATAAAGCCATCACCATCATGCTGGAAGAGGATGCATTTTTTGATGGTGATGGTGTTAGTTACTTAAACGGCAGACAGCAGTCCTTTCATCTTATCGACTAGGCTTTTCTGAAACATAAACAGTAATATGCCCGGCGGCTACAACCGTGCCGTCGCTGCGCTTGGCTTCTACCGATATGAGCTGATCGCCCGGTTGCCAGGTGGACTCTGAGCTAGATGCTTCTATGGTCACATCGCTGTCTGTTTTCGCCAGATACTGCACATTCATGCCTTTCGGTAGCCAGCGAAGATGTTTTGGAATCGAAGCTTCGGCTAATGCTCCCATCGCCATTTCCATACCGTTGCAAACAGCAATAGCGTGTACCGTACCAATATGGTTCTGTACCGCCTTTCGCTTCTTAAACGTCAGTTGACAAAAGTTCGGCCTTAACTCAGTAATAAGCGGCTTAATTGTTTTAAAGTAAGGCGCTTTTCGGGCAAACATTGCCGAAAAAATCTTACGCCCAAAAGGTAGCTTTAAGCAGCGTTCGTACAAATTAATAAGGTAGTTGCCAGTTGCCAAAATCGTTACTCCAGACCTGTGTTAATGAAAACCTTGTTTCAGAATGTACTAATGTACAGACAAAAAATACAGATATAAAAAAAGCAGGCCGAAGCCTGCTTCTTAAGTTTCTAGCTTACTACAAATTATAAGCTGCCAAGTGTTTCATTTAATACTGAACATGGACGCATTGCTGCTGATACCTTATCGGTATTTGGCTGGTAGTAACCACCAATGTCCACTTTAACGCCCTGAATTTCATTCAGTTCATTGATAATCGCCTGCTCGTTGCCAGACAGTTTGTCAAACAGCTTACTGAAGCGTTCTTTCAGTTCTGCATCATCGTTCTGGTTAGCCAGTGCTTCTGCCCAGTACATTGCCAGGTAGAAATGTGAGCCACGGTTATCAATTTCACCCACTTTACGTGACGGTGATTTGTTTTCTTCCAGGAACTTAGCTGTTGCCACATCTAAGCTGTCAGCCAGTACTAGCGCACGCTTGTTATCAAAAGTACGGCTTAAGTGCTCAAGAGACGCTGCTAACGCCAAAAACTCACCTAAAGAGTCCCAACGTAAGTGGTTTTCTTCAACAAACTGCTGTACGTGTTTAGGCGCTGAACCGCCAGCACCCGTTTCAAACAAACCACCGCCATTCATTAACGGAACAATTGACAGCATTTTCGCTGAGGTGCCCAGTTCCAGAATTGGGAACAAGTCGGTCAGGTAGTCACGCAATACGTTACCGGTAACAGAAATGGTGTCTTTGCCTTCTTTCACACGCTGTAGCGTATGGCGAGTCGCTTCAACCGGCGCCATGATCTGAATGTCCAGACCATCGGTATCGTGCTCTTTTAAGTACTCTTCCACTTTCTTAATTAACTGAGCATCGTGTGCACGGTTGCTGTCCAGCCAGAATATTGCCGGCATACCACTTAAGCGTGAACGGTTCACCGCCAGCTTAACCCAGTCGCGAATCGGTGCGTCTTTCACCTGACACATGCGCCAGATATCACCTTCTTCCACGTTGTGTTCGAAAACGACATCACCAGCTTTATTGAAAACTTTCACCACGCCGTCGGCGGGAATTTCAAAGGTTTTATCGTGCGAGCCATACTCTTCTGCTTTTTGCGCCATTAAGCCAACATTAGGTACTGTACCCATAGTTGCAGGGTCAAAGGCACCGTTTTCACGACAGAAATCGATGGTTTCCTGATAAACACCAGCATAGCTGCGATCTGGAATCATTGCTTTTGCGTCTTGCTGGCTATCGTTCGTATCCCACATTTTACCAGAATCACGGATCATCGCCGGCATAGATGCGTCGATGATAATGTCACTTGGAACGTGCAGGTTAGTGATGCCTTTATGCGAGTTGACCATAGCCAGTTCAGGCTGCTTCGCATAAACCGCGTTCATGTCTGCTTCAATGGCATCGCGTTGCTCGGCAGTCAGCTTATCCAGCTTGCCGTAAAGGTCACCAATACCGTTGCTTGGGTCAAAGTCAATTTCTTTCATTACATCGGCGTGTTTTTCTAAAACATCTTTATAGAAAACACGTACCGCGTGACCAAACATAATTGGATCAGAAACTTTCATCATAGTGGCTTTCAAGTGCAATGACAGCAATACGCCCTGCTCTTTTGCCGCTACCGTTTCTTTTTCAAAGAAAGCCTGTAGCTTCTTCTTGCTCATAGTCGCCGCATCAACCACTTCACCAGCCAGTACTGGCACTGATTCTTTCAGTACTTTTTGCTCACCATTACTTTCAAAAACAATCTTGAAAGTATCATCGCTGGCTGACGTCACAGACTTTTCGCTACCGTAGAAGTCACCTTCGTTCATGTGAGCAACGTGTGATTTAGAATTTTTAGACCACTCGCCCATACGATGCGGATGCTTCTTCGCATAGTTTTTTACAGCGCTTGGTGCGCGACGGTCAGAGTTACCTTCACGTAATACCGGGTTAACCGCACTGCCTTTCACTTTGTCGTAACGTGAACGAACGTCTTTCTCTTCATCGGTTTGCGGGTCAAACGGGTAGTCCGGCAGTTTGTAGCCCTGGTTTTGCAATTCTTTGATGCAGGCTGTCATCTGCGGAATAGACGCGCTGATGTTTGGCAACTTAATAATATTGGCTTCTGCGGTTTTCGCCATTTCGCCCAGTTCAGCTAAAGCATCTGACTGACGTTGTTCTTCGGTCAGGTACTCCGGAAACTGCGAAATAATACGACCAGCCAAAGAAATATCACGAGTCTCAACTGAAACACCTGCAGCTTTAGTAAATGCTTCAATAAAAGGCAGAAACGAGTACGTTGCAAGACGTGGTGCCTCGTCCGTTTCAGTATAAATAATCTTTGCTTTATCAGTCGACATAGTCATTCCTATTTATTGGACCAAAGTAAAAATTGCTTCATTTACTTACATAGTTTTGTGGCGAAGATTATAGAGGATCTGCCCTTTAATTACCATTCGCCAATGTTTTCCATAGACGTCCACGGCTCTTCCGGCGGCAAATTATCGCCTTTCTGTAAAAGCTCAATAGAGATATTGTCCGGTGAGCGAACAAAAGCCATGTGACCGTCTCGCGGCGGACGGTTGATAATGACACCATTATCCATCAGCTTTTTGCAAAGCTCGTAAATATTCTCGACTCGAAAGGCTAAATGACCAAAATTACGACCGCCTCGGTAGGTTTGTGGATCCCAGTTATAAGTAAGTTCCAGCATAGGAGCCTGATCTTTCTTTGCTCTTTCGATATCGTCCGGCGCGGCTAAAAAAACCAGGGTAAAACGGCCTTTTTCCACATCCTTGCGGCTGACTTCCTTTAAGCCGAGTAAATCACAGTAGAAATTTAAGGATTGCTCCAAATCATGTACACGCACCATCGTATGTAAATACTGCATAATTCATTCCTTTTATTGAAGCTGATTGGTCAGCTTTTTTCGTTCACGCCAGTCGGGAAGAAAGCTATCCATTAACGCGTAGAAGCGCGCGTTATGATAACGCTCAAAAAGGTGTGTTAACTCATGAACTACCACGTACTCAAGGCAGCTTACCGGCTTTTTAACTAATTCCAGGTTTAACCATATCTTTTTGCTGCGAATATTACAGCTGCCCCAGCGGGTTTTCATTGCTCTGATGCCAAAGCTACTGCTGTATGCCCCCATTCGCGGCTGCCAGATATCCAGCAACGCTTTAACTTCTTGGGTAATTTGCTCTCGATACCAACGATCCATTACCTGCTTACGCTGATCCGCATTGTAATGCGGCAAAGAAATCAGCCGTAAACGATCACCGAGCCGTTTAACCGAGGTCCCGCGTTTTTTTACCACAACGTCCAGGGGGTGATTTTCCCCCCAAAGCTTGTGTTCCTCTCCTGAAATAAACTGCAACTCTGGCAGAGCCGGCTGCAAAGCAATTCTTTTTCGTTGCTTTATCAGCCAGTCGTGACGTTCAAACAGCCAGCGTTCAATTTCATTTAACGAACACTGTCGGGGGGCAGACACCTCAACATCACCTGAGGGAGCACGCACCCTTAAGTACATATTTTTTATGCGCTTACTCTTTACCGTTACAGGAATACCGTTAATCAAAAGCTCCGCGCTGTATAGGCTTTTACTTTCTTTCGGCATCCTGCTGAGCCACTATCAGTTGTTTCAATTCGCGAATTTCCTGTTGCAGATCGGTAATCGACGGTTCTTTTTCCACACCGTTTTCATCCAAGCCTTCCTGAGCAAGTTCAATTTTCCGACTCTCTTTATCCATGACATTAATCACAATACCAATAACCATATTTAAGAACGCAAAAGCCGTCAGGAAAATAAAGGTCATGTAGTAAATCCAGCTCCAGCCATACACTTCCATGGTTTCGTACTGAATGTCAGTCCAGTCTTCAAAGGTCATCACCCTGAACAGCGTAAGCATTGAAGTGGCAATGTTATCCCATAAAAATGGATTGATATCGGCGAATAAATAACTGCCTACCGCAGCGTAAATATAGAAGATGATAAACATCAGAAGCACAACATAGCCCATCTGCGGAAGCGCTTTTAATAAAGAGTTTATTAAGGTTCTCAATTCCGGAATAATGGATATCATCCGCAGTACCCGGAAAATCCTCACTAAACGCGCCAGCAAAGCCAGTTCCGAGTCATTAATTGGAATAAGACTGACCAGCACGACCAGAGTATCAAACACATTCCAGCCGTCTTTGAAAAACGCTTTTTTATTGTCTTCAGCAATGAAACGGATGGTTATTTCAATTAAGAAAAACAAGGTAATAAAAAGGTCCAGACCGAAGGTCAGACTGTTAGCAAAGGCTGGTAATTCGTATGTTTTTGCGCCAATTTCTAATGCCGAAATAATGATGACGGCAACCACCAGCGCTTCAAATATTTTGTTACTTTTAAGGTGAAATAACTGCTTTTTTATTTTTTCGTACATAAAGTAACAACTCAGAAGAACAGTAAGTACAAGACAACCGCTAAGACTAGACGGTAGATAACGTAAGGCCACATACCGAACGCATTTAGCCACTTAAGGAAGAAGTGAATAGCCGTAATGGCGGTTAAAAAGGACACTATGCCGCCAACCAGAAAACCTAACCAATCTACCGCTATAGACTCTGAAGCTATGGTTAATAATTTGACCAAAGCCGCCGCAGTCGTAATTGGAATGGCCATAAAAAATGAAAACTTCGAGGCCGACTCCCTGTTAAGACCTAAAAATAACCCGGCGGTTATCGTTGCTCCAGATCGTGAGGTTCCCGGAATAAGTGCCAAAGCCTGAGCAAGACCGACAATAATCGCGTCTTTAAAACCAATATCCTGCAAAGTCCGGCTGCCCCGCGCAAAACGATCTGCGACCGCTAACAGCACGGCGAACACAACTGTAGTGGTGATGATAACACCCACAGCTCTTAGTGCGGTGTCTATGTAATCCAGTAACAGTATTCCGGCGATACAGGCGGGGATAGTTCCAACAACAACGGCCCAGCCCAACCGGCTTTGTCCAACATGCTGGCGTGCAGCAATAGAACGAAGTCCGTCAACAAAGAGTTCACTGACATCTTTGCGAAAATACAAAATTACGGCGAGCAAGGTACCTACATGAACGGCAAGATCAAAGCCTACGCCCTGATCGTGCCAGCCAGTAAGTATCGGCATTAAAATTAAGTGAGCAGAGCTGGAGATTGGAAGAAATTCGGTTATTCCCTGAATAATCCCCAGGATGATCGACTGTAAGAAATCCATTAAAAATGCTCGCTTTCATTCTGCTCAAATAGAAAGTGAGCATTATAGGCAGTTTCGTCCTCAGAACGAAAGTAACATTAAGCGATTAGGCTTCACATTTGCCTTCACCAAACTTCACTACCTGTGGCTGAGACATTTCGTAACCAGACGACTGTTCGGTGACTTCAAAGGAGGTTGCTTTTGCCCCCTACACTCATTCTCGAAGCAACAAAAAGAGCCGATATCCTTGTCAGAGTCTCTTCAGCTATAGTTTATGCGTTCAAAAAAACTGCTATTTACACATTGTTAACCCAATATTCTGTCATGCAAAGTGCGAATGACATTCTCACCTTCACTGTCTGCGACAAGGAAGCACAAATTATGTTCGCTGGCTCCCTGACATATTAACCTCACTGCATAATCATTAACACTGTTAAACGTTAGCTGGCTAATGTGTGCGTCGCGCCCAATACCGTTACCAATAATAGCAACCAGAGATAACCCTGTTTCCACTTCCACCCGGCAAAACTGCTCCAATTCTTCCAGGGCTGCGGCGGGTAGTAAAGCCTGTCCATTTGCAACGCTGCCGCCTTCATCCAGAGTTAACGCAATGCTCACTTCTGAAGTGGTAACCAAATCAACACTCACGTTATACCGAGCCAGTATTTCAAAAAGCCTCGCCAGGAAGCCGCTTGCGTGCAGCATATTCAAACTATGAATTGTCACTAAGGTCTGATCACGGCGCAGTGCAACCGCGCGAACATCAGGTCGGCTTGTCGGGCTGGCAGAAATATAAGTTCCGCCAGCAAGCGCGTCCTGACTGTTGCCAATAAAGACGCGAATGTCGTTCTTTATTGCCGGAGCCAGGCTTGAGGGGTGCAATATTTTAGCGCCAAAGGTTGCCAGCTCTGCCGCTTCAGAAAAGCTCATTTCCGCGATAGCACGTGCGCTGGCACAAACTCTTGGGTCGGTAGTATAAATGCCGGCAACATCGGTCCAAATTTGTAAATCAGTTGCATTAAAGCCTGCCGCTAAAAGTGCGGCGCTGTAATCACTCCCGCCGCGGCCCAGAGTCGTTGTCTGGTCATTTTCGTCAGAACCAATAAACCCCTGAGTTACCCACACGCCGTCGGATTCAAGTTTTTGTTTCTGCTCCAGACAGTGAGATTTGGTGGTAACTTCATCCGGTTGAGCGCGACCAAAATCACTGTTGGTTTTAAGTAGTTGCCGGGCATCGAGAGTACTGGAGCGCAGTCCCTGTTCAACAAGTAGTGAAGAAAATAGCAGACTGGAACAACGCTCACCAAAGCTCAGCAGTTCATCCCGCCATGAAGCTCGGCCTACCGTAGTTTTTTGGCAATGAAGAGCGAGTTTATGGTGCAGCTGCTCTAATGATTTTTTCACCTGATTGGCATTTTTGAGCTTTTTTTGAATAGCGTAATGAATCTGGTATATCTCATTTAATCGCTTTTCTACTTGCCTTCCCTGCAGGTCTGCTATCGCGACTAAACGATTAGTTACACCGGCACAGGCACTGACAACCACCAGACGGATAGATGAGTTACTTTGAATAATTTCAGCACAGCGGAGCATTGAAGCGTAATCAGCGACGCTTGTACCTCCGAACTTTGAAACGATAAAAGTCACAGTTTTCTCCCGAACAAAACAAAAAGTGTTCGGAGAACTTAGGCTTTGCAGAAAGATATTAGCGGCTGTATATAGCCACCAAAGCGGGATGCAAACACCAGAAGCTCTCCACCTTAAAGGTGACAGTTGCGGGTGTTCAAACCCTGCAACCGGCAACATTGCGCCAAAATGACAATATTACCTCGGCGTGACATCCCCTCTCTTTCGACTTAAATCTGGCTTTGGCGGCCTAAGTTCAAAAATCCCTGATGTACGCACCTCTTCTCGGTCTGAATTAGACCACGCCAAATAAAGCGCGGTCAATTCATTTGCAGTTTAAGACTGCTTTAATGTGTCCATATCGATAACGAAACGGTATTTCACATCGCCTTTTTTCATACGTACAAAAGCTTCGTTAATATTCTGGATATCAAGCATTTCGACATCACAGTGGATGTTGTGCTCCGCACAGAAATCCAGCATTTCCTGAGTTTCAGGAATACCGCCAATTAAAGAGCCTGCCAATACGCGGCGCTTCATTACCAGTGCTCCGGCTTGCAACGCTGGGTCAACCGGTTCCAGTAAACCGACCAGAATATGAGTGCCATCAACTTTAAGACAGTTAATATAAGGGTTTAAATCATGTTGCACCGGTACAGTATCCAACAAGAAATCAAACGTCTCAGCGGCCGCTTCCATTTGCTCATCGTCGGTTGAGATGATGACATTGTCTGCACCTTGTCGTTTTGCTTCAGCAACTTTACTTTCCGAACGAGTAAAAATAGTGACTTCGGCGCCCATAGCTTTGGCGAACTTGACGCCCATGTGACCCAGGCCACCCATACCAATAACACCCACTTTATGCCCTTCTTTCACACCAAAGTGACGCAGCGGAGAATAAGTTGTAATGCCAGCACACAATAATGGCGCTGCTTTTGCCGGGTCGAGTTTTTCCGGTACTCGCACCACGAAACGATCACTGACCACTATCTTTTCTGAATAGCCGCCGTAAGTCACACTTTTATCGTGCAAGTCTTCACCGTTGTAGGTTGGAACCATTCCGTTCAGGCAATACTGCTCCAGCCCCTGCTCACATGAAGAACACTCGCGACAAGAGTCGACCATACAACCCACTCCAACCGAGTCTCCTACTTTAAAGCCCTTCACATTATCGCCGACAGCCGTGACTTTTCCGATAATCTCGTGCCCCGGCACAACCGGGTAAATCGTTCCGCCCCAGTCGTTTTCTGCATAATGAATATCGGTATGGCATACGCCACAGTATGTGATATCAATAGCAACATCGTCACTACGCAATTCACGACGCTCTATTGGATGAGGGGCTAACTCAGAAGTTTCTGATTGCGCGGCATAGGCTTTCGTCATTTGTTGCTCCTTTAATTTGATTTATCACACTAATGTACTCATCAATTCATTTTTTAGATTGTAGTCCTTTTGAGTTATTGCAACCCAGTCAGGGACAACATACCATTCAAAAATGCTGTTCAATAATTGAAGACCTATGAAGTATCACTTTTCCTTACTGCTGGTTGCCCTGTTTCTGTCTCTGAAAGTGTCAGTGGCGACAGCTTTTGTTGATGAAAATAGTGCAGAAAATGAAAAACGTCCACTGAGCGACTATTTGATTCGACACTGGGAAACCCGCGACGGTTTGCCTCACAACTCTATTAACGAAATTATTCAAGATGATAAAGGCTATTTGTGGTTTGCAACCTGGCAGGGACCTACCCGTTTTAATGGTCGTCGCTTTGATATCTACGATAATTTACGCGAGACCGGGTTACCCGATATAGGTATGTACACCTTAGCTTATAGCCCTTGCGATGGCAGCGTATACGTTGCCGGTAACCGAGGCGGCATAGCCCGTTTTTATGATGGCCATTGGCAAACACTTCAGTCAGCACCGCCTTTTGTTAACGATTTAGCCATTGATAGCAACTGTAACCTCTGGGTCTCGACTGCAACACTGGGCATACTTGTTTATAAAAATAATGAGCGTATTGCCCAGTTCACCACCGAGCATGGTTTACATTCCACGTTCCTTTTTGACTCACTGGTCGATTCCAACGGAAGCCTCTGGGCAGCAACCAATAAAGGTCTCCAGGTTAAAAAAGCGGGTAAGTCGAAGTTTATCGATATAACAACGATTCCAGAGGACGTTATTATCACTTTATTCGAGCTAGACGATAACCATTTAATCGTCGGTACAGAGAAAGGCCTTTATAAACAGGTTAATGATACCGAGTTTGAAGCTTTTAAACCTGAAATTGACAGCAGAATAAGTACTATTTTCCAGACTGCCGACAACCAAATCTGGCTAGGAACCTACCAGGACGGCTTGATAAGAATAAACCAGTCGGGTATCGAAAAATTCAGCACTGAACAGGGTTTACCGAATAATCACGTGCTCGACATTATTCAGGACAAAGAAAGCAGCGTTTGGGTGGCAACACACGGGGGCCTTGTGCAACTCAGAGACTCCTTATTTGCCTCTTATACGACTAAAGATGGGCTCACAGGAGACTATGTAAGAGCTGTAGCTGAGAATAAGAACGGAGAAATTATTGTCGGTTCAAGTGTTGGGGTGTCTGTTATTAATAAACTTGATATCGCCCCGCTGGCCGCGGACACCCTATTAAGCGATTTGTCCGTGTTATCTCTGGCTTATGACGACGAACAAAACCTTTATATTGGCAGTTACACCGACGGTCTTTATATCTGGGACGGTGAAAAAGTTACCCAACATTTTACTAATGATGACTTGCTCCAATCAAATGAAGTGCGGCAAATTGCAATCGATGAGCAACTCGGAATTTTTCTAGCCACACCAAATGGCGTCACCCATTTGTATCAAAATACGCAAAGCACTTGGGTATCGCAGAATATTCCTTTAGAAGATGCACTGTCTAATGACTTTGTTATGGCGCTGCATTTGGACAAGTACGAAACACTTTGGATAAGTTCCGGTAGTGGGGTCGCGCAAATAGACATTATTGCCGGCGATGAAGGCTTTAATTATCAAATTACGCCCCTTGATTTAACTCACCTTAATAATGCACAGCTGGCCTTTCATATTACTGAGCGAGGCGATTATGTGTGGCTGGCAACCGACCGCGGACTGATTGTTCACAATATCAATAAGGATAGCTGGCAGATTTTTAACCGTGATACCGGGCTTCCCTTCGATAATTTTATGTCCGTTGCCTTTGACGGCGATGGAAACCTTTGGCTTGGCTCAAGCCGGGGGCCGATCATGGTGGAACATGACTCATTTACAGAGGTTTTAAATGGACAAGCAGACACGCTGGACTTTCAGCGTTATACCGAAGTTGATGGTCTTGAAAGTGCCCAAATTAATACCGGTGGCCCTTCAATTCTCGAGAGTTCCGATGGCCGCATCTGGCTGGCAACAAGTAAAGGCGTCTCTGTCGTTGACCCGAATACCATCACCAAAATTGGTAACCTCCCTCCGGAGGTCAATATTGAGTCGGTAAAAGCGGACAACAAAACCGTGATTTTTGGCGAAGAGTTGGGCGCAGATACTGACCGCATTGTATTTGAATTCGTTGCTCCCGGTTACCTTATGGCTGAGCACATTGATTATCAGGTACGCTTAGAAGGTTTTGATGAAGACTGGGTGGATAAAAACTCATTCAATTCGGTTGAATACACGACTTTGCCAGCAGAAGACTATGTTTTTCAGGTAAGAGCAAGATACCCAGGAGGCCAGTGGAGCCAACCCGACTATTTTTCATTCCGACAGTCAGCTCATTTTTGGATGCAACCCTGGTTCTGGATTATTGCCTCTTTGATCACTGCCCTGTTGATTTTAATTATCGTTCGCGCGCGTCTTAATCAATACAACAAAACTCGTTTACAACTTGAACAAATGGTCAAAGAGAAAACCGCCGATTTAGAGACCATGGCTCGACAAGATCCTCTGACTAACCTGGGTAACCGCCGGGCGTTTGATGAGCACCTGCAACATGAACTGAATCGTTGTCGTCGCGACGGAACCTATCTAAGTCTGGCCATTCTTGATGTCGATTATTTTAAAGAAGTTAATGACCGCTATTTGCATACTATCGGTGATAAAGTGCTTATTCGTCTGGCTGAAATTTTAAATGATGAAATAAGAGAGGTAGACTACGTTGCCCGCTGGGGGGGCGAAGAGTTTGCGGTCCTCATTACCAACTCTGAACTGGAAGTTGCCAGAGAAGCCAGTGAGAGAATGCGCGAGCGTATTGCCACAACCCGCTTTGACGATTTAGTTGAGGATATGAAGATTACCGTTAGTATTGGTGTAGCAAGCAGCTACCACTATGCTGACCATTCAAGTTTACTCGTTGCTGCAGATAAAGCTCTGTACCAGGCCAAGAGTGAAGGCCGCAACCGCGTGGAGTCAAAACCATGAGTGAGGTAGAGAAAATTCAGATTGAGGCGTTTTTAGATAACGACAGCGAAACTTTCAGCTATGTCGTTTACGATTCAGAAAGTAAAGACGCCATTGTTATTGATCCGGTACTCGACTTTGATTATGCCTCCGGGAAAACCTACACCGAAGGCGCTAACCGTATTATCGAGTTTGTTAAAGACAATAAGCTTAGTGTTGCATGGTTATTAGAAACTCACGCTCATGCAGATCACTTAAGCGCGGCACCTTATTTGAAAGAACATCTACGGGCACCTATTGCTATTGGTGAACACATTACAGAAGTGCAGAAAACGTTTAAGCAGGTTTATAACCTGGACAAAGAATTTCTCCCTAACGGAGAACATTTTGACAAACTTCTGCAAGATGGCGAGACCTTTCACCTAGGTTCAATGACAATTCGGGTGATACATACACCGGGACACACACCCGCAGATATTGCGTACGTAATTAATGAAAACAAAGTGTTTGTCGGCGACACACTTTTTAACCCCGATGTAGGCACAGCCAGATGTGATTTTCCGGGCGGCAGCGCGAGTACCCTGTACCGTTCTATTCAAAAATTGTTTGAACTGGAAGACACCACCGAAGTGTATATTTGCCACGACTACCCGCCGGAAGGACGTCAACATCAATGCAAAACAACGATAGCGGACCAAAAACAAAATAACATTCACGTTGGCGGCAAAGCCACAGAAGCGCAGTTTGTGAAATGGCGTGAAGAACGCGACGCGACACTGAATATGCCCCGACTCATTATTCCATCAATTCAGGTAAACATTCGCGCCGGACAGCTCCCGCCTGCAGAAGATAACGGTACTGTCTACCTGAAGGTTCCACTGAATCGCTTATAATTAATAGCAACTCTAAGCTAGAGTAAATGATCAACCGGTAACCTGGCGGTTAACCAAACCGCCAGGCGTCGCCAAATACCGGCTCCCGGCTCTTTGTAGAGTCGTAACGCCGGTATTTTACTTTTATCCAGCCAGTACAGTTTATAAAAACGATTAATTCGGGCCTCATAGGTTCGTAACGGCAATTCGTGCTCAAACATCGCGTTAATTCTCTGCGCCATCTCCGCTGACTCAATTAAAAGCCCAGACTCTGTGTTAATTTGCGCTGAACGCGAGTCAAAATTAAATGACCCAACAAAAACTTTCTCACTGTCCACTGTCACGGTTTTAGCATGCAGGCTCGACGCCGAACGCCTGAAATAAGGGCGCATATCTTTGCGTAAGGGTTTTTCCTCGGTGCGTTTTAGCTCAAACAGCTTTACGCCGGACAACAACAGACGACGTCGATGTCGCTGGTAGCCCGCATGTACCGCCGGAACGTCAGTTACTGCCAGTGAATTAGTCAACACTCGGATTTTTATTCCCTGCTCCGACAAATTCTCCAGCTCTTTAACCCCCGTAGGCGTTGGTACAAAGTAAGGAGAAACCATAACAATAGATCGCTTTGCCAAACCCAGAGTTTGCGTCAGCTGCTGCGTCACCAGACGGCTCGGTTTGCTATCAGGCTGAGCTTTTAAAGGGTCGTCGCTGACAACCGTCCCGGTAGCCCTATACCAGGTTTCAGTGTCACTTTGGGGAGTGCCCGTAAGGTGTTCATCAGAAAGCACAAACTGGTGTAAATCTCTAAGCTCCGGTTGCTTTTGATAACCCATCCAAATATCGTCAAACAATCGGGGTTTATCCGACGACCTTATGGCGTTAACCGCAACCGATAAAGAACAGTTCCAGTATTGCTGCCAGTCCTCAAGTAACGTCTTAACGATTTTGCCTTTTGCTATCACATCAAGATCGGAGAACAATTGCCCGGCATGTGTACCAAAATACTCGTTACCAACATTTCGCCCACCGACAATACCTACTTCAGCATCTACCAGCATCGATTTATTATGCATTCGCCGGTTCATGCGCTTAAAGTCGGTTAACCAGTTTAGCCAGCGCCAGCGTCTGTGCTTAAAAGGATTAAAAAGCTTAATATTGAAATTAGCGCGGGAGGATAAATCTCGCAATAAAGGTTCTAACGGTTTGCTGTGCAAATCATCCAGCAGGAGGTCAACCCGCACACCACGCTCAACGGCATCCAGTAACTCCTTCAGCAGGGTAAGCCCACTGCTGTCAGGGCGCCACAAATAGTACTGTAACGCAATGTGCTGCCGGGCCTGGCGTATTAACCTCACTCGTTCAATCAGCGCCCGGTGAGCATCTTCCAGCAATTTAAACTGATTGTCCGGGCACCCGGGCAGTAAAGGTGTCATCGCAGTCTGCTCATTGCCCTTTCAAGTCCATCAAGAGTCAATGGGTACATTCTTTCACCCACTAAATCGTGAATCATTCTAACCGACATATAATAACGCCAATGCTCCTCTGGCTGCGGGTTAAGCCAGGCGACTTTTTCAAAATGACCAGTCAACCGGTTCATCCAGGCTTCGCCGGGCTCTTCATTCCAGTGTTCGACACTGCCACCCGGGTAAGCTATTTCATACGGCCCCATAGTAGCATCGCCGACAAATAGCAGCTTATAGTCCTCGCCATAAGTCTGAATTAACTGCTCAGTCGGAATTTGCTCCTCACGCCGGCGCGAATTTTCCCGCCACACGCCTTCATACACGCAGTTATGAAAGTAAAACAACTCCAGATGCTTGAACTCGTTTTTTAGTGCGGTGAACAACTGCTCGCACTGATACACATAGTCATCCATTGAGCCGCCAACGTCTAGCAGCAGAATGATTTTAACGGCATTATGGCGCTCAGACTGCCACTTCAAGTCAAGTAAACCGCCTTTTTTTGAGGTAGCTTCGATGGTGCCGTTTAAATCGAGCTCTGTCGCGGCGCCGGTGCGGGCAAACTGACGCAGCTTCCTAAGCGCCACCTGAAAACCACGCTGCTCAAGCCGGGCATTATCGTCCAGGTCGCGGAACTCCCGCTTGTCCCATACTTTAGCTGCGCTGTGGTTTCGGTTGCCACCCTGTCCAATGCGGATACCACCGGGGTGATAACCGTAAGCACCAAAAGGCGAGGTTCCGCCCGTACCTATCCACTTAGAACCGCCCTGATGGCGTTTTTGTTGTTCTTTTAAACGTTCCTGAAAGGTTTTCATGAGCTCATCCAGACTACCCAACTGCTGAACTTTACTCTTTTCTTCATCGCTCAGCTTGCGTTTCAAGGCATTCTCTAACCAGTCCTTCGGAATTTTCTCAGTCACATCAACTTTGGCAACTTTATCCACATATTCGCTGAAGGCACGGTCGAACTTGTCATACTGGGACTCATCTTTTACCAGAATAAGTCGCGATAAATAATAAAATTGCTCTACATCAGCGAAAGCTAAGTTGGCTTTCATGGCACTGAGTAAATCCAGCCATTCGGTAATACTGGTCTTTAGTCCGTGCCGTCGCAGGGTTTGAAAAAAATCTATAAACATAATGCGAATTAGCGCCGTTGAATGCGAGCGTATTCAGCTAAGCGCTCCACATCTTGTTCGTGTTTAAGTAACGCACCTGATAAAGGCAGTAGGCCGCCTTGTTTACGGCTTTTACGCAATTCATTAGCATCAATATCTTCAACCAATAATAAGCGCAACCAATCCAGTAACTCCGATGTCGACGGCTTTTTCTTCAGCCCGGGCACATCTCTCAATTCAAAGAACAGCGCTAACGCGGTATCCAGTAAATCACGGTGTAAATCCGGGAAATGGACATCGACAATGGCTTTTAATGTGTCACTGTCAGGAAACTGAATGTAGTGGAAAAAGCAGCGGCGTAAAAACGCATCGGGCAAAGCTTTTTCATTGTTCGAGGTAATAAGCACAATAGGGCGTTGCTCGGCTTTAATTTGCTCACCGGTTTCATAAACGTGAAACGCCATTTGGTCCAATTCGTGCAACAAGTCATTCGGAAACTCAACATCCGCTTTATCAATTTCATCAATGAGCAGAACCGGACGTTTTTCCGCGGTAAACGCCTGCCACAATTTACCGGGGCGAATGTAGTTACTAATATCGTGTACTTTTTCACTGCCCAGCTGACTATCACGCAAACGAGAGACAGCATCGTATTCGTACAGGCCCTGCTGTGCTTTTGTAGTCGATTTAATTGACCATTGCAGCAACTCGGTATCTAAAGCATTTGCCAGTTCCTCGGCAAGACGAGTTTTACCCGTGCCCGGCTCACCTTTCAGTAATAAAGGCTTCTCTAGTGTTACGGCGGCATTGACGGCTGTCGCCAGTTCTTGCGACACGACATACTGAGAGCTACTGCTAAATTCCATTCTATATCCTTTACATTAAGCTTAAAATTGGACCTATGGTACAACAGACACTCTGGCGGTGCTAATCGGTGGGCTTTCTGGATAACATCAGTTCAAAGCGCTCCAGCACTCTCGCTATATCGGCTTTAACAAAGGGTTTTGTCACGTAATCGTCCATACCAGAACGCAATGCCTGGGTTCGTGTTTCGGGATAGGCATCCGCAGTAAGCGCAATCACGTAAGGCTGATGAATGTGCATATTCCGCAACGTTCTGGTCGCTTCCATACCATCCATATGCGGCATATGAAGATCCATAAACAGCACGTCGTAGTCTCTGGCCTGCATCATCTTTAACGCGTTATGGGCATCGCTTACCAAATCAACATACTGGTCAAGTGACAGCAACATTTCTTTTATTATCAATTGGTTGATTTTATTATCATCAACGACCAGAACCTGTTTTTTCGATAACTTAGGCACATCATTCGGCTCCGGTTGGTTTAAGCTTTCAGGCTGAACGCTCATTGGTATGCAAAGCGTGAAACAGGACCCCTGTTCAGGTTCGCTATCCACCTGAATCGTACCGTTTAATAACTGCACCAGGTTACGCACTATAGCAAGCCCCAGCCCGCTGCCGCCTTCCGTACGGTTTAATCCATCCTGCTCTTGCTCAAAAAGCTGCCAAATACGCTGAGTATCATAAATACCTACTCCGGTATCCTTTACTTTTACGATAAGGTCGCCTTCGTTTTGCTTTTCGCTATCAGCTTCCCAGCTTGCTTTAATCGCTATGGAGCCTCGTTCGGTAAACTTTAAAGCATTGCTGACTAAATTACTGACCACCTGAGCAATACGAGCCCGATCCATTAATGTTCGCTTCGGAATATCGGCATCAATATCAATAATAAATACCAGGCCTTTCTCTTTTACCGGCTGTTCAAACAGCTGAATGACATGACTTAACACCTTTGCCGGCGAGTGAACACCCCTTTTGACTTTTAGCTGCCCCTCTTCGGCCTGGGTTAAATCAAGCACATCATTTAACGTCGTCAGCAGATAATCGCCGCTATTTTTTATTGTGCCCAGCAATTGCTGTTGATGTGGGTTAAGCTCAGTTGACTCCAGCACAGACGCGATACCCAGTATACCGTGTAACGGAGTTCTGATTTCGTGTGACATATTCGCCAGAAACACATTTTTTGCATGAGCGGCTTTTAACGCATCTAACTCGGCTTTCTTCTGTTCCGACACATCGGTAACGGTTCCGGTATAACGAATGGCTCTGCCCTCGCTGTCCCGCTCTATGATTTTTCCGCGGTCCAGCACATAAACCCAATGACCATCACGATGCCTTATACGATGAAGACTCTCGTAAAAAGGCGTTACTCCGTCCAGGTGATTTTTAATGGCCTGCCATACGTCGTCGTAATCTTCAGGGTGTAATCGGCTCGACCAGCTTTCTACATTCGCCTCCAGCTCGCAGACGTCCCAGCCAAACATACTGGCCCAGCGTTGGTTAAAAATGGTAACGCCGGTTTGTGGGTTCCACTCCCAGGTGCCTAAACGGGTCGCGTCCAAAATAAGACGTAACCGATTACGTTCCATTTCTAGCGCAATTTGCAGCTGCTTCCGCTCAGTAATATCAATTAAATAACCGTAAAGATGATTCTCTCCATCTTCGTAGCGTAATAATACCGTGGTATCGGATACCCATACGTCGTGTCCGTTAGCATGCTTTACGCGATAATCCTGATGAGTCAATGAAGAGCCGGACTTCTTGATAAGAAGTGAATTGACTTCCTCCATGACTCGGGGCAAGTCGTCCTGATGAATAAGATCCCGGTACTGAAGTTCATGGCTTTCTAAACGCGTTTTCTTATACCCTAAAAGGTCTTCTATGTTGTCTGAAACAAAACGCACCGGCCATCCCGGAGCATCTTCCCAGATAAACAGACTTAAATGACTTCCCACATTCAGCAGAGCTGCGAGGTTTTCATTGGAAATACGTGTCGGCATTTATTCGGACTCACTTTAAAGGCTTTCTTGCAACCAGTTTGCCGCAGTAGCAACTTGGTGTACACTGGCAAAAACAATAACATAAAAACAACGAAACTCGGATGACCCAGGCAAACGTCAATGAATGGCAAACAGCTCTGCTGACACAAGTTGATCAACTCATAGAGTTGGCGCAAACCCGTTTGCCTGGTCGACAAAAGCCAACCATCCGGGGCCCTGAATACTGGCAACGTTTTGCAAAGCATCATTACGTTCGAGCCGCAGACTTACTTAAAGCAGAACAAGGATTTGAAGCCGCCAAGCACTTTCGGCGTGCAGCGTTATTTGGTCACAGCAAGGCTATGTTGTACTTAGGGCAAATGTTTTTACAAGGTAAGGATTTACCAGAGAGTATTTTCCACGCGTGTTGCTGGCTAACCTTAGCGGATCGGGCCGGTGAAAACGAAGCCGCTAAAATTATTGATGGTTTTCTGCACAAGCTGACGGCAAGACAATTAAACAGCGCCCGCCAGCTTGCCGCCGAGCGCTTTGAACAAATTTGCGACGCCAGTTTTGACGTGCATGGTTTGTAGGCTAAGGTAACCACAACTTTGTTTTTTCTCGTATTTTCCCGGTAGCAACCCAATCCTGAAGTTGATCCGCCATACGTTTTCCCGCGTCCACCGCTTTTTCCCAGTAATCAATACGAGTTGAAGCGTCCAGCTTGGCAAAGTCAGTGCGGTCGGGAATTTTCCCGTAAGGCAGTGATTGAATAAAATCTTCCGACGGCGTAATAAACACGACACCCGGCCATGTCTTACCGGTGGTTCTGCGCCAACTCAATCGTTTATCGAACCAACCCGGAATGGCTTCTTTATGAAAGTGAGGGTAAAGCACCAAACCATTCACGTCAGAGAAGTCCAGGTCAAAGTGATAATCGGTAACACCACCATCACGATAAATACCTTTAGGTGCTCCGGGAATATCGGCCACACCGTCCAGTACCAAAGGAATTGAACCGGTCGCCAGCAACGCTTTCTGAAAGTTATTTTGGGTCAGTTCAACATGGTGTGTCGGTAAGTCGTTCCAGCTTTTTGCAAAGCTTAAGTCTGATTGTGGATGATGAAAGATAACACGCTCATAAAACCGGCCTAACCAGCGGCGGTTCAAGCTGTTGGCGAAAGCTGAACTTAGTAATCCCAGCATCTGCTTTTTTGTTTCGGCTGCTGTCCAGCCCCGGCAACGTGCCACAATAAAATGATGGCGAACCGCTGACTGTCCCAGTATTTCTGTTACCGCCTGATCAGGAACGTACTTGGCCAGCAAGTCTTTGGCTTCGCTGGTAATTTCATTTCTGTCGGGCTTTGCACTGTAAGTCTGGGTTCTGTACAAACGACAAAATAAATCGCTGGCAGCAACTGGATCTTGTTGCCCCAATGCCGCGAAACGCCAGGCCCCGGCAGAAGTTCCCAGAGTATTCAGCGGCGCTTTCTTATCTTTAAAGAATTCCCCGAACATCCATTTATCAAATCCCTGAAGCACAAACCACTTCGGTCCGCCGGAGGCACCTAACAGCAAACTGATGTCGTCGGCTCTCAGCCCCTGCTCCTGAATATGCTGATAAGCCGACGAGCCTGCTTTTATATTAATCCAATCCGTCATACAACTTCCCTGTTTTACAGTTGTCGTTTTCTTTCTGCGAGAAAACCTAAGAAGAATAATATTCCAATGGTACTGACCGCCAGCAGATGCAAAGGAATAAGACTTAACCAGCCGGCTAAAACAGGCGTAAACCAGACGGTCAGCCAACCGTAACCAAAAGCACAAACCACAATAAAGACCAAAGTCCTGAACACAAAGTGCCAGTGCGCTACCTGCCTTTTCACCATGCGGTTTACTTCAGCGCCATAAATAACCAATAAAGTGGCAATGATCGCCATAGCTAATTCGTAAAAATGAAGGCGAATCATCATGCCCAAATTATTTAACACATTCTGCACGCTAGTCCCCCTCTTAAAAGCATCGCTCGAGTATACGAATTTTCTGTCGCTTTCGCATCCCAAGTTTGCGCTTTGCTGTGTTATCCTAAGCCGATAAAGAGGCTTATTTACAGGACATTTCATGAAAATCATTTCATTCAATATCAATGGCATACGAGCGCGACTGCATCAGTTACAGGCATTAATTGATAAACATCAGCCCGATGTTATCGGCCTGCAGGAAACCAAAGTACACGACGACCAGTTTCCGTTAAAAGACGTGGAAGCCATGGGTTATCACGTTATTTACCACGGCCAGAAAGGTCATTACGGCGTGGCCATGCTCAGTAAAAAACCACTGGAGAATCCGCAGTTTGGCTTCCCTACTGACGATGATGAAGCGCAGCGCCGCATGATAATGGGTGATTATCCGCTGGCAGAGGGTGGACATGTACGTATTTTAAATGGCTACTTCCCGCAGGGCGAAAGCCGTGACCACCCTACGAAATTTCCGGCTAAAGAAAAGTTTTATCAGGACTTAATGAGCTATCTGGATAACGACCTTTCGCCTGATCAGCCGGTAATTGTTATGGGGGATGTGAATATATCCCGTATCGATTTGGATATTGGTATAGGCGAGAATAACGCCAAGCGCTGGCTTAAAACCGGAAAATGCAGCTTCCTTCCGGAAGAACGGGAATGGATACAAAGATTAATGAACTGGGGTTTTACTGATACTTATCGTCAGCTGAACCCGGATGTGGATAACCAGTTCAGCTGGTTTGATTACCGCTCACGAGGCTTTGATGACAACCGCGGTTTACGCATCGATCTTATCCTTGCCACTAAAGCTCTTGCCGAGCAATGCAAAGACAGCGGTATAGACTATGAGCTAAGAGGCATAGAAAAACCTTCGGATCATGCGCCCGTCTGGTCTACCTTTAAAGACTGATAGTTATTTTGCCGTCGGCTGGCCTTAATGCTCTTCCGGCGGCAATGTTTCCAGTGCTTTACGCAAGATAATCGCCAAATCCATATATTCAGGGCCTTTCTCACCCTGTGGCTGACACTCAACGCCCTGCTTTCTCAGTTTATCTCTCAGCTCTTTATACCAACTCCGTAACATTGGCTTTAATGGTTGTCTGGAGCGCCAGCCTAGCCAATACAATCCCTGCAAGGGTAAGCTCAACATAATGAGTGACAGCATCAGCCCCGGAGCCAATTGCTCCTGCGGCATAAACTGCCAGGTCAGAACAGCATTGAGTACCGCTATTCCCGGAGTCCAGCTAATAGCTTTGCGAGTTATGGGGATAATTCGCGATTCTGCCATAGCGGCAACAACTGAATGATGAGGCCATTTATCGGCATACCTCTTTCCATCTCTTAAAACCGCTAAAAATGAACGACTCATGGTGACCTCTTAAACAAACCTGCTGTAATTATAATCGATTACTGAGCTATTGTACGATATTCGCACTTTTAATATTATCTTTATTTTTCATTAAGTTACACTGTTACAACCGTGTAGTTCACAAAGATATCCACAGTTAATGTGGATACAGTTGCACGGAAGCTTTAGCTTTGCCACTATACTACCTGAATTAGTCAGTCGCATGGTGTCAGCAGTGACAACAAGTCAGCTTCCTTCTCTTTATGCGCCGGTAACCGGTCGCATCATAGCAGCACAACCTTCAGCCGCAGTATGCCAACATGGCCTGCTTGGCAAAGGTATTGTCATTGAGGTGACCGGCAGCACACTATACGCCCCCGCCGATGGCTCATTGACCCACATCAGCAGTAGTGGCGATTACTTGTCGTTACGCTTAAACGACACCTATTCCTTACAATTAGTCATAGGTTCCGGCGATGCGTTCGGACATCATGCAGCTTTAACTGTGCTTTGTCGCGAACAGGCAGAGGTTAAGTATGGCGATCCTCTGGTTAAGATTAACCAGTCGCTACTGCGCAGCTTAAAGCCGTCACAACAACGCCTTGCTGTCTTGCTTTGTTCATTAAACTCCGGGCACGGTAGCGAATCACCGCAATGGCTAAACGCTGGATTTATTACTGCGAAAGACAGTCCGCTTATTACTTATTAACATCGACAGGAGCTCTACCTATGTTGCGCGTTTATGGCATTAAAAACTGCGACACCGTTAAAAAATCACTTAAATGGTTAGATAAAAACGAAGTCGATTACGAATTTATTGATGTTCGCCAGCAGCCACTGCAAAAAGAAACCGTCAGCGGCTGGTTACAAAAACTGCCGGCAGAATCTTTACTGAACAAGCGCAGCACCAGCTGGCGCAACCTGTCAGATGAGCAAAAATCTTTTGACGACGCTAATGCCATAGCGGAATTAGTTGCCGAACAACCAACGCTGTTTAAACGTCCATTAGTTGAGTCCGGCCAGGCTGTTCATTGTGGTTTTAATGAGAAACTCTGGAGCGAACGCTACTTATGAGTTCAGAGACATTACAGCTTGCCCGTGAGCTCATTTCCCGCCCGTCGATTACACCAGAAGACGAAGGCTGTCAGCAACTTATCGGTGAGCGGCTTGCGGCTCAGGGCTTCAACCTTGAGTCTATGATATTTGAAGACACCACTAATTTGTGGGCAAGGCGTGGGCAAGGCCGTAAACTGTTTTGCTTCGCTGGCCATACCGACGTTGTTCCGCCCGGCGACATCAATGACTGGCAGTTTCCACCGTTTGAACCGACGACACACGAAGGGTATTTATACGGACGCGGAGCCGCTGATATGAAAGGCAGCCTGGCGGCGATGGTAACCGCGACGGAACGGTTTATTAAAGACTATCCGAATGTCGATGCCGACATAAGCTTCCTCATAACCAGTGACGAGGAGGGCCCCTTTATTAATGGCACCAAGCGTGTCATTGAAACACTGCAGGAACGTAACGAAAACATAGATTGGTGTATTGTCGGAGAGCCGTCTAGTACGGACACCCTGGGTGATATCGTTAAGAACGGTTGCAGAGGCAGCTTAACCGGAGATTTGACTGTTTTAGGTATACAGGGTCACGTTGCTTATCCACATTTGGCGAAAAATCCGGTTCATGATCTTGCCCCGGCACTCAGCGAGCTGATTAATGAAGAATGGGACAAAGGTAACGCCAGTTTCCCGCCAACCACGTTTCAGGTCTCTAATATTCAGGCGGGAACCGGTGCAGGCAATGTTATCCCCGGGCGTATTGATACCCAGTTTAACTTCCGCTTTTCGACCGAGCTCACAGCCGAGAAAATTAAGCAACGAGTAGAGGCCATTCTCGATAAGCACTCGTTAAAATACAACCTGCAGTGGAAGCTTAACGGACCACCCTTTTTAACGGAGTCAGGCGCGTTAGTTGAAGCCGTGCAGGCGGCAATTGAACACGAATGTGGGTTTTCAACCACACTTTCTACTGCAGGCGGCACATCTGATGGACGCTTTATCGCCCCGACCGGAGCTCAGGTCATTGAGCTGGGACCCGTAAATGCTACCATTCACAAAGTGAACGAATGCGTTAAAGTCAATGATTTAGATAAACTCAGTGACGTTTATTACCGTTGTCTGGAGAAGCTTTTATGTTAAGCAGCACAGAACTGACAGGTGCCTGCGAAACACACTTAACCGCAGTCGATGGGCATAAACTGTATCCCGATGCAGCAGAAGCTTATCTCGCCATGCAAAAAGCAGCGGCTGCTGACGGTATTGAGTTAGCCATAGCCAGTGGCTTCCGCTCACTGGACCGGCAACTGTCTATCTGGAATAGAAAATGGCGGGGTAAGCTTCCCCTTCGCTCCAAAGAGGGCGAGCTACTGGATGCATCAAACTTAGACGACGTAGAGAAAATGCACGCCATTTTGCATTGGTCTGCATTACCGGGCAGTAGCCGTCACCACTGGGGAAGTGATTTTGATATTTACGACCCCCGCCCTTTTCAGGGCAGAGAACTGAAACTGCAATTAGTTCCCGGCGAGTACATTGACCAATCCGGCCCTTGTCACGAACTTTGGCAATGGCTAACCCGGCATGCCCACGAAAGTGGCTTTTTCTTTCCTTATGCACGCTATCAGGGCGGTGTAGCACAGGAGCCCTGGCACTTAAGCTACCGCGCACTCTCACAGAAGTGCCGTAAGCAATTAAGCCTCGAATTGTTAGCAGAAACCATAGGCTCGTTAGCCATAGAGGGGAAACCCATTATCCTGGATAACCTGACACAAATAAAGAATCAGTACATTGATACAATAACGGAGGACGACGGATGGACGGCTATTTAGTGTGGTTAATAATATTACTGGTAGTAGGCGTGGTTGTAAGTAACCTCATGGTGCTGAAGTATACCGCTAAGTTTAAATGGCCTGATACGAAATCATCCAAAACTGAAGATGACTCCGACCAGGACACTACAAACAAAAATAAAGATTAGCCCAGCGTTACGCCAAGGCGCTTAGCCACTTCACGGTAGGCTTCAACAACACCGCCCAAGCCCTGGCGAAAACGGTCTTTATCGAGCTTTTCGCGAGTTTCTGCGTCCCAAAGGCGGCAACCATCCGGAGTAAACTCATCGCCAAGCATAATTCGGCCGTCAAACACGCCAAACTCAAGCTTGTAATCCACCAACAACAGACCCGCATCAGCAAACAGAGCTTTTAAAACGTCGTTCACTTTAAAGGTTAGGTCTTTCATTTTCTCAATTTGCTCTGCTGTTGCCCAGCCAAAGGCCTGGATATGATATTCGTTGACCATAGGGTCGTGCAGCGCGTCGTTCTTTAAGAAAAATTCGAATGTCGGTGGGTTTAGCTCTTTGCCTTCTTCAACACCTAAACGGCGCACCAGAGAACCTGCTGCCACGTTACGGACAACGCATTCTACCGGTATCATATCTAATTTTTTAACCAAAGACTCGGTATCGCTCAAGCGCTCATCTAACTGCGTCGGTATACCCGCTTCTTCCAGCTTCGACATAATAAAATGATTAAACTTATTGTTCACCATGCCTTTGTCGTCAAGCTGTTCGACCTTTTCGCCGTCGAACGCTGAAGTATCATTACGAAACTCCAGCACCAGGCGGTTAGGATCGTCGGTATGGTAGACCGTCTTTGCTTTTCCCCGATACAGTTCACTGCGTTTTTCCATGAATCTTTCCACTCGCGCTTAAGTTAAAGTTGGCTTTGCTGTTTAACAGCGTTTTTAAAGGCTTCAAATACTTGATTAACCCATTCGTCAGAGACAATTTCGTCACCCTGGTAAACAGTAACCGAGGTATTCTCACCATCTTCCAGTAAACGGAATTCGTACTCGCCTGCAGCAATGCCCAGGTCTTCGTAGTCATCACCACCAATGAACAGGAAGCCACTGCCGGGTTCGCTGTACTCAACAAAATAGGTTCCTGTCTCGCGGTTTAAATCTTCAACCTCAAAACCAATATTCTGAAGAGCTAAATTAACTAATGGCCATGCTTGCTCAAAACTGTCTTCAACAATGAAAACCGAATTCCCTTCTGCAGCTTTTGACAAGCTGGTTTCGATACCGGCCGCTTTTTCACGAGCTACAGCCAGTTGTTGTTTCCGGTTAACTTCCGAAATAATCGCGTTGAGTAAGTCAGCTTCCAAATTACGAACCACCAAAGGCGCAACTTCTTGCTGCTCACCACCAACAACCTGAGTGAAGTCGTTAATATCGACTCGCAGTGCGGTGCTGCGTTGATGCGATTCGGTTTCCTGAGTCAATTCATAACGGAAAGTTCTTTCCAGATCACTGTCACTCTCTCCGCCAATGCCGAAAAATCCGCTGTCGCCCTCAATGGTTTGCTGTACCGTCATTTGTTCAGTAAGCCAACGATTATCACCGGCTTCTTCCCATTTAACGTCGCGTCTTTCGAGTACATCAAATGCCGCCTGACGAACAAATTCGGTTACTGAATCGCCCATACCGTCGACAATGTCAAAGTACACCCGGGTTTCGGTTTCAGTTTCTAACACCCGACTACCCAGTCCAATAGGACGAACCTGTTGCGGAGCCATAATATTGACTTTATAACCGACTGGAGCCGGTGCTATGTTCGTATCCGGAATTTGATATTGCGTTCCTTTTTCCGGCTTCTCCAGACCATCCGGAATATTCAGTGTGGCAGTAGGTTGAATGTTCACATATTCAAACCCGCCGCTGGCACGTTCTTTTTCTACCGACGAACAACCTGTTACAACTACGGCAGCTACGCCCATCCACGCAAGGCGAGACAATTTCATTACGACTCCTGAATATTCAGTAGGTTTGCTTTCTGTAACACTGACTCAATCAATTGTTGATTACTCTCTCCCGGAGGTGTCAATGGCAGACGATAATTTGCGCTGACCCAGCCCATTAATGCAAGCGACCATTTTACCGGAATGGGGTTGGATTCAACGAATAACATATTATGCAAAGGTGCCAGCTCAGCATCGAGCTGATTCGCGTTTTCTTTGTCATCAGCGAGTGCCGCAGTTACCAGTTCTTTCATTTTGGCAGGAACAATATTAGCAGTAACACTGATAACACCATGACCACCCGCGAACATAAATTCGCGTGCGGTAGGATCGTCACCGCTTAATAAGATAAAATCATCGCCACAGCGTTTTTTAAGTTCCTGTACCCGACTCACGTCACCGGTCGCTTCTTTTATACCAATAACGTTATCAATTTTTGCCAACTGTTCGACCATATCCGGTGTCATATCAAGGCTAGTCCGCCCCGGAACATTATATAAAATTTGAGGTTTATCCGTGGCATCGGCGCAGGCCTTATAATGTGCAACCAGGCCAGTTAAAGAAGGTTTATTGTAGTATGGCGTAACATTTAAGAAGCCACTGACACCCGCCTGGGTCATTTTTTCTGTAAGTTGCACGGCTTCGCTGGTCGAATTTGAACCGTTTCCAGCAATAATATCAATGCGCCCGGCACTCAGTTCGACCATGGCGTTAACGACATCAATGTGTTCTTCATGCGTTAAGGTTGTTGACTCCCCTGTCGTGCCAACCGCTACAATAGCGTCGGTACCCGCTTCGCAATGTTTATTAACCAGAAACTCGAGTTCACTGTAATCAACATTGCCATATTTTGTAAAAGGGGTAACTAAAGCGACAATACTGCCCTTAAGCATACATTCTCCAAGTCCTAAATTGGGGCTCCAATGGTAATGCCAGCCCTGACGAAACACAAGTGATAGGAACCTAACTTGCCAAGAAGGTTCCATAAACTTTTGCCGGTATGGTATTTTCCAAGACGGCATCTGTCCGCTATGATGTTCGCACTGTTAACTAAGTTCCAGGAGAATGCAATGCAGACACTGCAACAGGGCGATAAAGCGCCTGACTTTACTTTACCGGATGCGAACGAGAACTCAGTAACCTTATCGGAGTTGTTAAAAAAGAACAGGGTACTGGTTTACTTTTACCCAAAAGCAATGACACCGGGTTGCACAGTGCAGGCACAAAACTTACGGGACAGCCGCAAGCAGCTTGAGGAATTTAACGTTGTCTCTGTTGGTATAAGCCCGGATGCGCCTAAGCGCTTAGCAAAATTTACTGACAGAGATGAGCTGAACTTCACCTTGTTAAGCGACGAAGACCATAAAGTGGCTGAAGATTTTGGCGTATGGGGCCTGAAAAAGTTTATGGGTAAAGAATACGACGGTATTCACCGTATTAGCTTTTTAGTAGAGCAGGACGGAAGCATTTCAAAAGTATTTAATAAATTTAAGACCAAAGAGCACCACGACGTGGTGCTGGAACACCTTAAGCAAGCTTAAGTTCCAATCAGCAAACACCGCGCTAAAGCGGTGTTTGCTCTTCTGCTTTTTCCCCGGTTCCACTGTCCCAAGCTGTCAATACCGCTTTGACCAGACTGGCCAGCGGAATAGCAAAAAATACGCCCCAGAACCCCCATATGCCGCCAAAAATTAATACCGCAGCAATAATGTAGACTGGGTTTAAACTTATTGCCTCTGAAAACAGTAGCGGTACCAGTAAGTTACCATCCAAAGCCTGAATGATCAGATAAGCCACGGTGACCCAAACAAATGCCGCCGTTGGTCCAAACTGAAATAAAGCCACTAACACCACCGGAATGGTTGCGACCGCAGCGCCAACATATGGAATTAAAACCGATAAACCAACCATAATGGAAAGCAGCGCCGAGTAGCGCAGTCCAAATAAGCTAAAGGTGACAAAAGTAACTATCGCCACCACCACCACTTCAATCGCTTTGCCGCGAATGTAGTTCATAATTTGCAGGTTCATCTCTTGCCCTACCTGCGAAATTAACTGACGATTTGAGGGCAATAGGCGGCTGAAATGAGCAATCAATATATCGCGGTCTTTTAGCATAAAAAAGATTAAAAGCGGCACGATGATAAGGTAAACCAGCATGGCCATGACGTCCACGATAGAGGTTAATGAAACCGTTAACAGGCTTTCCCCTAAACTCACTGCTCGTCTTTTTACTTCCTGTGTAAATTCAGTAATTTGACTGTCATCGACAATAGTCGGGAACATTTCCGGCAATTTATGCAACCAAATTTGCAAATTCGTGACCATCTCCGGCATTTCCTGGATCAAAGTGGTACTTTGCTGCCATATAACCGGTACCAGAGTCAGCAAAGTAACCATCATTAATGCCAGAAATAACGAGAAGGTAATAATCGTGGCAGTTAAACGAGATAAGCCAAGCCCCATCAGTCGCATTACCGGCCAATCCAGCAAATACGCCAGAGAAATAGCAATTAACAACGGTGCAATTAGGCTACCGAAAAACACAATGACCAATACCACAACAACCAGCAACAGAAACAACGTTACTGCATTAGGGTCAGAAAATTTCCGTTGATACCACTGTTGAATGTATTCCCACATAACCACTATCTCTTAACCTTTGTTGAGATGATAATATCAGTCCTTGCAATCTTTCCATAACCCCATAGAGTAAAAAGGAACTAAAGATAAGAATTTTGTTCTTAAGAACAGATTAAATCCATTTCATTTGGCCTATGAGTAGTTGATGTCCACCAAAATAATACACACTTTCACCGCTTGTTTATTAAGTTTTGCAATCAGCTTTAGTGCTCCCGGAAGCGCCATGCAGGATAATCGACGTTTACCTGAAATTGGAACTACCGGCGCGGCTTTCATGAGTATTGAACGTGAACGTGTTGTCGGTGACTTTTACATGCGTCAGGTACGCTCACAAGCGCCCATTGTTCACGATCCGGTATTAGACAGTTATTTAAACAGCATGGGCCAGCGGTTGGTCAGGAATACCGGCGGCGTGCGCTACCCTTTTAACTTTTTCTGGATAAATAACAAAGAGATAAACGCCTTCGCTTTCATGGGCGGCTACGTGGGTGTGCATACGGGACTGATTAACGAAGCCAGAACCGAGTCAGAACTCGCAGCGGTACTTGGACACGAGGTTGCGCACATTACTCAACGTCACATAGTTCGCCGGATGCAGGAACAACAGCGCAGTATGCCCATGACCATAGCCGGTATCATTGGCTCTATTTTAATCGGTATGGCCAACCCTGAGGCCGGTGCTGCAGGCCTATACGCCACAATGGGCATGGCTGGTCAGTCGCAAATTAATTACACTCGGCTGTATGAAATGGAAGCTGACCGTATAGGCCTCTCTACGTTGTTAGCCGCCGGCTTTGATCCCCGTGGCGCGCCCGATTTTTTCGGGCGGTTGGCAGAAAAATACCGCTATGTCAGCAAGCCCCCGGAAATGCTTATGACGCACCCGTTGCCCGAGTCCCGCATAGCCGACACACGTGCTCGCGCTGAAAATATGCAACGGGTAGATGTGGCTCCCAGCCTTGACTTTGCCTTGGCTAAAACCAGAGTTCAGGCTCGGTACATTGGCAACACCACGAACAGTGATTTTGAATCTATGCGCTCCAGTAGCAATTCAATTAACCAACAAGCCGGGCAATATGGTTTAGCCATACGAGCGCTAGACAACGGCAACATTGATTTAGCTTATAAGCTCATGCAGCCACTACTTGAGCGCTATCCTGATGACCCCTTCTACATTGATGTACAAACCGATATTCTGTTGGCGCAAGAAGACTACGAGACGGTTCTAAGCTGGCTACGAGGCAAGTACATTCAGCAGCCGACTGAGCCTGTCATTACGCTTAACTTTGCTAACGCGGCACTCAAAGCAAAAGACACAGAATTAGCTGAGAAGCTTCTGCGCGACTTTTTATTAAAACAGCCAAAGCATGCGCTGGCGCTTGACCTTCTCACTCAGGTTTATGAGCGCAGTGGTAAGCGAGCCGCCATGTACGAAACTCGCGCTGAAGCACTGGCATTAAGAGGAAACTTCCGGCTGGCCATTGACCAGCTGCACACCGCGCATAACCATACAGATAACGATTTGACGCATAAACGTCTGAATGCACGTATTGATCAAATGCGCAGCTTAGAGCAGCAAATAAAATCGTTAATGTGAATTAACCGCATTTTCCAGCGACTCTAGATCCTGCTCACCCATTAAAGGTCCTTTGACACTGCCATCGGGCTTTATGACGTAAGTAGCCGGTAACATCTGCGGGCGCTGAAAGGGAAACTTCGGCGCTGGTTCCATCAGCGCCAACTGAAACTCAATGCCATGGCGCTGTTTCAGTTCAGTCAGTTCCGCGTTAGACATTGGGTCAAAACTGACACCTATTAACTCTACATCTTTTGCTTTGTGCTGATTAAATTCGTTTAACTCCGGTAACTCTCTTAAACAAGGAGCGCACCACTCAGCAAAGTAGTTTACCACCACCGTTTTTTCGCCGAGGTTGCCCCAGCGAAGCTCATTGTCGGCATCGGTAACCACATCCGGCTCTTGCGAGCAAGCTGTTATCAGCAAAGCAGCTGCCGCGCACACTAACGTTCTCAGTTTCATTCCTTACCTCAATTACGTTACTATTGACTCATACTTACCAAATAATCAGATACTACAAGGTACGATACTTATGAGCCAAGTAACAATTTATCATAACCCGCGTTGCTCAAAATCAAGACAGACCCTTGAATTACTCAAGCAGAATGACATTGAGCCGGACGTTGTTGAATACCTTAAAACGCCGCCTAATGCTGCAGAACTAAAAGAGATTCTGGAGAAATTAGGGCTCTCTGCCGATCAGCTAATGCGCAAAAAAGAAGACGTTTATAAAGAGCTTGGTCTGGCCGGTATCAATAACGAAGATGAATTGATTACCGCAATGGTTAACAATCCTAAGCTTATTGAGCGCCCTATTGTTATTCAGGGTAATAAAGCAGCCATTGGCCGCCCTCCTGAAGCTGTACTGGATATTTTATAATGACCCGCGTCGTTATTCTTTATTACAGCCGTAATGGGGCTACTCAACAGCTTGCTGATGCCATAGCAGAAGGTGTAACGGCAGCCGGAGGCGAAGCGGTTTTACGCAGCACTGGGCACGGCAGCGACGCCGTCAGTGACCGCGATCTGGAAATTGAAAACGCCGATCTTGAAAGCTGTGATGCCCTTATTCTGGGCAGTCCGACCCGCTTCGGTCATATGGCCTCAAGCTTGCAAAAGTTCTGGGAAGGCACCTCGCGCGAATGGTTACAGGCTACGTTAACGGACAAACCCGGTGCGGTATTCACCTCCTCCAGTTCACTGCATGGGGGGCAGGAATCCACCCTGCTGACTCTGGCTTTACCGCTGCTGCATCATGGCATGATGCTGATTGGCATTCCTTATTCTGAACCGGCTCTGCATCAGACTCAGTCCGGAGGTTCACCTTATGGTGCCAGCCATCATGAGCACAGCAGTAAGTTAACTGACCATGAAAAGCAATGTGCTATCGCTTTAGGTAAACGAGTCACGCAAACCGCTTCTAAGCTCTCATCATAGGAATTACCAATGCCGACATCTCCACGCTTTTACCGCTGGTTAACACAAATTTTTTACTGGCCACTGCTCATTTTAGTTGCATTGTGGCACGGTATGCCCACCGATGCGCCAGGCACATTGCCAGCCTATATTGCTTTGTTCCTCTGGGTGCTGCCGTTGTTGTTTCCTCTGCATGGGCTGGTTAAAGGCAAACCTTATACCCACGCATGGACTAACTTTGTTTTAATGTTTTACTTTCTGCATGGCTTAACTGTGGTCTACACCCACCCGGATGAGCGTGTGTGGTCAATACTGGAACTGATATTTACCACCGGTGCATTTATTGGCGCAACAGGTTATGCCCGCTATCAGGGAAGAGCTCAGGGATTAGGGCTGAAAAAACTAAAAGACTACGACTAAATTGCGAGAACCTGCTTAACAAAAGGAATTGTTAAGCGGCGTTGGTAAGTAATAGAGGCTTTATCAAGCTCGTTTAACGCTTTCATTAAATCTCGCATGGAACGACCCAGTCGTTGAGTCATGAAAGCGGCGACATCGCTCGGCAACTCCAGTCCACGCCATTGCGCTCGCAAAATTAACGCATTAATTTTTTCTTCGTCATTCAGCGGCTGAACCTGAAAACCCGTTGCCCACTGGAAACGCGATTGCAAATCCGGTAACAACACTTCAGTTTGAGCCGCAGACTGCTTGGCCGTCATCACTAAACGCGTCGACTCATTGTCGGTTACGCGATTAATAAGCGAGAACAACTCAAAACTCCAGCTCTGTTCCTGGGTTACCGTATCAATATCATCCAGACAAATAAGATCTGCCTGATCAATTCCCTGCAGAACAGCAGATGCATCGGCTTTAGCCAGCTCGCGCAAAGGTAAATACGCAATACGATATTGTGACCCGGCCGAGGCTATGACGCTGTGCATTAGATGGCTTTTACCTACCCCACTCGCTCCCGACAACCAGGTCAGTTGCTGGCTTCTCTTTAATGGAGGCTCGGCTGCGGGCAAGCTTTCTAACCAACTTAATAAGGTTAAGTTGTCGCCTGCAAGAAAGGTAGAAAATATCTCGTCATCCGGCAACTGGACGGCTAACGGTAGTTGCTGTGGTGACATCAGCGGTTCTCATTCCAACGGTAAACCGGTGTTTCGGCCTGCTGCGGCGCAACAAAGGGGCCCACTTCCTGTGAAACCAGACGCCCATCCAGATTAATAGCCTGCAGTATCTGATCAACCGGGCCGTTAACCACAATCTCAAATTCGCTCATAGCTTGTGAGTATTCAAGTAAACGAACTTCACTAACAGAGACAATGCTATCTAAAAATGCTTCCAACTCTAAAACACGGCTTAAGCTACTTAACCTTTCAACTTTAATCATT
The DNA here is from genome assembly GCF_034422975.1 of Idiomarina sp. PL1-037. NCBI lineage: Bacteria > Pseudomonadati > Pseudomonadota > Gammaproteobacteria > Alteromonadales > Idiomarinaceae > Idiomarina > Idiomarina sp. PL1-037. The sequence continues at coordinate 1,667,375 of NZ_CP139873.1, forward strand.
AACGTATTACGAACATTTTCATCGCCGGCGGTAACACTGTACTGCTTAGCCAACTGCGCCATTAGCTGCTCAACCAAAGGCTCGGCAAGCCAGTCCGGGCTCGTTGCTGTCACTTCACCAGAAAAACGGTCGTCTCCGACTTCAACAAACCAATTTAAACTCCAGGGCTCTTCCTCATCATCCTGACGAATCATACGACCGACCAATAAACCATCAGTGCCGTAACGTTCTGTAGTCGTTCTCACCGGGCCTAAAAAGCGCCCCCAGACATCGGTTGCGTTTATGGTGAAACTGTCTGTCAAATCCATCAAAGGCAGCTGAACTGGAATACTGTATTGCTGCGCAAAGAATCTGAGCTGCTGGGTAAATACGGATTCGCTATTACTGTCGATGATCACCCGCTGCCCATTACTGTTTTCCTTCGCTATCCACAGCATCAGTTGCGGTCGCCGACTCCCCCAGTAAGGTAACTGGTGCTCTGCCAGCAACACGCGCAACTTACTGCCATCAAATGTCGCCGTTAAAGTTCGCTTTCCTTCATTTTCGCTGTAACCGTATTGCACCAGGTAATTATTCACATCACGCCTTGCTCGCTGTATAGCGTCATGTCCCGTCAACTCGGTTTGCCCCGTTAATTTTATGATAACACGGTCAAACGCTTTCTCTATTGCCTGTTGCCGGTGAGACGAACTCTGTGAAGACACTTGCACTTCTGCTGAATACAAATTTTCAATCAACCTCGCTTCGGCATCCGTAGCCATAAAAAGGCTAAACAGAAACAATAAACTGGCAGCGAAATAATGAATCCGCGACTTTGACATGTCATTATCCAAATAAGACTTTGAGAGCATATTAAACAGCCAGATAGCGAACAGCAAGTAACAACTTGTGGATAAGCTTGTGGGAATCTTCACTAGGAAAATAAAGCCACTAACGGTAGTATTGCGACAAACAGAAGAAGAGTGACAAAGGCATGCTAAAACAACAACTTCGCGGTATCAGCTCATTGCTCGGCAGTATCAGTTTAATTGGGGTCTGTGTTGGCATGACCAGTACCCTGTTAAGTTTGCGAGCTACCATTGAAGGTTTTGGTACTCTGGTTACCGGCTTTATCATGTCGGCCTATTTTATCGGCTATCTATTTGGCTCGACTCGCGCGCCAAAAGATATTCGTCGGGTAGGTTATATTCGTTCATTCGGCGGTCTTGCCGCACTGGCTGCCTTTAGTATTCTAATGCAGGCCATCTGGGTTGATCCGGTGGTCTGGTTCGTCATGCGTTTTATAACTGGTTTCGCTATTTCTGGTATTTTCGTCATCGTTGAAAGCTGGCTTAATACCATGGCTGATAACCGCAGTCGCGGTACCCTGCTGTCAATCTATCTGGTCATTATTTATAGTGGGCTTATTGTTGGGCAGCTTATTCTTGGTGTTGCCGATCCGGCCGGTTTTGTGGCTTTCGCAATTGTCGCTCTGCTCATTAACTTAGCGCTTATTCCAATTCTGGTCAGCGTTACGGCTGAGCCTACAACGCACGAAAACAGAAAAGTCCCCATTTCACTGCTGCTGAAAACTGTTCCACTGGGCGTCATTAATGCGTTTATAATGCAGGCCTGCTACGCCATGTTTTACGGTATAGGGCCAATGTATGCTTCCTACATAGGCCTTAGTGTTCTGCAAATTACCTTTTTCATGGCCGCCTTTATTGCCGGAGGCTTAATTTCGCAGGCACCCTTTGGTCTGTTATCGGACCGCATTGATCGCCGTTTTGTTATTGCCATTTGTGCCGCCGGCGGAACTCTTACAGCCGCCGCCCTGTCGCAGCTCGATGCATCAAACGCCATTTTCATTTACTTAAATGTGGGGCTTTTAGGCGCCTTCATACTGCCTTTGTACTCTCTGGGTATGGCACACACCAACGACTATCTGGAACGTGATCAAATGGTGGGAGCAACCGGTGCCATCATAAAAATTGGGGGAGCAGGCTCTATTATCGGTGCGCCTGCGGTAGCTGCGTTAATGCAGTTTGGTGCCATTAATTACTTCTTTTTACTCTTGGCCGCACTTACCTCCTGTGTTGGTTTTTATTCGCTGTACCGCATTACACGACGGGCAAAAGCAGAAGACCAGCTGCACAGCAACTTTGCCATACTGGCCCCATCACAAACTTCTGATGAGCTTTTAACATCAATGGCTGAGGAAGCCCCGGAAACGGAAGAAGAAGACGACGAAGAAATGGAATCCAACGCCGTCCTTCGGTAAAGGCTTAGTCTGAGAGCAGGTCATTCACCCATATGGTGGCCTGCTCCAGAATGTCATCCAGATGTTGCTCGCTGACAAAGCTTTCTGCGTAAATTTTGTAAACGGGCTCTGTGCCTGAAGGTCTGGCAGCAAACCAACCGTTATCAGTTGTCACTTTAATACCACCAAACTGAGCGTCATTCCCTGCCGCTTTAGTAGAAATATTAGACACACTGTCACCCGCCAGTTCAGGCAGTTTTACTTTATAGGCGCGAATGTCTTTAAAGCGCCCATTTTTTTGTGCACTGGAAGCCGTATCAACCCGACGATAATAAGCCGTGCCATGTTGCTGGCATAAGTCATCGTAATACTGCCCGGGGTTTTTACCGGTTTTTGCCAGTATCTCAGCCGCCAGTAACGCCATGACAATGCCGTCTTTATCGGTTGTCCAGGTATTGCCTTTACGGTCAAGTAAAGTAGCACCGGCACTTTCTTCACCGGCAAACGCAATTGAACGCTCGAACAGCCCTTTCGCAAACCATTTAAACCCCACCGGTACTTCCATCAGTGATCGCTCGTTTGCGCCCACCACGCGGTCGATCATGGCACTGGACACCAGAGTTTTTCCAATAGCGATACTGTTATCCCAATCGCGGTTTTTACATAAGTAGTCTATTGCAACAGACAAATAATGATTCGGGTTCAGCAAGCCGTGTGTCGGAGTTACTATGCCGTGACGGTCGTAGTCCGGGTCATTGCCGAGAGCCAAATCGTAGTTATCTTTTAACTCAAGTAAGCTGGCCATGGCAAAAGGCGACGAACAATCCATTCGAATCTTGCCGTCTTTATCCAGCGGCATAAACGAGAAAGTTGGGTCGACCACGGCATTACGAACCTCAATCGATAAGTTGTAGTGCTCTGCAAGTTGCGTCCAGTATTTCGCACCCGAGCCGCCCATGGCATCAACAGCCAATGTCAGTTTCGCGTCCTGAATAGCCGACATATCAATACAATCGTCAAGCTGGCTAATATACTGCGTACGCCAGTCAACAAAGGTTAATTTCGGATGCTGTAATACATCTTCGCTCTCGCACGTATTCACACCACCAAGCCCTGATGATAGCAGCGCGTTTGCGTATTTTTCTATGGTTCGGGTCACGTCAGAGTCTGCCGGACCGCCATGTGACGGGTTGTATTTAAACCCGCCATCTTCTGGTGGATTATGCGAGGGTGTAATCACCACGCCATCGGCTTTAGCTTTATTCTCACGATTCCACTCAATAATCGCGCGGCTTAATACCGGAGTTGGCGTATAATCGTGCTCGGTCTGAACCTGAACCTCTATGCCATTACCAATAAAAACATCTAATGCACTAATGTAAGCGGACTCCGACAAGGCATGAGTATCTTTAGCCACCAAAATAGGTCCGGTAATGCCTTGCTCTTCGCGGTAAGCGCAAATAGCCTGCGCAATAGCCAGAATATGCGCTTCATTAAAGGAACGCTTTAATGAACTGCCGCGATGACCCGAAGTACCAAAGCTGACTTTTTCCGCCGCTTTGCGTGGGTCCGGCTCATAAACATAATACGCACTGGTCAATTGCGCTATATTGGTCAAGTCGCTGGCCTTCGCCAACTGGCCTGCTCGCTCGTGATCCGCCATTATAAAAAATCCCTAATTTTTTCTGCATCAGCCGATTGGTAACCCAACTTTTCTGCTACCTGAGTCAGCATGGCTTTTTTCTTAGTCGTATTGGTATTGGTTATTACCCAAAATGGAGAGTCCGGTATCTGCTTCGGATTGGTGCTGTTACCCGATGTCAGCAAAGCTTCTTCTGAACGGGCAAAATACTGACGATCGCGCCCGCGAATATCCAGCACTTGCAAGAATGCACTCGGGTGGCAGCGGTACAACATGCTTAAGATATAAAGAAAGCGTGCCACTACGCTTTTTTGAATACGCACGTCCTGCTCGTTTAAACGGTTAAAAACCGACTCCGGTGGTTCGCTTTTACTGTCAGCTTCAGGTTCACTGCTGCTCACGTCAAGCAAGCGACGCAGAATATCCGATGCGCTCTCACCTATTTGTCTGGTGTGGCTTGCAATGTACGTGTATAAGTCATCGTCAATGTCAATCCGCTTCATTGTTGACTTTCTACCTCTAAAAATTGAAAGGTTGAGCTTTGTCGCTTGCAACAGCCCGACAAAGCCTTGAAAATATAGACCAAAGTTTATCACTAAAGGCAGTTCGATGGCAGACTCTTCATTGTTGAATCACGAAACATTAGGTACGGATACCAATCCGGCTATCATCATTATTCACGGCCTGTTTGGCGACAAAGACAATTTAAAAAGTCTTGCTCGTGAACTGTCAGAAGACTATTACTGCATTTTGCCCGACGCCCGTAATCATGGTGAATCGTTTCACAGCGACAGTATGACTTATCCAGACATGGCAGATGACATCATCAAACTGGCTGATTCACTGAATCTCGAGCAGTTTTATTTAGTTGGTCATTCCATGGGTGGTAAAATCGCAATGGAAACTTGCATGAAGGCCCAAGAAAGAATTAAAGCGGCGATATTTGCCGATATTTCACCCGCAGCTTATGACGGTACTCACGACAGCATACTAGACGCCCTTTCTAACCTGGACATAGACCAGGCAAAAAGCCGCGGCGACGCCGATAAACAGTTAGCTGAGACAATTTCAGAAAAAGGTGTGCGCCAGTTTCTGCTAAAAAATCTGAAAAAAACTGACGACGGTTACCAGTGGAGGCTTAACCTAAAAGCACTAAGAGAAAACTACCAGCAAATTTCAGCGGCCGTCAGCGAAGGCCAATATGAAGGCCCAGTGCTTTTCATTAAAGGAGGAAGTTCAAACTACCTTACAGAAAAGCATCAACAAGAAGTTGCGGCGCGGTTTAGCAATGCGTCAGTAAAGGTTATCGAAGGTGCAGGCCACTGGCTACATGCCGAGAAACCCAGAATATTTAACCGCTTGATCATTGAGTTTATAACGCAGTAATCTCGCCACCAGCCATGCTTTATGGTAATCTAAGCGCCGTAAAAAACAGTCAAGATCGCTTTAAGCATTCTTAGGTTAAGTACCAGCGAGGTTAAGCAGTATGTTAGCTGAGTATTACGAACAAATTGAAGTTCTGGCCACCAATTTTACGCTGGGCATACTATTCTTACTAATAGGCTTAGCCATTCGGGACGTATTAAAACGTTCTGCAGTACCCAAATTTGGCCAGGTTATTGTCTGGATGGTGCTTTTTCTTGGCTGTTTTGGCTTTATCGCTAAAGGTATTATTCAGGTGCTCTGGGAATCCGGAGTTTAACCCAATTGATAATTTACGCCGCTGAATGACAATCCATTCAGTACTGTTTATTCGTATAATCAGGTGAAAATTGACTTATGGCAACTGTTGGAATTTTCTTTGGAAGCGACACCGGTAACACCGAAGCCGTCGCACAGATGATTCAGAAAGAGCTTGGTAAAAAGCTCGTTGATGTAAAAGACATCGCCAAATCCAGTAAAGAAGATATTGCCAATTACGACTTACTATTGTTCGGTATTCCGACGTGGTATTACGGCGAAGCTCAGTGCGACTGGGATGACTTTTTCCCCGAACTGGAAGAGATCGATTTTACGGACAAGCTCATTGCCATTTTTGGCTGTGGCGATCAGGAGGATTACGCTGAATACTTCCTTGATGCCATGGGCATGGTTCGCGACATTGTTGAAGCCCGTGGTGGTATTATTGTCGGGCACTGGCCTACCGAGAGCTACAATTTTGAGGCCTCTAAAGGCATGGCCGACGACACACACTTTGTCGGTCTGGGCATAGATGAAGACCGTCAGCCAGAATTAACCAAAGAACGCGTTAGCAAATGGTGCCAGCAAGTTTATGAAGAAATGTGTCTGGCAGAACTGGCAAGTGACAGCTAATACACGGTATGCTGTTATACATGTTTAACTGAGATACGAATTATTATGGCGAGTAACGACGAACAGCTGAAAAAAGCAGGACTAAAAGTCACTTCCCCACGGATGAAGATTCTGGAGATTTTGAAAAAACCAGATAACCAACACATCAGTGCCGAAGACGTCTATAAAATCCTGCTGGAACAAAAAGATGAAATTGGCCTGGCTACCGTTTACCGGGTACTAAACCAGTTTGATGACGCTGGTATTATTACTCGCCACCACTTTGAAGGTGGACGTTCGGTATTTGAGTTGAGTGCAAAGCATCACCACGATCATCTGGTATGTTTAACCTGTGGCCACGTTTTTGAATTTGAAGATGACGTAATAGAGAAGCGTCAGGAAAAAGTCGCCGCGGCAAATAAAATTAAACTGACTAACCACAGCCTGTACCTTTACGGGGAATGTCAGCGCGGCGAAGGCTGCGAATACAAAGCTGCCGCTGAGGCATAGTAACAATATGGCACTGCGCTGGCTCATATACGGTGCATACGGCTATTCGGGTAAACTTATTGCTCACCAGGCGAAAAGACGCGGTTATCAACCTATTTTAGCCGGCCGTAACGAAAACGCCCTTGAGCCAGTCGCACGCCATTTAGATTTTCAATACAAGGTCTTCTCGCTCAACAGTATTGATGAACTTCAAAAACAGTTAGAAGACGTCGACTTAGTCATTAATTGCGCGGGCCCATTCAGCCAGACCGCCGCTCCTCTTATTCAAGCCTGTATTGATACCAAAACCCACTATTTAGACATTACTGGCGAGATAGACGTATTTGAATACGCTCATTCTATGGACAAAGCGGCACGCGAAGCCGGCATTGTTATATGCCCGGGCGTTGGCTTTGACGTTATTCCAACAGACTGTATTGCTGCACGGTTAAATGCCCAGATGCCGGAAGCAACACACCTGGCCTTAGGTTTTGATTCCGGTTCACGCATGAGTCGCGGCACATCCAAAACCAGTATAGAGCGTTTAGGTCACGGTGGAGCCGCCCGTATTAACGGACAAATTACCGATGTTCCGCACGCTTGGCATTCTCGCTGGATAGATTTTGGTAATGGCGAAAAATATGCCATGACCATTCCCTGGGGCGATGTCTCTACCGCCTACTACACCACGGAGATACCCAACATTGAAGTGTACATACCGGCCAGCCCACGCTTAGTGAAAAAAATTCGCCGGATGAACTGGTTCCGTTGGGTATTTAAGTGGAAATGGGTTCAGGCTAAGCTGAAGAAAAAGCTGGAATCACAGCCTGCTGGCCCTGAAGAAAAAGAACGAAAGAATAACCCGACTTACGTTTGGGGTGAAATCAGCGACGCCAAAGGCAATAAGAAAAGTATGCGGGTAAAACTGAAAAACGGCTATTCGCTAACGGCAGAAGGGGCTGTTGAGATAGCCATTCATACTTTAAGCCAGAAACAGCCGGGGGGCTTTTACACCCCCTCACGTTTGTACGGCGCTAAACTACTGAACCAGTTTAAGATCCAGTAGTTTGTTCCTGCTCTATTTTCGCCCAGCTGTCGCGTAAACCAACGGTCTGGTTAAATATTAAACGATCTTCTGTGTCAGCGTCCTGATCCAGACAATAGTAGCCCAGACGTTCAAACTGGAAGTTTTCGCTCAGTTTCGCGTTCGCTAAGTTAGCTTCCACAAAGCCTTTCTTAATAATCAAAGACTCAGGGTTAAGGGTTGAGAACAAGTCTTCCTCTGCTGCCGGGTTAGGCACCTGGAATAAGCGGTCATAAACACGGAACTCTGCTTCTTTTGCGGTTTCTGCAGACACCCAGTGAATAACGCCCTTCACCTTACGCCCGTCCGCCGGGTCTTTCCCTAAAGTATCGGCATCGTAGTGGCAGTAAATGGTCTGAATTTCGCCATTATCGTCGGTTTCTACCCGATCTGCACGAATTACGTAGGCATTACGCAAACGCACTTCTTTATCCAGCACCAGACGCTTAAACTTCTTGTTAGCCGACTCACGGAAGTCTTCCCGTTCAATCCAAATTTCGCGACTAAAAGTCACCTGACGCGAGCCCATCTCCGGGTCATTCGGGTGGTTCGGTGCATCCAGCAATTCATGTTCGCCTTCAGGGTAGTTCTCAATAACAATTTTAACCGGATCCATCACCGCCATAGCGCGTGGGGCATTGACGTTCAGGTCATCACGAATGCAGGCTTCCAGCATGCTCATTTCTACCTGGTTATCCATTTTGGTCACACCAATACGGCGGCAGAATTCACGAATTGAGTCTGGTGTATAACCACGGCGACGCAAACCAGCCACGCTGGCAATACGCGGATCATCCCAACCGCTTACTTTGTTTTCGTCGACCAGCGTATTAATAATGCGTTTACTCATTACCGTGTACTGCAGGTTCAGGCGCGAGAATTCAATTTGCTGTGGATGGCAGTCTATGCTGATGTTATCCAGCACCCAGTCATATAAGCGACGGTTGTCCTGGAACTCCAGCGTACACAGTGAATGTGTAATGCCTTCCAGCGCATCGGAAATACAGTGGGTGAAGTCGTACATTGGGTAAACGCACCATTTATCACCGGTCTGGTGATGGTGTACAAAGCGCACACGGTAAATAACCGGATCGCGCATACACATAAACGGCGAGCTCATATCAATTTTAGCCCGTAATGCCGCGGTGCCTTCTTCGTGCTTACCTGCCGTCATGTCAGCAAAATGCTTTAAATTCTCTTCCACAGAGGTATCACGGTAAGGGCTGTTTACGCCCGGTTCTTTCAGCGTACCGCGCAGTTCGCGCATTTTATCCTGTGAACTGAAGTCAACGTAGGCCAGGCCTTTCTCAATCAGCTCAACCGCAAACGCATGCAGCTGATCAAAATAATTAGAGGAATAACGCGGCTCGCCTTCCCACTCATAACCCAGCCACTCCACGTCTTTTTTAATGGAGTTCACATAGTCCACTTTTTCTTTCAGTGGGTTGGTATCATCAAAACGCAGGTTACAGGTGCCGTTGTAGTCTTCGGCAATACCAAAGTTCAGCACTATCGATTTGGCATGGCCAATATGCAGGTAACCGTTCGGCTCCGGAGGAAAACGGGTGTGTACAGTTGCGTGCTTACCACTGGCCAAATCTTTATCAATGATTTGACGAATAAAATTACTGGGACGAGAGTCAGTATCTGCCATGAACCTTTTGTCTCCGCTACAAAATCAACACCGGATAATATGAATCGGCTATGATCGCAGGTTATCGTTAGCCTGACAAGCTAAGCGAACATTAAAAAACTGATAAAAGCGGCGCAATTGCTGCTGTGCAACTTTACCTTCAATACGGGTAAAACGAACGGTTTGCCCCGGCTGGCATTGTGCCAACCGACCTAAATCGAACGGGTTAATGGTGCCCAGTTTCGGGTAGCCCCCTAAGGTCTGGCGGTCGTTCATCATAATAATAGGCTGGCCATTTGCGGGCACCTGTACAGACCCCACATTCACGCCTTCAGATACCAAACCCTCACCATCATATTCCAACGCTTTACCCGACAAGCGAATGCCCATGCGGTCGCTGTCTTTAGTGACTTCGTAATCTTCGTAGCAGAAAGCTTCTCTTGCCGACATGGGAAAGGCGTCGTACTGAAAGCCCGGTATTAAGCCAATAACCGGGGTTTTCCGGTAGTCGGATCTGTAGGCCCAGCCCACGCGCCGCGATACCTGATAATTCTGCTCATTAAAACTCAGTTCGTCACCCGCTTTTAAAAACGAGCCGTCTCCATGCAGGCCGCCAACCGCGTCGCGAGTAACGGTTGCGCAACTGCCCCACTTAGAGTCCACCTGAAAACCGCCCTGCACCGCTAAATAGACTCTGACACCGGCTCTGGCATACCCCATCTTCAGGCGTTGACCCGCATGCACTTTAAAGTTTTGCCAGGTATTTAACACCTCGTCGTCCAGCGTCAGTTCCACATCAGCACCGGTCACAGCACACTGGCAGTCGCGGTCAAATTCTACTTCAAAGCCGCCCAGGGTAATTTCTATTTGAGCGGCATTAAAATGGTTACTCAGCAACCGGTTCGCCCATAAAAACGCGTGTTCATCCATAGGGCCGCCGCGGGTCAGGCCTTTCGACAAATACCCAAAGCGCCCAAAATCCTGAACGGCTGAGCGCATACCCGGCTCAATAATACGCATCATGACAAGGCCTCCGTGTCACCGCCTTCCTCAATAAACTGCTCTTTGCTTACCGCGTAAAACTCGACTTCATCGCCTACGTTCAGCGGGCTGATGGTCCCGGAGGACGGGTCATACAACTGAGTTGAAGTACGGCCAATAATGTTCCACCCTCCGGGCGATGCTGACGGATAAACCGCGGTCTGACTTTCAGCAACGGCGACGCTGCCTGCGGTAATGCGCTTTCTGGGGTTATCTAAACGCGGCGTTCTGATCTTCTCACTCACTTCGCCTAAATAGGCGAAGCCTGGCGCAAAGCCCATGGCGTATACGCGGTACGTCTGTTCGGTGTGCATTTTTATTACATCATCCACAGAGCAGTTGTTCATTTCAGCAATGCGGGCTAAATCCGGTCCGACACTTTCGTCATAATAAACCGGAATACGATGCCGCTTACCACTCTGCTCGCTAATATCAGAGCTGAGGTCAGCTAAAACTCTACGCAAGCGTTCACGTATTTCAGGCTCATCAATGCTCAGCACGTTGTAATAAACCATTAAGGAGTTGTAGGACGGCACTAAATCCAGCACAACATCAGACAGTTGCTCCTTTACTGCCTTAACTGCAGCCAAAACACGCTGGTTAACCGACACACTAATGCCCTCGCCTAAATAGACTACAACGGCATCGGCGCCGGCTGAAACGAGTTTTGGGAAATCAGACTCTTCTTTCATAACTGAACTATAAGTCATTCCTAATTTTATTCATTAGCTTGCCGGACAATGCTCCGCAGCTTCTCTACGGTTTCTATCGCTTTGGGGTTATCCCCGTGAACACAAAGAGAATCAATTTCAATTTGCAGCGACTTACCCGACACACTCTCGATAGCATGGCCTGTCGCAAAAGCCTCCGCCTGAGCATACATGGCTTCAGCATCACCGTGCACGGCATCAGGGTTGCTCCGCGAGCGCAACTGCCCATTGTCGTCATAAGCGCGGTCGGCAAAACCTTCAAACCATAATTCAACACCAAACTGCTGCGCGCGGTGGCGCCAGGCGTCATTTTCGGGTGTTGCCATAACCATTAACGGCAAGGGCTCATGTCTGTCGTCCTGCAAGGCGGCAATAGCCTGACAAACAGCATCGAATTGCTGACCGTCGCTTAACATGTCGTTATAAAGTGCGCCGTGTGGCTTCACATAGCTCACTTCGGTTTTCTGGCCTGCACAAATGCCCTGTAAAGCCCCCACCTGATACTGAATTAAAGCGGTAACTTCATCGGGTTTTAACGTCATATGACGTCGGCCGAAACCAACGAGATCGGGGTACGCAGGATGCGCGCCTATCGTCACATCATGCTGCTTGGCTAACTTGACTGTTTTCAGCATAGTTAGCGGGTCTGATGCATGAAAACCGCAAGCCACATTAGCGCAGTCGATGTGCGGCATAATTAAGTCATCGGCGCCCATTTTCCAGGTTCCGAAGCTTTCACCAATATCGCTGTTTAATGTAATTCCCGGATTACTTTCGGGGCTACTTTGACGACTCATTCCTCACCTTTTTCGGATTTTCTGGCTTCAATGTCTCCCATTAGCTTAACCAGACCCACGGCAAATAAATACAAACCAACACCTACGCCGGCAAGTTGTAACGGCGGCAAGCAGAGCACCACCAGTTGATGTTTCGCAAATACCGCTGCTGCACCAGTGAGTCCCATAGTCGTTATGGCGCTGGCAACTAAGGTAACAGGTGCCATCCAGGAAAGCAGCCAGCGGAACTTTAACAGCGCGCAAAGCCCACCAATGACTAAGCCCCAGGCAATAGGAACGCCCAGTTTGTACCAACTCAGATTAAAATTCGCAATTAAGGTAATCAGCTCTTCCTGCTCTGCGGTATAAAAGAACAGCCCCACCGCACCGGCCAAAATAACAATTCGTTTTGCTATATTCATGAATTCGATTCCTACATGAAAAGACTGATAATAAAGATGATGATCGCAATAATAGGTATCCAGAGAATTGGAGACTGATACCATTTTAACGTTGGCTTGTCGGTACGATTAAGCGACTTCAGCGTTGGTTGCTTATACAGCCAGATAATACCTATTAACATCAGAACCGCGCCGGTTAACCTAACGGGGGTATCATTGTCACTGACCACACCCAGAACGGCCAGAAGCAAACCCACAATAAGAATCAGTAATGCCAAAACACGTTGCCACATACTTCCCCCAAATCATTGTTCTTATCATTATTGTCTTTATACTAAGAACTTATACTGTATCAGGTTCTGGAGCCATATGTTAAAGCAAATTCTTATCTGGTTAGGCGCTTCGGCCGTCACACTTCTCGTCATTTTTGTCAGTGTTGTTGTGTACCAGTACACCGCCATGGAACCAGAATTACCGCATGAAGACGAGTGCGACATTCGCCAACTGGAAACCAGTGAAGACGGCGCGCTGGAGGTTCATAGCTACTGGTGCGAACGGGGTGAAAAACAAAGTTGGCAGGGCCATGAAATTTGGCTGCACGAACCACAGCCAGATAAATGGGAACGCATAATGACCACAGAGCACGATGGCTGCATTAAACTGGAACTGGCGGATCAGCGGCTGGAAATCAACCACGATGGCAAGCGCGGCAACATGTTTTTAGTCGAGCCGGTGTTTCTGTTTAACGATGCACAAGGCGTTAGCCAGTCTCTGTCGGTCCAGGTTTCTACCCGCGGCGACGCCGTGTGCGCTGACTCTGGTGAATAACCGAAAGCTAAGCCAGCTTTAACACCCATTTCAGTGGTAATCGTTTCATTAAAAACGCCATTAATGCCCACGGCCAACGCGGTACATAAGCTTGAACCGGCTCTTTGTTAATGGCTTTTGCCAGCAAGCGACAGCCGGTTTCGGTGTCCACCATAAAAGGCGTGTTTTTCACTTTCTCGTTAATTTCCGAACGAATATAGCCCGGGTAAATAGTCGAGACTTTTATTGGGCTGTTGCTGCCGTAGGTTTTCATTAAGTCCGCACGAATGCCTTCCGTTAATGATGCCAACCCAGCTTTGGTAGCCGCATAAACCGTCATAGCCCGCGGCATACCGCGGAAAGCACTCATGGACGAAATCGTTACCAAATGGCCTTGCTTTTGTTCGCGGAGAATTTCCATAGCCGCTTCACACTGCGCCAGCGCGGCTACAAAGTTCGTCTCAGCCGTGGCTTTGTTTGCTTCAAAGTAGCCAGTACCCAGCGCCGCACCTTTACCCATGCCCGCATTAATAATAAAGCGGTCAACTTGTCCCTGCTCTTGCTTAAACTCCTGAAACACTCGGAACACGTCCTCGTGGGCATTTACATCCAGGGTTTTAATGCTCACTTTTATGCCGGAATACTTTTCGTCCAGTTCGGTTTTTAAGGCTTCAAGCCGGTCTAACCGACGTGCGCACAGGCATAGATCCTTGCCCTGAGCGGCAAACTCACGAGCCATACCCTGCCCCAGACCAGAGCTGGCTCCGGTAATTAAAATGGTCTTCCGTTGTTGAGACATTATTGAGCTCTCTTTATTGTTATTGTCTTTTATTGGTGTTTTTTAAGCTTTGGCGATACGACGGCGGCAGCGCCACAGCAAATAATTCACCAAAAACCAGAAGTTCTTAAAGGCTTTATTGGTGGTTTGCTTATGGTGGTAGCGGTAATAAATTTGCTGAGCTATAACCGCCAAACGGAATAAACCAAATACTTCGTAAAAGGCAAAGTCTTCTACCTTGGTGCCGGTGCGCTCACAGTAGTAATCAATAATTTCTTTACGGGTTAGCATGCCTGGGTAGTCGCTCGGCTGCCGTTTCGTCGCACGCGCGACTTTGTCATCGCCCGCTTCAATCCAATAAGCCAGCGAGTTACCTAAATCCATTAACGGGTTGCCTAAAGTCGCCAGTTCCCAGTCCAGAATGCCAATAATGTCGGTTGGATCATCCGGGTTGAGTATCAGGTTGTCTAAGCGAAAGTCATTGTGAACCAGACAAATTTTCTCGCTTGGCGGCTGGTTCTCTTTAAGCCAACGCATAACCGAACCCGCACCGAATACATTCCAGGTCTTTGCTTTTTCATAACGGCCACACCAGCCATTTACCTGACGTTCGGTGTAACCTTTACCTTTGGCTATTTTGCGTAGTCCGGTGCTGTCTAAATCTACCTGGTGCAGCTTTATCAGTTTATCCAACGCGTTCGTGCATAATTGCCGCGCCTGCTCAGAACTTAACTCCAGTCCTTTAGGAAAACGCCTCCGCGGAATAATGCCGGTTACGTGTTCCATCACATAAAACTCGGCGCCAATAACCGACTCGTCACGGCAATACGCCAGCATTCGGGGTACGTGCGGAAACTCTGGTCTCAGGCGTTTCTGCAGGCGAAACTCACGACCCATATCATGGGCTGACTTGGCCTTTGTGCCATCTGGTGGGCGGCGCAACACTAATGCCAACCCGTTGTAATCTAAACGGTAGGTCCAGTTCGACACACCACCAGTATATTGGGTAATGCGCAAAGTACCGCGGTCTTCCGGAAGCTCGTCACCAATGTGCTCCGCCAGCCAATTATCTAATGCCTCTACGGGCAAGGTTTCTTCTTCGCGTACGTCACTCGCCTGATCGACTACGGCGGATGATGGATCAGTCATTAGAGCGCCCTTTCCATTGTTTTTCCCTTTGTTTTTCTCTTTGTTTCAACTCTGTTTTTGCAATAGTCGCGCGGTGAACCGCGTCGGGTCCATCGGCAATGCGCAGCGAACGCGCAACGGTTAATAAGCCCGGCAGTGGCGTGTCATGACACATAGAGGCCCCACCAAACAACTGCATGGTTTCGTCCACCACCCGCTGCAGCACATTCGGTGCCACCAGCTTAATGGCCGATATTTCCTTAATGGCTTTAAGTGCACCTACGTTATCTATTTGCCATGCCGCGTGCAGTGTCAGTAACCGCGCCTGATCAATGGCTACACGTAAGTCAGCTAAGCGCTCGGTGTTACCACCCAGCTTCATTAACGGCTCACCAAAGGCAATGCGCGATACGCCACGCTCAATGAAAAGCTCCAGCGCACGTTCTGCCGCGCCAATAGCTCGCATACAATGATGAATACGGCCCGGGCCTAAACGCCCCTGCGCAATTTTAAAGCCAGCACCAGGGCCAACAATGATGTTCTCTTTCGGTACGCGCACGTTATCGAACACCACCTCGCCATGGCCATAGGGAGCGTCGTACTCGCCCAGGGCAGGCAACATGCGTTCAGTATTCACACCCGGCGTGTTTAACGGCACCAATACCATGGAATGGCGATGATGCTTGTCGGCGTCCTCGTCGGTCAGCCCCATAACAATGGCAATTTCAGCGTCCGGATGGCCTAAACCCGTACTCCACCACTTACGGCCGTTAATGACCCAGTGGGAGCCATCCGCTTTAATGGTAGTTTGCATATTAGTGGCGTCGGATGACGCGACATCGGGCTCGGTCATACAAAACACCGAGCGAATGTCGCCGTTTAAAAGTGGTGTTAACCACTGCTCTTGCTGCGGGTCATCACCAAAGTGATAGAGCACTTCCATATTGCCCGTGTCAGGTGCGTTGCAGTTGAAGACCTCGGGTGCTAAGAGGCTGCGACCCATGCGCTCAGCTAATGGCGCATATTCCAGCGTGCTTAAACCAGCACCAAACTCTTCGTCCGGCAAAAACAGGTTCCAAAGCCCCTGCTCTTTCGCCATTTGCTTAAGCTCAGCCACCCGCGGCGGCACCTGCCATTCACGCCAATTCGGCGTGCTGTTCAGACGATAATTCTCTTTTTGATATTGGTCTTCGTACGGCTCAATATGCTCGCGCATAAAGGCGTCTAGCCGCGCTAAATAATTCTTTGTTTTCGCACTGTAGGAAAAGTCCATAACACCCGCTCCCAGCCAACGTTAAACAGCATTGTAGACATGAAAACAGTACTGGTACAACTCTGTAGATTACCTAAAATTGATATTGGCTGAGAGGGGGCTTTCGGGTCTACTACATCCGCGCCACGACACTGTCAGTAATGCGCTCAAGCTGACTAAGTTTGTCTCCAATTTCGGTTTCTTTATCACTGTCGGTCTGATTTTCTACTTCCATTTCACGCTGAATATCATCCAGGCGCCTCTCGCGGGACTCTCGCTCCGTTCGGCTTCCTGCCAGTTCCATATTAGAAACAATATTCGCTCGCTCTTCAGCAAGTGCATCATAGGACTGCGTTCTGGTGTGGTCGGCTGGTGTAGCTGCATCAGTCTGAAGCTCAACTATAGTATTAGCCAGTTGCTGCAGCTCTTCTTTTTGCTCTTCCGCAACCTCATAAAATTCAGACAATGATTTGCTATCTGGTAAACGATGACTGAGGAAATCGTTCAGATACTGTTCTGCATTCATAAAAACCTCCCGTTACAACAAAGATCAATCGCTGTCCTCAAGTGTTATTTACTAAGCCGCGATCTGTCAAACTAGAACGCAGCGTTTCTAACTGATACCTACGCTAATGAGCTCTGTTTAGATTTACCATAGCTAAAAGACTTAAAGTACGCGGAGAGAACTTCAAGCTCTTAAAAAAGCTCAAGAGCAATAAGTTGTAAGCTTAAATAAAATGCGAAAAGCCTGGCTTTCCGTTAGAATCCCCCAACCACTATCAAAGCGCACACAACTACATGATCTTTTCTGATCTAGGACTTTCCCATGGAACGCTTGCAGCCCTTTCACGTCAGGGTTATAGCGAACCCACGCCCATTCAGGCGCAAGCTATTCCCTTAGTGCTAGCTGGGAAAGATGTCATGGCTGAGGCGCAAACCGGCACAGGTAAAACAGCAGGCTTTACCTTACCGATTTTAGACATTATCAAAAGCAACGAGCGCGCAAAGGCAAACACAGCTCGCGTGCTCATTTTAACACCGACTCGTGAATTGGCATCTCAGGTGGGTGAAAGTGTTGCTAACTTAAGCGCCGGTCTGCCACTGAATTACGCGGTGGTGTTTGGCGGTGTGAAAATTAACCCGCAGATGATGAAGCTTCGCAAAGGTGTGGATATTCTGGTCGCCACACCGGGCCGTTTGCTGGACTTATACCAACAAAACGCAGTTCGCTTTCCCGAGCTAGAGGTGTTGGTACTAGATGAAGCCGACCGTATGCTCGATATGGGCTTTATTAACGACATTAAGAAAATTATTAAGTTACTGCCCGTTAAACGCCAAACGCTTCTGTTCTCTGCAACTTTTTCCGACGACATTCGTGCGCTGGCTAAAGGCTTGCTGAAAAGCCCTGTAGAAATTTCCGTAGCACCGCCCAACGCTACTGCCCAGCCGATTGAGCAAACGTTGTATGAAGTGCAAAAAAGCCAAAAGTTAGGGCTGCTATTAAAGCTACTGAAAAGTCTCAACTTGCCCCAGGTACTTCTATTTTCGCGTACCAAGCAAGGCGCTAATAGGTTAGTTAAGCAACTGGATAAAGCGGGTTTCTCTGCCGCAGCCATTCACAGCGCCAAAAGTCAGGGCGCCCGCACCAAAGCATTAACTGACTTTAAAAGCGGCAAAGTGCAGGTGCTCGTCGCCACCGATATCGCCTCACGCGGCATTGATATTGAAAAACTGCCGTACGTAATCAATTACGATCTCCCCCACGTTCCGGAAGACTACATACACCGTATTGGCCGCACTGGCCGCGCAGGCCAAACCGGTCATGCTATATCGTTGGTAACGGACGAAGACGCTGAAGCGCTCAAAGCCATTGAAGAGCTTATAGGCCAGCGAATTGAGCAGAGCGAGCTGTAAGGCATTGCCGACGTCGAACTTACTGGAACGACGCCGGCTCCTACTAAAGACCAGCGTGGATAGTTTTGCTACTTAACTCATGAGCATGGTCTAAAGCATCCATAGCCGGCACTGGCGGTGGTGTCACCAACCAGTACGGCCTTACCAGGCTTTTAGTATTGGTTCCGGTAAATAGCTTCATATGGACTCGTCTAGAATTCAAAATCCTAAGCGACAAATAAACTTTTAACCAGGTTTTCTCGTATCGCTAGATACACATAGTAACTCGAGGCACTCATTAATGTTTGGACTTTTCAAATCAGATCCTACGAAGAAAATGCGTAAAGAACTAAAGCAGTTGCAGGAAAAAGCCATGGAAATGCAGCGTAACGGAAACATTCGGGATAGTTCGCATATCAGCCAGCAAGCAGACGAACTCTGGAATAAAATTCAAGCACTGGAAAATCAAAATAAATAAGCTTTCAGTTTTGGGTTGCTAACTGGCAACCCGCACTCATCTACCGTCCTTCCGTGAGTGTAAAGATATCTGTGCACTATTTGTGCCTTACACTAGCCATCATAATCAGTCTTCCCACTAACCTATTTGTTAGAAAAATTTGGTTTTCTCAATCGATGTATTCACGCCCTAATCATAATATCTAAAACCAGCTTGCAAATAATAACGATTCTCATTAAAATATGTATGACAATTACTTAAGCAATCTTAAGTTTTGTTTTACAGGTCTTTGCTTTTCCTCTCCCTGGAAGTGCGAATTTTTTCCCTAGCTTCGGCTAGGGAACTTTTTTACTCTTCATTGAAAAACACAACAAACAAATCAGGCTCAATGGCTCTTTCCTTTAGCTTTTTTATGCCCGCCCTGCTGTTCAATTCCGTATTAATTTAATTCTCAGAAAAAGAATCGCCGCTGTAATTATTGCTGAGCCAGAAGGTCGAAATAGCTGAGGGCTGGTGCCAGATGTTATAGCCTCGCCATGTCGGGGTGTCGAAGGCCATGGATGGCCTTCGTCAAGCCCACACGGAAGTGCTCGTAGCGTCCCCGGCATGGCGAGGCTATAACATCCAGCCGGTTCTCGGCTATTTCGACCTTACCTCAAAGCCAGCAACAAAAAACCCGGCACTAAGGCCGGGTTTTGTTTAAGCGTTGGCCGTTATTACCAGCCAGTTTTTTCTGCAACAGCTTTGCCGATGTCAGCCAGGCTGCGTACAGTTTTAACGCCTGCAGCTTCAAGTGCAGCAAATTTCTCGTCAGCAGTACCTTTACCGCCAGCAATGATGGCACCAGCGTGGCCCATACGTTTGCCTGGAGGCGCAGTAACACCAGCAATGTAAGAAACAACCGGCTTAGAGACATTGTTTTTAATGTACTCTGCCGCTTCTTCTTCTGCCGTTCCACCGATTTCACCAATCATTACGATAGCTTCGGTTTCTGGATCTTTTTCAAACAGTTCCAGAATATCGATGAAGTTAGAACCCGGGATAGGGTCGCCACCGATACCAACACAGCTAGACTGACCAAAACCAGCGTCAGTAGTCTGCTTAACTGCTTCGTAAGTTAATGTACCTGAACGTGACACAATACCCACTTTACCTTTCTTGTGGATGTGACCAGGCATGATACCGATTTTACACTCGTCCGGAGTGATAACACCCGGGCAGTTTGGACCGATCATGCGCACACCTTTGTGCGTCAGGTATTCTTTAACGTACAGCATATCCAGTGTAGGAATGCCTTCAGTAATACAAACAATCAGTTCGATACCAGCGTCTGCTGCTTCGATGATTGAATCTTTACAGAAAGGAGCTGGCACGTAGATAACTGAAGCAGTTGCGCCAGTAGCTTCTACAGCTTCACTCACTGTATTGAAAACAGGCAGACCTAAGTGCTCTTGACCACCTTTACCAGGTGTAACACCGCCAACCATTTGCGTACCGTAAGCAATCGCTTGTTCAGAGTGGAAAGTCCCCTGACCACCAGTAAACCCCTGGCAGATAACTTTGGTATTTTTATCGATCAAAATGCTCATTATTGACCTCCTGCCGCAGCAACAACTTTATCGGCAGCATCAGACAAGCTTTCTGCAGCGATAATGTTCAGGCCACTTTCTTTCAGTTTTTCTCTACCCAGCTCCGCGTTGTTACCCTCTAAACGAACAACAACCGGTACTTTAACGCCAACTTCTTCAACAGCGCCCATGATACCTTCAGCAATCATATCGCAACGTACGATACCGCCGAAGATGTTAACCAATACGGCTTTAACAGAGCTGTCTGACAGGATAATTTTGAACGCTTCAGAAACACGCTCTTTGGTTGCGCCGCCACCAACGTCAAGGAAGTTAGCTGGCTCGCCACCACTCAGTTTAACGATGTCCATAGTACCCATCGCCAAGCCGGCACCGTTAACCATACAGCCAATATTGCCGTCTAGTGCTACGTAGTTCAGTTCCCAATTTGCCGCTTCCGCTTCGCGTGCGTCGTCTTGTGACGGATCGTGCATTTCACGGATTTTAGGCTGACGGTACAATGCGTTGCTGTCGATGCCAACTTTCGCATCCAGACAGTGAACGTTGCCTTCGTCAGTGATAACCAATGGGTTAATTTCTAACAGTGCTAAGTCGTACTGTTCGAACATTTTCGCCAAGCCCATGAAGACCTTAGTGAACTGCTTAACCTGGTCTGGAGTCAGACCCAGTTTGAAGCCTAGCTCGCGACCTTGGTATGGCTGCGCGCCAACCGTAGGGTCGATTTCAGCTTTCAAGATTTTCTCAGGTGTTTCTTCAGCAACGGTTTCAATTTCCACGCCGCCTTCGGTTGATGCCATGAACACGATTTTGCGTGAAGCACGGTCAACAACTGCACCTAAGTAAAGCTCGTCTGCAATGTCAGTGCAGCTTTCAACTAAAATCTTAGCAACCGGCTGACCTTTCTCGTCGGTCTGGAAAGTTACTAAGTTTTTACCTAACCACTGCTCAGCGAATGCGCGAACGTCGTCTAAACTTTTCACTAATTTCACGCCGCCCGCTTTACCGCGGCCACCTGCGTGAACCTGACATTTGACAACCCAAATGTCGCCACCAATACGTTTTGCCGCTTCTACCGCTTCATCAGCAGTGTCGCAGGCATAACCTTCAGATACTGGCAAACCAAACTCTTTAAAGAGTTGTTTACCCTGATACTCATGCAAATTCATGATGCTCTTCCGATTCGTTGAAACAACTTAAGCAGCAAAGCGCTGCCTACCCGAATACCGCGCCGAATTTTAACCTGCTCGGCGCATAATTAACAGCCGCAAGCAAAATTGCATTGCGGCTGGTTCTCAGCGTCTTTAGATATCCAGGATAAGACGTTGAGGATCTTCTAATAACTCTTTCACGGTAACCAGGAAACCTACCGATTGTTTACCATCAATGATTCGATGGTCATAAGAAAGAGCCAGGTACATCATCGGTAAGATTTCGATCTTACCGTCTACCACCATCGCCCGCTCCTGGATTTTATGCATACCCAGAATAGCGCTTTGTGGTGGGTTCAAAATTGGCGTTGAAAGCAGTGAACCAAATACGCCACCGTTTGTGATGGTGAAGTTACCACCCTGCATTTCATCCATCGTCAACTTACCGTCACGGCCTTTAATAGCCAGGTCACGAATACCGTTTTCCATATCCGCAATGCTTAAACGGTCAGTGTCACGCAGAACTGGGGTTACCAGACCACGAGGCGTTGATACCGCAATGCTGATATCGAAGAAATTGTGGTAAACAATATCATCGCCATCAATGGATGCGTTGACGTCCGGGAAGCGCTTCAGTGCTTCGGTTACTGCTTTTACGTAGAAGCCCATGAAACCAAGACGCGTGCCGTGAGTTTCTTCGAACACGTCTTTGTACTTCTTACGCAAATCCATAATTGGCTTCATGTTGATTTCGTTAAACGTGGTCAACATGGCCGTGTCGTTCTTAGCTTGCAACAGACGCTCGGCGATACGTTTACGCAGACGTGTCATAGGTACACGCTTCTGATCACGGTCGCCTGAAACTGCAGGCTGTGAAGACTGCTGCTTGCTGCTACTGTCAGATGATTTAGACGAAGACTGACCTTTCACATGTTTTTCAACATCTTCTTTAGTAACACGACCGCCTTTACCCGTGCCTTTTACGTCACTTGGCTTAAGACCGTGCTCACCGAGTAAACGGCGAACCGCAGGACCTGCTACTTCGTTGTCACCGTCATCTTTACTCTCGTCTTTGCTCTGTAAAGAAGCTTCTGATTTATTCTCATCAGATTTGCTTGAACTATTGCCAGCAGAACCGCCAGCTTCTACAAGACCAATAACGTCATCAGCACTAACGGTGTCGCCTTCTTCATGCTTAATTTCAGCTAAAACGCCGTCAGCGGGAGCAACCACTTCAAGAACCACTTTATCGGTTTCAATATCAACCAGGTTCTGATCACGTTTTACCGCATCACCGGCTTTAACGTGCCAGGTAGAAACCGTCGCATCAGAGACTGATTCAGGCAGTTGAGGAACTTTAACTTCCATCTTCTCGCCAGAGCCTTTATCCTCTGAAGAATCTGATTCCTTTTTCTCTGACTTCTCTTTTTTATCGTCTTGGTCTTTTTTGTCATCCGAGTCTTTGTCTTCTGATTTTTCATCAGAAGCTGACTCGCCGTCACCTTCTTCAATTTTTCCGATCACTTCGTCAGCCGTTACGGTAGTGCCTTCTTCGGCAGTAATTTCACCCAAAACACCATCTGCTTCCGCAACAACTTCAAGCACTACCTTGTCGGTTTCGATGTCTACCAGATTCTGGTCGCGAGACACTTTATCGCCAGGTTTTACGTGCCATGTTGCAATTGTTGCATCTGCAACAGACTCGGGTAATTGAGGAACTTTTATATCAATCGCCATGGTTCATCTTCACCTATTTAATGGTTAGCGCTTCGTCAACAAGGTTTTGCTGCTGCTTGTTGTGCTCTGAAATGTATCCGACCGCCGGTGCGGCTGACGCACTACGACCACGGTAAGACAACTGAGCTCCTTTCGGAATTGCTGCCCAGAAATGATGCTGGCTGCTATACCATGCACCTTGGTTCTGAGGCTCTTCCTGACACCAGACAAAATCTTTAACGTGCTGATAATCTTTCATAATTTCTGCCACTTCTTCCGCAGGGAACGGATACAGCTGTTCGATACGAATAATGGCAACGTTTTCTTGTTCACGCTCGCGGCGTTCTTTCAGTAAATCGTAGTAGACTTTACCTGAGCAGAATACCACCCGTTTTACTTTTTTAGGATTCAGATCATCGATTTCACCAATCGCGTTCTGGAATCCATGGTCCGCTAAATCACCCATTTCTGAGACCGCTAACGGATGACGTAACAATGATTTTGGTGTCATCACAACTAACGGGCGACGAACCGGACGCAGCTGCTGACGACGGATCATGTGAAAAACTTGTGCTGGTGTTGTCGGTACACAAACTGACCAGTTGTGATCGGCTGATAATTGCAGGAAACGCTCAAGACGGGCTGAACTGTGTTCAGGTCCCTGCCCTTCGTAACCGTGTGGCAATAACAATGTTAAACCACATAAACGTCCCCATTTCTGCTCGCCAGAACTTAAGAACTGGTCAATAACAACCTGGGCGCCGTTAACAAAATCGCCAAATTGCGCTTCCCACATCACCAGAGACTGCGGTTCAGCTGTAGCGTAACCATATTCAAAGGCCACAACCGCAGCTTCTGATAAAACCGAGTCATAAATTTCAATTTGCCCCTGATCTGAACCTAAGTTGTTCAGTGGCATGTAAGTTGAGCCGTCTTTCTGGTTGTGCAAAACTGCGTGGCGGTGAAAGAAAGTACCACGACCGCTATCCTGACCAGTCAAACGAATATGAGTGCCTTCGTTAACTAAGGTGGCATAGGCTAAGGTTTCTGCAAAACCCCAATCCATTGCTTTGTCGCCTTTCGCCATTTTCAGACGTTCTTGATAAACTTTCTCAACACGGGAATTCAGCTTGTCTTCTTCCGGATACTGAGTGATTTTTTCACCCAGGTCTTTGAGTTTATCTGCTGGTACTTTGTAATCGTACTCAACGTCCCAGTCATTTCCTATGTAGGGAGACCAGTCAACAGAGTGCTGACGCATGGGCCGGTGTTCATCAACCACCACTTCGCCTTTATCTAACGCATCACGATAGTCAGACATCCACTGCTTAGCTGTATCTTCATCAACTATCGATTTCTCTATAAGACGCTTGCCATAAAGCTCACGAGCAACGGGTTGCTTTTTAACTTTTGCGTACATCAGCGGCTGTGTTGCACTTGGTTCATCGGCTTCGTTATGTCCATGACGACGATAACAAACCAAATCAATAACCACATCGCGCTGGAACGCATTACGGTAATCGAGTGCCAACTGAGTGACAAAAACAACGGCTTCAGGGTCATCCGCATTAACGTGAAAAATTGGCGCCTGCACCATTTTTGCAATGTCAGTACAATACTGAGTAGAGCGCGCATCTTCCTGTTTAGATGTCGTGAAACCAACCTGGTTATTCACCACTATACGGATAGAACCGCCGACACGGTAAGCACGTGTTTGCGACATATTGAACGTTTCTTGTACCACACCCTGGCCAGCAACAGCTGCGTCGCCGTGAATCGTAATCGGTAGAACTTTTTTGCCTTCCGGATCTTTAAGGCGATCCATGCGTGCACGAACTGAGCCCATAACAACCGGGTTTACAATTTCCAAGTGCGACGGGTTAAATGCCAATGCAAGGTGGACGTCGCCGCCCGGCGTTGCATAGTCAGAAGAGAAGCCCATGTGATACTTAACATCACCCGAACCTTTACTGCTGTCATGCTTACCGGCAAACTCGTCGAATAAGTCTTGTGGTTTTTTACCCAGAACGTTAACTAAAACGTTCAAACGACCACGGTGAGCCATACCAATAACAACCTCTTTGGCACCTTGCTCACCACAGCGTGAAATGAGTTCTTTTAACAACGGAACCAGACTGTCGCCGCCTTCTAATGAAAAGCGCTTAGCCCCAGGGAACTTTGACCCAAGATATTTTTCCAGTCCGTCAGCGGCTATCAGTTCTTTTAAAATTTTAGTTTGCTGTTCTTTTTCAAACTTGGGCTTTCCAAGAACACCTTCCAACCGTTGCTGAATCCAGCGCTTTTCTTCGGTTGAAACAATGTGCATGTACTCGGCACCAATAGAGCCACAATAAATATTTTCCAGCGCTTCGTGAATGTCACTCAGCTTCATTGTGTCTTTGCCAACAGCTAAAGAGCCGACATTAAATTCGCGTTCTAAGTCGTCTTTGCTTAAATCGTGGAAGTTTAATGAAAGGTCTGGAACGGTTTCCTGTTTCCATAAACCAAGAGGATCAAGGTTGGCGTGCTGATGGCCGCGAAATCGGTAAGCATTGATGAGCTGTAAAACTTTAACTTGCTTCTGATCTGCGGCAGTCGTGCTGCCTGTTTGAGATTGTTTAAGCTTATTCTTAGCGGCCTGGCGAAACTGCTCCCGGACGTCGCTGATTTTAGTATCAACAATGTGATTATCCTTCGGCAACGCATCGAACATTTGACGCCATTCATCACTGACTGCCGTCGGATCATCCAGATACGCCTCAAACATTTGTTCAATGTAGGCAACGTTACCACCGGCTAGATGCGATGTTTCTAACCATTCACGCATTACACCATCTTGCATTGCGTTTCCTTCACCTGAATAGATAAACCGTTTTTATAAAAAAATAGCCATCCTTTGTGGGATGGCCATCCACAACATCAACCGTTCAAATTAGCGCGATAATTTAACGAATTAAACTGCGCGACTCAAAAGCATCGATTTGATGTGTCCAATAGCCTTTGTTGGATTCAACCCTTTTGGACATACGTTAACGCAGTTCATGATTCCGTGACAACGGAATACACTAAAGGCATCGTCAAGTTCGTCCAAACGCTCGTCCGTTGCTGTATCACGACTATCAATTAGGAAACGATAAGCGTGCAGCAGACCAGCAGGCCCAACAAATTTATCTGGATTCCACCAGAACGACGGGCATGATGTTGAACAACATGCACATAAAATACATTCGTAAAGACCATCAAGCTTAGCACGGTCTTCCGGCGATTGAAGTCGCTCACGCGCTGGTGGCGTTTTGTCATCATTGATAAGGTACGGTTTAATTTTCTCGTACTGTTGATAGAACTGGCTCATATCAACAATCAAGTCACGAATAACGGGCAAGCCTGGTAAAGGACGAATCACAATTTTGTCTGATTTCAGAGAAGACAAGTGAGTAATACAAGCCAAACCATTTTTACCGTTAATATTCATACCATCGGAGCCACAAACACCTTCCCGGCACGAGCGACGAAACGCCAGCGATGGATCTTGTTCTTTCAATTTTATCAGTGCTTCTAGCACCATCAAATCCTGATTTTCTTCTACTTCCAACGTGTACTCTTTCATATGAGGCGCGTTGTCGACATCAGGATTGTAACGATAAACTGAAAATGTGTATTTTTTCATATACCCTCCAACTTAGTAGGTACGAGCTTTCGGAGGGAAAGCTTCACGCAGTTTAGGTGCCATATTGACCTCCCGCGTCACCATATCTTCCTTTTCAGGACGATAAACAGTATGTACTAACCACTTTTCATCATCACGATCAGGATAGTCTGCACGGCTATGAGCACCTCGGCTTTCTGTACGGAAGCTGGCAGCCAATGCCGTTGAGTACGCTGTTTCCATTAAGTTATCCAGCTCAAGACATTCTACGCGCTGAGTATTAAACTCTTTAGAGGTGTCATCAAGACGAGCGTTTTTCAAGCGTTCGCGAATTTCGCGCAGCTCAGCAAGCCCTTCTTTCATTGAATCGCCTTCACGGAAAACCGAGAAATTAAGTTGCATGCACTGTTGCAAGTCTTTCTTGATTTGCGCGGGATCTTCACCTTTCTGAGTGTTTTCCCAACGATTATAGCGCGCTAGTGCAGCGTCAATATCGTCGCTACTTGCTTCTCTTGTTTCTACGCTAGCTGCAAGAGTTTCCCCCAGATGCATACCGGTTGAACGGCCGAACACTACTAGGTCAAGCAATGAGTTGCCACCTAAGCGGTTTGCACCGTGTACAGATACACAAGCAATTTCACCACACGCAAATAAGCCTTTAACGTGAGATGTCTGACCATTGTCGTCTACAGACAACACTTGTCCGTTAACGTCCGTCGGAATGCCGCCCATCATGTAATGACAGGTAGGAATGACGGGAATAGGCTCTTTCACTGGATCAACGTGAGCAAATGTACGTGATAAGTCACAAACACCCGGCAAACGACTCTCCAGGGTTTCTTTACCCAGGTGATCAAGTTTCAGCTTAAGGTGAGTACCCCATGGGCCTTCACAACCACGTCCTTCACGGATTTCGGTCATCATAGCTCGGGATACAACGTCTCGTGACGCCAAATCTTTCGCGTTTGGCGCATAACGCTCCATAAAGCGCTCGCCGTCTTTGTTCAGCAGGTAACCGCCTTCACCACGACACCCTTCTGTAACAAGCGAGCCCGCTCCGGCTATACCGGTTGGGTGGAACTGCCACATTTCCATATCTTGTACCGGAACGCCGGCGCGCAGAGCCATACCAATGCCGTCACCGGTGTTGATATGAGCATTGGTCGTTGAAGAATAAATACGACCGGCACCGCCAGTAGCAAGAACGACAGCCTTAGCTTTAACAAAGTAAACTTCGCCGCTTTCGATATCCATGGTGGTTACACCACAAACCTCACCGTCTTGGTTCTTAACGATATCCAGCGCGTACCATTCAGAGAATACGGTGGTTTTTTTCTTCACGTTTTGCTGATAAAGCAAATGCAGCAACGCGTGACCAGTACGGTCAGCTGCAGCTGCCGTTCGAGCAGCCTGCTCGCCACCAAAATCTTTCGACTGACCACCAAATGGACGTTGATAAACTTTGCCGTTTTCGAAACGTGAGAATGGCAAACCTAAGTTTTCCATTTCCAGGATCGCTTCAGGGCCAGCTTTACACATGTATTCGATAGCGTCCTGGTCACCGATATAGTCCGAACCTTTAACGGTATCGAACATGTGCCATTCCCAGTTATCTTCATGCGCATTACCTAATGCTACGGTAATACCGCCCTGAGCGGAAACTGTGTGAGAGCGTGTTGGAAACACTTTGGACATCAACGCGCAGCTCAATCCCTCTTGGGAAATTTGCAGCGCTGCTCGCATGCCGGCACCGCCAGCACCAATCACCACCGCATCATATTCTAAAGTTTTAACAGTCACTTAAACACCCCACAGTACGAATAAGCCAGTGAGCCAAACAGCGATTAGACCAACGCTGAAAAGCAGTTGGATAAAAGCTCTGATACCGGACGCTTTCACGTAGTCTGTTGATACTTGCCAAATGCCAATCCAGCCGTGAATTAGCACAGAGGACAAGGCCAGCATAGTGAATACTTTCATCCAAATGTTGGCAAACAACCCACTCCACACTTGATAAGTTACATCTGGCGTAGACAGGAAGAACCCAGCCATGAACAGTGAATATAAAACCATTACAATCGCGCTGGCTCTCAATAAAATAAAGTCATGAGAACCACTACGACCAAAAGTAGCTGCTGCTGTTACCATAGCCAAACTCCTACTAATACGGAAAAGATCACAGAAAGAGCAATTGAAATAATTGCACTGATTCTTCCGGAATCGAGTTCTTCCCAGTAGCCCATGTCCATTACTAAGTGACGCAGGCCAATGATTAAGTGAAATCCTAGCGCTGTCAAAATACCCCAGCTAATAAATTTAGCGATAAAGCTGGTCATGATACCCTCAATTTGAGCAAAACCTTCAGGGCCACTAAGTGACACAGCAAAAGCCCAAATTAGGAAAGCCAGAGAGAACAGCATAACAACACCGGAAATACGATGCAGTATGGATGCTTTGGCAGCGGCAGGAAGCTTGATAGTTGATAAGTCTAAATTAACAGGTCTTTCTTTTTTCACGATAGATTGCCTTTTAATAAAGCACAAAAGAAATGCAATTTTCGTTTGCGCGACACAGAAACATGCCACCAATACGGCGCAAAGTATATCTAGCCAAGCTATTAATTACAACGACAAACTCAGATTTGAACTCATACTTAGATACGCTTTACTACTAAAGTCTAACGTAACAAGATAATTCTTCAATCTGAGTAATCTTTTCGTCATCTTCATTACGTATATTTAGCTATAATTGGTTCATGTTCCTTGATTAAAATTGACATTTAAGGGCATGATCGAGTTAAATTAGCGCACTTTTTCAAAGTAGATAGCGAGGAGAATTCCTTATGGCTGATCGTAAAGCCACTTTACAGATTGACGGCCAATCCATTGAATTGCCGGTACTATCACCTAAGGCAGGCAAGGATGTAGTTGACGTCCGAACTCTGGGAAAACATGGTTATTTTACCTTTGACCCTGGGTTTCTGGCTACAGGCTCTTGCGAGTCGGCTATTACCTACATAGATGGTGAAAACGGCGTTTTATTACACCGCGGCTACCCTATTGGTGAATTAGCAACTAAAGCAGACTATTTAGAAGTTTGCTACATGTTGTTACACGGCGAAGCTCCTACCGAAAAGCAATACCATGAATTCAAAGACACCATTACTAAACACACTATGGTGCATCAGGGAATTCATAATTTCTTTAATGGTTTCCGTCGCGATGCTCACCCTATGGCTATGTTATGTGCCGTAACGGGTGCCTTATCATCGTTCTATCATGATGATTTGGAGATTCACGATGAAAACCAGCGTTTACGCAGTGCTTATCGCTTAATTGCTAAAATCCCAACGATTGCAGCAATGGCATATAAATTCAGCATCGGCCAACCGTTCGTTTATCCACGTAACGACTTAGGTTATGCAGAAAATTTCCTGAACATGATGTTCTCTGTACCGGCTGAAGATTACAAAATTAGCCCGGCAGTTGCCCGTGCCATGGATCGTATCTTTACTTTGCATGCTGATCACGAGCAAAACGCATCAACGTCAACAGTTCGCCTTGCCGGCTCTTCAGGTGCAAACCCTTACGCCTGTATTGCGGCTGGTGTTGCGTCTTTATGGGGACCGGCTCACGGTGGAGCAAACGAAGCTTGCTTACGTATGCTGGCTGAAATTGGTTCGGTTGAAAACATTCCGAAATACATTGAGAAAGCAAAAGATAAAGACGATCCTTTCCGCTTAATGGGATTTGGTCATCGTGTTTACAAAAACACTGACCCTCGTGCAACGGTCATGCGCGAGTCTTGCCACGAAGTGCTGAAAGAGTTGGACCGCGATGATCCATTATTAGACGTAGCAATGGAGCTGGAGCGCATCGCGCTGGAAGACGACTACTTCATTGAGAAAAAACTCTTCCCTAACGTTGATTTCTACTCTGGTATCGTACTGAAAGCTATTGGTATTCCTACCAATATGTTCACCGTTATCTTTGCGTTGTCACGTACTGTCGGCTGGGTGTCTCACTGGCATGAAATGATGGGTGAAGCGAATCAGAAAATTGGTCGTCCTCGTCAGTTATATACTGGTTATACAAAACGCGAGTTTTCACCAATTAAAAAATAAATTGGTTTGAGTTAAGAAGGCGCTCGGTTGAGCGCCTTTTTTTATGCCTGCTCTCAATGAGTAGTTTGAGTACATTGCTTTTCACACCTTACAGAACGTGCAACCAAGCCTTAAATTCTTTATACTAAGTCGCATTTCGTTGGTCGCCAAAGAGAGAGCTGACAGACAGATTCATTTTAAACATGCTTTAGCAGGTTGCAGATAATTACAGAGAGGCTTATGCAGCAAGTAGTCAATGTACAACAACCCATCATTACACCACGTAAATTCAAGGTCTATCAGCATCGCCAGTTGGATAAAATTGAGGCATTACAGAAAGTTCCTGCTGACATGCGCTTTGAAATGAAAGTCGTCGCTAATGTACTGCCATTCAGAGT
Organism: Idiomarina sp. PL1-037; assembly: GCF_034422975.1. NCBI lineage: Bacteria > Pseudomonadati > Pseudomonadota > Gammaproteobacteria > Alteromonadales > Idiomarinaceae > Idiomarina > Idiomarina sp. PL1-037. The sequence continues at coordinate 1,698,596 of NZ_CP139873.1, forward strand.
TAATGAATATGTGTTTAACGAACTGATTGACTGGGAAAATGTACCCAATGACCCGCTGTTTCAGCTCACTTTTCCTCAAAAAGACATGCTGGAGCCATCTGCGTACCAGCGCATGGCGGACCTAATGTCCGGCAAGCACACCACCAATGAAGTGTTTGATTTGGCGACTCAGCTACGCGATGAAATGAACCCTCACCCTGCCGGACAAATGCAAATGAATGTCCCGCATGTTGATGGTGAACCTTTGCCGGGTATGCAGCACAAATATCGCGAAACGGTGCTCTTTTTCCCGGCTCAAGGGCAGTACTGCCATTCTTACTGCACTTTCTGCTTCCGTTGGGCACAGTTTGTTGGGAAAGCTACCCGCTTTAATTCAAACGACGCGGATCAATTGCATCGCTATCTGGCTCAACACAAAGAAGTTACTGACTTGCTGGTGACCGGCGGAGACCCTATGGTCATGCGTACGCGCAAACTGGCTCATTACTTGGAAGGTTTACTGCAACCTGAATTTGAGCACATTAAAACCATACGCATCGGCACTAAATCACTGACTTTCTGGCCCTATCGGTTTATCACCGACCCCGATGCTGACGATTTACTGCGTTTATTAGAGCGCTTAGTTGCTGGTGGCAAGCATGTATCAATAATGGCGCATTTGAACCACCCGAATGAGTTGCGCACTGAAGTATGCCAAGAAGCCATTCGCCGCCTGCGCGCTACAGGTGCGCAAATCCGCTGTCAGGCTCCTTTGCTCAAACACATTAACGACGACCCGGATGTCTGGGCCTCTATGTGGGAAAAGCAGGTGCAACTTGGATTAATCCCTTATTACATGTTTGTCGAGCGTGATACCGGTGCCAAGCGTTACTTTGAAGTACCGCTGGAGCGTACCTGGGAAATTTTCCAGAAAGCGTATCAGCAGGTTTCCGGTATAGCCCGCACGGTACGAGGCCCTTCAATGAGCGCAGGCCCGGGAAAAGTAGAAATTCAGGGGGTTACTGAGATTGCCGGTGAGAAAGTCTTTGCCTTACGTTTTATTCAGGGCCGTAACCCGGACTGGGTACAACGCCCTTTCTTCGCTAAATACGACCCGGATGCCACCTGGCTGCATCACTTAAAGCCTGCTTTTGGCGAAGAAAAGTTCTTTTTCGAAGATGAGTATTCAAAAATGTCGGCGATGGATTAACCATCGCCAGCCAGTTTTCGGGCCTGCTGCAGGTCCTCTTCAGTATCAATACCTGTAGCCGGTGCGAGAATCGCTTCAGCGACATGAATACGCTCTCCGTGCCAAAGCACTCGTAATTGCTCTAACGACTCAAGCTGTTCAATAGGGCTTGGTTGCCACTCAACATAACGTCTGACAAACCCCGCGCGATAAGCATAAATACCAATGTGACGATGGTAATGCTCAGTAACAACATCTGTTGCCCGCTCAGCAGAGAAGTGCTCTCTGTCCCAGGGAATAGCCGCACGGCTAAAGTACAGCGCATAACCTGCAGCATCGGTAACTACCTTTACTGTGTTCGGGTTAAAAATGTCTTCAGCGTTGGTAATCGGTACGGCCAACGTCGCCATAGGTGCCTGTCGTTGATTCGCTAAGTTATCAGCTACTTGCCTAATAATTTCAGGTGGAATAAAGGGTTCATCGCCCTGTACATTAACCACTACTTCGTTTTCTGCCAGAGCTAATTGTTCGATAACTTCAGCCAACCGTTCCGTACCCGAGGAATGTTCACTTGAGGTCATCATTACACGACCACCAAATTTATCAACGCCCTCTTTAACCCGCATATCATCGGTAGCAACTATGACTTCGGCTGCGCCACTAGCTTCAGCGCGCTCAACCACATGCTGAATCATCGGTTTTCCGGCAATATCGGCTAATGGTTTGCCTGGCAAGCGGCTGGAACCAAAACGAGCAGGAATGACAACGGTAAAACTCATGAGGGGACCTCTTCTAACTCTTCTGAAGATAACTCGCGGGCCTTATCCGCTATAAGCACAGGAATATTCTCGTCTATAGGGTAAGCAAGGCGTTCTCCGCGGCATACTAACTCCTCTTTATCGGCGTAATAGGTCAACTTTCCTTTACACTTTGGACACGCCAATATTGCTAATGTTGTTTTATCAATGGCCATTTTTTTTCCTTTTCAGCTCTGCCAATAGGTTTGTCTTCATCACTTCGGGCAGCTTTGCTTTAATCGTTTGGTAATACCAGTCAGCTTGCGCAAAAGGCTGGCATTTACCGGCATCTTTTTCGGTCATTAATATAGGGTTGCCTGCCAGGTTAGAAAAGTCCTGTTGGCTAAAAGCATGATGATCAGCAAACCCCTGACTGTTCTCCAACTCAATACCCTGTTCAATTAGCGAGTTAAAAAAGCGTTCCGGATAACCTATACCAGCAACTGCATTAAATTTGCTCTCGGTTTTTAATTCAATTTGCTCATTGTTATCAACCCGGTGCCAATTGCCCGGTTCAACGTCCACAACATGCCGGGCAAAAGCGTGGCGACCATAGTTAGAAATCACCCAATCAGCGCCTTTCAAACGCCAGGGGCCTTCCCGTAATGGGCCGGCAGGTAAAAGCCATCCATTTCCGGTTCCTCGTTCAGCGTCTATCATAATTAATTCAATGTCGCGCTTAAGCCCGTAATGCTGCAGCCCGTCATCACAAATAATAACGTCTACTTTTGGATGTTGTTCAGTCATAAGCTTTGCGGCCTGAGCTCGCTTTGGCGCAATAACAACAGGACAGCCAGTGCGGCGACGCATGAGCAAGGGTTCATCGCCAGCTTTCTCCGGCGAGTCACTCGCTAAAACGTCGTAGGGAAAAGGACCCTTCGCACCGTAACCACGACTAATAATGCCCGGATTCCAACCCTCATCTTTTAACCATTGGCTTAAGGCCACAACCATCGGTGTTTTGCCAGTGCCGCCCACACTAATGTTTCCCACCACTATGACCGGAACATCAGCTTTATAGCGAGGCATTAACCCAAAAGCATAAAAACTTCGACGCAAATTCGTTACCAGCCAAAACACCAGCGACAGTGGTGTCAGTAAAAACAATAAAGGGTGCAGCCTGGCTTTATACCACTGCTGTTGAAGCCACATTAGGCGCCCCCACTAAACTGCAAGTTATGCAGCTGGAAGTATGAGCCTTCCTGGTCAAGCAATTGCTGGTGTGTACCGCGTTCAATAATCTCACCATTGTCCATGACTAAAATCTCATCGGCATTTTCAATGGTTGATAAACGGTGAGCAATAACAATAGCTGTGCGGTTTTTACGCAAGGTTCCTAACGCATCCTGAATATGACGCTCGGACTCAGTGTCCAGCGCCGACGTTGCTTCATCTAATATAAGAATGGGAGCGTCTTGTAATAACGCTCGGGCTATAGCAATACGCTGACGTTGACCACCGGATAACATCACCCCATTCTCGCCCACCATAGTATCCAGCCCTTTTGGCATACTGTCGGTGAACTCAGTAACGTAAGCTTGCTCAGCGGCTTTAATAATGTCTTCACGCGATACATCTTGCGAAGCACCATAGGCAATATTGTTTGCTATGGTGTCGTTAAACAAGGTTACATGCTGAGACACCAGCGCAAACTGACGTCTTAAGCATTTGAGCTTATAATCGTTAATATTATGGCCATCAAGCAGAATGTTGCCCTGCTCCACATCGTAGAAGCGCGTAAGCAAGTTCGATATTGTCGACTTACCACTACCTGAACGCCCTACCAGCGCAACTGTTTTGCCTTGATCAACTTTAAAATTAATGTGCTGAAGCGCGGGTTCATCATCTTTTTGATAAGAAAAGGTCACGTCATCAAAGACAATATCACCCGCTGTCCGTTCTACCACTCGCGAGCCTTTATCAACTTCAATCGGTTCGTCAAGAATCGCAAATACACTGGTTGCCGCCGCAATACCGCGCTGGAAATCACTGTTTACGTTAGTAAGCTGCTTTAAAGGGCGTAGTAGCATAAGCATAGCCCCTAATAATGTCGTGAAGGCACCAGCAGATAGCTCGCCAAGCATTTCAGGAAAACTGGCAATAACTAACACCATGGACAGACTTAACGACGCTATAAACTGAATAACGGAGGTACTAATAGCCCGGGTATTCACCAGCTTCATATTCTGGTTACGGGTAATATTATTTATTTCTGAAAAACGCGCCGACTCATTTTTCTGACCCTGATGCATGAGTACAACTTTATGCCCGTTGATCATCTGCTCTGCCGTTGTGGTTACATTACCCATAGCCGTCTGAATGCGACTACTTACTTTACGGAAGCGTTTCGAAACAATACCAACAACTTTTGCTATTAAGGGGCCTATAACTAAAAACACCAGTGACAATTGCCAGCTGTGATAAAACATCAAGCCTAACAACCCGGCAACGAAAGCTCCTTCTTTCACCAAGATCAAAACAGCTCTACTACTGGCTTCTGCCACCTGTTGAGTGTCATAAGTTATTTTTGAAATCAAATCGCCGGTTGAGTGCTGATCATGAAAGTTGACCGGTAACTTCATCATGTGGTCAAACAGTTGTTGCCGCATTTTGGTAACAACTTTAAAGCCAACCCAGTTTAAGAAGTAACTGGAACCTACATTAAGTAAGCCACGAAAAATGAAAATAAAAGGAACGAAAATTGCGCCGTAAACCAGAACATTGGAGTTTTGCTCTGTCAAACCATCGTCTATTAAGGTTTTAATTTGGGATATGAATAATGTGTCTATGCCTGCGTAACCAATCATACAGGCAACAGCAACAAGAAAAGCTGCCTTATAAGGTTTGATATAACCTAATAAGCGTTTAAAGGTCGTCTTTTTTTTAAGCTGAGAATCCATGTAGTCTCAAATAAGTCATTAACACTTTTTGTATTCTACCTGTTTTCAAAGGGTAACTCCAAACTCCATGTGTCGCCGTCACTAACAATGGTCAATTGCCCTTTATCCCTGGTCCCAAACCAGGGCTTTTTAGTACGAGCGAGCCTTTCCAGTGTATAACGATGGGGAAAATCATATCCACTATGCTTACCGTAGCTAATAAGATAAATATCAGCACTAACCGCCTGTAACAAAGGCCAGCTGGTCGACGTTTTACTGCCATGATGAGGAATCAAGAGGACATCGGAGTTAGCTTCAGACTGTTCATGTAAAGACTTCAGCAATAATTGCTCTGCCATCATTTCAATATCACCGGGCAGCAAAACACTGAAGTTTTTATAACTGACGCGTACCACACACGAACGATTATTCTTACTAAACCGGTTTGCGTTCTGATAGGCAGGCGTTGGCCACAGAACCTTCCATTGCATGCCGTTCCACTCACCTGTATCACCTGCGCGACAGGGCCTATCACTAGCATCTCCGCGCCACTCTAGCTGAGGATATCTTTGCATCAGAAAGTCTCTGCCACCGTTATGATCTCTGTCGCCATGGCTGATAAAAACCAACTCAGGCCGCAAACCATGGTAGTTAAGAAAAGGTTCAATAACAGATTCTGCAACACTGAAACCAGAGTTAAACTCAATACCGGTATCAATGAGCATGGCTTTGCCGTCTTTCTCTAGCACCACAGCCTGACTTTGCGCCACATCCAGAACATGAAGGCGCAACTTTCCGTCCCGTTGATTAAAAAATAAAAAAGCAGCAACTGGCAAACACAATAATAAACCCAACCGATGCCAACCGCGACTTACCGGCAACAACAAGGCCGCAGTAAGTGCGAACAAAACAGCAAACCGCGCTGCACGAGTTATTGGCCATTGATTAAGTTCCAGCCAATTAGCCTTGTACCCCGCTATAGCTTCCAATAAAGGGTTCAAATAGGTAACGGGGAGTTCGGCCAGCTGCCAGAAAAAAACAGCAAAATTAGACTCAAACAGCGCCAAAACCGTTCCTATTAAAGCCAGCGGCAATAACCAAAAGCTGATAACAGGCAACACCAACAAATTCACGACGGGCGCAAAAAGCGAAAAGCCGCCAAACAATAGGAATGATAACGGAGACATTACCACCAACAGCAGCCATTGAATGGACCATAAGCTTTTTACCGAGGAGAAACGACCACGACTTTTGCCCCAGCGCCAACTGGCTAAAAAAAGTGCGGCAACGGCAGTAACGGATAACCAAAAACCGGGTTCCTGCCAGGCGAAAACATCAACCGCTAGTACAGCAGCAACCACTCGTAGCAATAAGCTTAGCGGATTTAATTTGAGATTTAACACAATATGCAGAAGAACCACCAGAAACATGGTTAAAGCTCTAACAGTCGATATTGAGAAATCTGCCAGGCCCGCATAACCACTCACCACAACTGCCGCGAAAGCTAGCGACCACAGCCGGATGTTTAGCCGCTCTCTGGTTTGTAAGCTGATGGGAAAACAGTGAAAACAAAAACGAAAGAACAAAATGGCAGCGCCGGCGACCATCCCCAGATGCAAACCAGAAATGGCTAAGCTATGGGCTAACCCCGTTCTTTTCCAGATTTCACGAGTAGCTGAGGTTAACAGGCTGCGTTCGCCAATCGTTAATGCGGCCAATATACCTGGTTCAGATAAATTCGCTTGTTTTATGCCATCAAAAATTTTCTGTCGAAAACTGATTGAGCTGGTGAGTTTTTCGCCGTCTTTAACTGTTCCTAAGGCATAGATATTATTGCGCAGTAAGTATTGCCGGTATCGAAAACTCCCCTGGTTGCGGTAATCCGTTGCGTGTTTCAGCTTCACTTCCAGTTGCCAACGCTCGCCAGCTTTCGGCAACTGTTTATGGTGGCTGTTATACCAATTCAGTTGAACCCGGGATTGCTGCCAGAATGGCAAAACGTTACCCGCCAGAACTTCTACCCTGCCCGTCATACGCAAATGAAAAGGATAACGGCGTGATATTTCATCCACGACAAGCGTCAATTGAACTTCGTTACCCGTCAATTCGTTTGGTACTGCGCGTAAATTTTGCCAATAAAGGTTGGCATTAGCCCATAAAATACCGCAAAATAACACTATCAGTAGCAGTACGATGGTTCGCTGTTTTACTTCCCTCTGTCTAAAATAAAAAAAAGCATAAACTATCGCCAAAAGCAGCAGAACGATAGTTGAAACAATTAGCCAAAAGTTAATGTCAGAGTGTAGCGAAGCGGACAATATTCCGCTAATAAAGATCAGTAACCAACGCTCCATCGTTGCTCCTTCCCTGGGGCAGTAATCGGATAGGTAATAAACGTCACATTATGGCCAGACGCTTCATTAAACGCTTAATGCCTGATCATCAAAAAGTGCGCGAATCCAAAGCGATTCGTTTATTCGGCAGCCTTCTGCACGATGCAAACCTGTGGCATTTAAACCGACGGTCAGCTTCAGGCGCATTTGCAGTCGGTCTATTCTGCGCTTTTATACCGGTTCCTTTTCAAATGTTGTTAGCAGCAGCGTCAGCAATTCCTTTTCGCGTTAACCTGCCACTTTCAATCGGGCTTGTCTGGGTCTCAAACCCCATTACTATGCCGCCAATGTTTTACCTTTGCTATTTAGTCGGTAACGCCATATTGGCTGAACCTCCGCAACCCTTCGCCTTTGAAGCCAGCTGGGAATGGTTAATGCACAGCATTTCAACTATAGGCCCTGCATTTTTGCTTGGCTGCCTGGTGCTGGGCACGGTATCCAGCTTTGTTGGTTATATCGGTATTCGCTTACTTTGGCGCCAGTCTGTGGTCAAAGCCTGGCGCCGTCGCAATCCCGAAGGCAATTAAGTACTTTCGTGCAAGGCCTTGGCAGGTTCAACTTTTACCGCCCGCCAGGCAGGGTAAATAGTAGCGAGCAAACTCATTAGCAGTGCCACACTAGCCACTAAAATAACATCGCCCCAAACCCACTCAGAAGGTACTTCACTAACGAAGTAGATATCATTGGAAAGCACTTTAAAGTGAAACCAGGATTCCAGTGTCAGCATAATATCAGGTAGAAACTGCGCCAAAAGTATCCCGCACGCACAACCAATAATCACCCCATAAAAACCATTCATTAGTCCCTGAAACACAAAGGATTGCAGTAACGACTTGTCTTTCATTCCCAGGGTTTTCAACATGGCAATTTGGCTGCGCTTTTTCGCTACCGTCATAATGAGCGTTGAAACAATATTAAAGCAAGCTACGGCCATAACCAGAATCAAAACCAGATACACGACCCAGCGCACCAGCTCAATATCACGATATAAATGGCCGTGACTTCGGGTCCAGTCATCCAGGTAGACCAATTCCGGAAGTTGGTTACCTATTTCCCGGGCAACCGCAGGAGCCGAAAAAACATCCTTTAACCGCAAACGTACCGAGCTCACATCATTAGCAAACCCCAGTTCGTTCTTAGCCGTTTCCAGAGAAACATAGGCATTTTGATAATCAATTTGCCCGCCAAATTTAAACAATCCGGTGACTTCCAGCCGCACCCGCTCTGGCGAGCGAAACCCTCGTTCAGACTTTTCCGGGGTGAGTAAGGAAACGGAATCGCCAACAGCTAAATTCAACTTCTCGGCCAGCCCAGCCCCTAACAGCAAACCACCTTTCTGCTGCCACCGCTGCCAGTCTTCGTTGCTTACATAATCAGATAAGGCCGATACGTTTTTTTCCTGCTCTGCAGATATTCCCCGAACCTGAATGCCATGAAAAGTTGACTGGGTTTGCACCATAACGGTGGAATTAATTGCGGGAGCCGCAGCTATCACTTCAGGGTGTTCCCGGGCGATTTCGGCTATTTTCTGCCAGTCATCCAGGGCGCCTTCTACTGCACTGTATTCAACCTGTGGAACAACTGCCAGTAGCCGCTCCTGTAACACTTGGTTGAAGCCGTTCATCATCGACAGCGCCGCAATTAAAACGGCACACCCGAGCGCTATACCAATAGTTGAAGAGGCCGATATAAACGACAAAAAGCCCTGTTTCGCGGTACCTTTACGAAAACGTCGGGCAATTAACCAGGCAAGCTGCATTACGCTTGCTCCTTGTGCAGAATTCCATTTTTTAAAACCTCTACGCGCTGCAGTTGTTCAGCCAGCTGTAAGTCGTGAGTGACTACAATAAAAGCCGTGCCCATTTCCTGGTTAAGCTCCAGCATTAACTGATAAATACTCTCAGCCGCTTCACCATCGAGGTTACCGGTTGGCTCATCAGCCAGTACCACCTTTGGTTTATTCACAAAAGCACGAGCTATGGCAACCCGTTGACGTTCGCCGCCGGAAAGCTGTGCCGGACGATGCGACAACCGATGCTCTAGCCCCACGCGGACTAAGAGCTGCTCAGCCTGCTGTTTAGCTTCTGCCGGGCTTTCACCCGCTATCATTTTCGGCATGGCTACGTTTTCTAACGCTGAAAACTCCGGCAATAAATGATGAAACTGGTACACAAATCCAAGGTTCTGGTTACGCCACTGCGCTAACTTGTCGGCTTTCCAGGGCGTCATTTCCTGATCTTTATAAAACAACTGACCCGATGAGGGTTTATCCAGCCCACCCAACAAATGCAGCAAGGTGCTTTTACCCGAGCCTGACGCTCCGACCACCGCAACCATCTCTCCGGCTTGCAGCGCAAAATCAATGTCTTTTAAAACGGTAACCTGGTCGCCCCCGTCCTGATAGGATTTACTCAATTCTTTGCAACGCAACAGCGCGTCAGTCATAGCGTAATGCCTCCGAGGGTTGAACATGTGCGGCTTGTGATGCGGGATATAACGTTGCCACCAAAGTTAAGGCAATTGCAGCAACAGCAGTAATAGTAACCTGAGACACATTAATGATAATTGGCAGGCCTTCATCTGATCCGGCAAAGATCTGTGCACCGAATAACGTCAGAATATCATTCAGATACCAACTCAACACCAGCCCCAGAATAACGCCAATTAATGCTCCCAGCACACCGTTATATAGCCCTTGCAATAAAAATACCGTGCGTATACGTCCGTTAGATAAACCCAACGTTTGTAATATGGCGATGTCGTGACGTTTGTCGTTTATCACCATAATAAGAGCCGATAAAGTATTAAACGCCGCAACCGCAATGATTAGCGCCAGCATTAACCACATCATGCGTTTTTCCATGCCTACAGCTTCAAATAACTGGCCATAATTTTGTCGCCAGTCGCTGATCGTTAATTGCGTGTTATTGCGCAGACTTTCTGCCACTTGGGGAGCTTTAAAAGCGTCATCTAAAAATAACTGTAGCCCACTCACTTTGCCTTCAGGTAACCGAATTAAACGAGCCAGGTCACTACCGTGGGCAAAAACAACCGACTCATCCACCTCAGAGCCCATAGAAAAGAGCCCTGTGACCACAAAGCGGCGCTGCGAAGGAACCAGCCCAAAAGGTGTATAAACCCCGCCTTGCGCGGCGATAATTCGAATATTATCGCCAACGGTTATTCCTTGTTTCTGCGCCAGCCGCTGTCCTATCACCAAATGGTAATTGCCCGGCGTAAGACTGAGCCAGTCGCCTGCAACCATTTTGTCTTTAAGCGAAAGAGGTACCTCGCCCACATCTGGGTAAATACCCTGTATGTTGGCTACTGACATCTTTTCTGAAAATTGCAATATGCCCTGCGTTTGCACGTACGGCATTGACCCTTTAATGGCTTCTAATTCAGGCAATTGCTGCTGTGTTTTTCGCCAGTTAGTCAATTCCGTCGTGCTGTCAGCATCGGTCAGGGTCACATGAGGAACGGCGCCCAGGATTCGTTCTTTCAATTGGCCTTCAAAACCATTCATAACCGACATGACAACCACCAGAGCCATAACCCCAAGGGCAATACCGGCAAAGGCAAAGCGGTTAATAAAGGCGGTAAACGCAGACCCCTGCCTTGCCCGACTATAACGCAGGCCAATAAACAGCACGACCGGCTGAAACATATACCCTCAATTATTTGATGGTTGCTAATTCATAACGAGCAAGGATAATGAGTTGTATTGAGCCTGACAACTAAAAGCCGACACAATGACGCAATCGCAGACATCAATGACATCACCAATCGGAGATTTCTTCACCGTAAGAGATCGCTTTCCGGTCAATTTAATTGCGCTGGAGTCGGCTGACAGTATCCCTGAAGAAGACGCATTTATCGCTGAAATTCCGGAGTTGTTCACTATTGCGTCCAGTATGGCTGAAAGTGATCAGCAGCAACTGCAGAGTATTAAAGTTGAACAGTCGTCAGGCAGCGCTCTGGTCGCTTTTCTAGAGCAGCAACACAAACGTATGAACATATTGCTGGGCTACATGCTCCGTAATGAAGATGACCCGGCTAACCGTTTTGAAGGCGTTGAATACGGTGGCGGTGGTATTCGCATAATAAATGACTCGCCACTAACCGAAGGTCTGACATTTCAGGCAAAACTGTTTTTTAAAGAAGAGGCTCTGGCAATTTATTGTTACCTGACCGCTGAAAACTCAGAACCAGAGGAAGACAGTGAGGCTTACCTTTGCACGCTGAGTTTTGCTCAAATTCGCGAGGAAGATCAGGAGTTATTGATTCGGGCCAGCCTCCATGCCCAGAGTCGCCAGCTAAAAGAGCGTTCCAAACAACGCCGTGAAGAAAAACAAAACGACAACCTGTCATCCAAATCCTGATTGATTTCGGTATAATACCGACGTTTTTCCAAACCAGTTGAGTAGTCATGACTAAGGCATCTGTATTAAGACCCCCTTTTCCTCCGGCAGCAAACAAAGACCTTACCTGGCAGGAGTTGCATGGCAGCTCGCCGGCAATGGCAATAGCCAGACTAATTGACGCCACGCCAGGGCGAGTATTAATTGTTACCGCAGATGCTAACCAGGCACACCGGTTAGAACAAGAAGTGAAATACTTTGCTGGTGAACACACCGAATACCATGACGATATAACGCTTTTTCCCGACTGGGAAACTTTGCCCTACGACAGCTTTTCACCGCACCAGGACATTATTTCTGACCGACTCAGCGTGCTGGCACGCCTTCCCGATGCCAAACGTGGGGCACTGATTGTCAGCATTAATACCCTGCTGCACAGAATTGCTCCAACCTCGTTTGTGCAGGGGCAAGCGTTACAAATTGAAAAAGGCCAGCAGCTCGACAGCCTGAAGCTGCGCCAGCAACTTGAGAATGCCGGTTACCGTCATGTTAATCAGGTAATGGAACATGGCGAGTTCAGCGCCCGTGGTTCAATCTTAGACTTATACCCTATGGGCAGTCAGACACCCTACCGGCTCGACTTTTTTGACGACGAAGTCGATACCATTCGGCCGTTTGACCCTGAGACTCAGCTATCAAAAGCTCCAATAGACGGCATTAACTTACTGCCCGCACACGAGTTTCCACTGACAAAAACGGCGATTGAACGCTTTCGCGCAAATTATCGTGAGCACTTTGAGGCGAGCACTGAGCGCGAGTCGGTGTATCAGCAAGTCAGTAAAGGCCAGTTACCTGGTGGTATAGAGTACTATCTGCCGTTATTTTTTGAAGAAACTGCCAGCTTGTTTGATTACCTTCCGGACGACACGGTACTGGTTACTTTCGGCAACATTCAGGCAAGCCTGGAACGATTGTGGCAGGATATTAATCACCGCTACGATCAGCGTCAGTTTGACCCCTTACGGCCGTTACTGCACCCCAATGAGCTGTTTCTTCCGGTCGATAATATTCACGCCGGTTTCAAACAATACCGCCGGGTGCGCGCTAATGTACCGGCAGAAATGGCCCAACCCGGTCCGACGCCGTTTTTGACAGAGGCAGTAACAGAAATAGCAGCTGACCATCAGCAAAAACAGCCCTTTGCCAAGTTAAAGGCGAAACTGGAACAGGCTTTGGCAAAGAATGAAAAAGTTCTGCTGTCAGCCGAAAGCGCAGGCCGCCGCGAAGCCTTGCGGGAAATTGTCAGCAAACTTGGCTTTCAGGTGAGACTTTGCTCTGGGCTGGATGAGTGCCCAACTCAACAAATTGGACTAATCATTAGCCCAATTATTAATTCATTTTATTTACCAGACGCCAAGCTTTGGTTTATTACCGAAACCGAATTGTTTGGAAACCGCGTAGTACAAAGCCGCCGACGTCAGCAAAAAGCGACTGTCAGCGCTGATACACTGATTCGCAATTTAGCAGAACTGCAAGCCGGTCAGCCCGTTGTTCACCTGGATCACGGTGTTGGTCGTTATCAGGGACTGACGACATTGGATGCCGGAAATGTCACCACCGAATTTGTCACCATTGAATACTCAGGCGGGGCAAAGCTCTACGTTCCGGTCGCCAACCTGAACGTTTTAAGTCGCTACAGTGGGGGGGAAGAAAGCCATGCTCCATTGAATAAACTGGGTAACGACAGCTGGGACAAGGCCAAAAAACGAGCTGCAGAAAAAGTTCGTGATGTTGCGGCTGAACTGCTCGATATTTACGCCCGCCGCGAAGCGAAGCCCGGGTATGAATTTAGTATTAACAAAGAAGATTACCAGCGTTTTGCCGCCGGATTTCCGTTTGAAGAAACCATTGATCAGCAGACTGCAATTGATGCGGTTAAGCAAGACATGCAACAGCCCCGCGCTATGGACAGGCTAGTCTGCGGCGACGTGGGCTTTGGTAAAACCGAAGTGGCTATGCGCGCAGCCTTTATCGCGGTTAATGAAGGCAAGCAAGTTATGGTCTTAGTTCCGACCACTCTGCTGGCTCAGCAACACTACGAAAACTTCAGTGACCGTTTTGCTGAACAGGCCATTCGGGTTGAAGTGCTGTCACGCTTTAAAACCGCGAAACAATCAAAAGGCATTCTTGAAGACTTATCCAACGGCAAAGTCGACATTGTTATCGGTACCCACAAGTTGCTGCAAGACAATGTGAAGTGTCATGATTTAGGCCTGCTCATTGTTGACGAAGAACACCGCTTTGGCGTACGGCAAAAAGACACCATAAAACGCCTGCGCGCTGACGTAGATATTTTGACGCTAACAGCAACCCCGATTCCGCGAACCTTGAATATGGCCATGAATAACATTCGTGACCTGTCAATTATCGCCACGCCACCTGCAAAACGACTGGCAGTGAAAACCTTTGTCCGCGAATACGACGAGCCTACGGTTCGTGAGGCCATATTGCGGGAGATTCTGCGCGGTGGTCAGGTTTATTTCTTACACAATAATGTCGACACCATTGAGAAAACGGCAGCTGAGATTGAAGCTCTGGTTCCGGAAGCTCGTGTTGTGGTTGCTCACGGGCAAATGCGTGAACGTGATCTTGAACGCATTATGTCGGACTTTTACCATCAGCGCTTTAATGTACTGGTCTGTACCACTATTATTGAAACCGGTATCGACATACCCAGCGCCAACACCATTATTATGGATCGCGCCGATCACCTGGGGTTGGCGCAAATGCACCAGCTGCGAGGCCGGGTTGGACGTTCGCATCACCAGGCTTATGCCTATTTATTAACGCCGCACCCCAAACGCATGACCAAAGACGCACACAAACGACTTGAAGCTATCTCTCAGCTGGAAGACCTGGGTGCCGGCTTTATGCTTGCAACTCACGATCTGGAAATTCGTGGTGCTGGCGAGCTGCTGGGCGACGATCAGAGTGGTCAGATTGAAAGCATTGGCTTTACTTTGTACATGGACATGTTAGAGCAAGCGGTTAAAGCCTTAAAGGAAGGCAAAGAGCCAGCGCTTGCGCAGCTATTGCACGAGCGTGCTGAAATTGACTTAAAACTGCCCGCACTTTTACCTGAAGCTTACATACCAGACGTCAATAATCGTTTAAGTTTGTATAAACGAATAGCCAATTGCGAAACCAGTAAAGAGCTTGATGATCTGCAAGTCGAATTGATTGATCGTTTTGGCTTGTTACCGGACGCCGCGAAAAACCTGATTCGACAGACACAACTTCGCAATAATGCTGAACAGTTAGGCATACGTAAAATTGATATTGGTAATCAGGGCGGTATTATTGAGTTTACCGACGACACAAAAATTAACCCCGAGATAATTATTGGGTTAATTCAAAAAGCGCCCAGCTATTATAAGCTGGACGGGCCAAACCGTTTACGCTTGACTCAACCACTGGAAGATACTCAAAGCCGCTTAAAACTGGTAGAGTCTCTGTTAGATGAGTTTGCAGAGCAATCTCAGGCGGCGTAACACAGGAGTGAATAAATGGCGCTGGTACATCGGGGTGTAAAATCAGTACTGGGTTTAGCAACCGCATTAGCGGCTTTAGTGTCTGTAAATGCATCGGCCCAGGCTGATAAAGATTATTGGCGCTGGTTTGAAGTTGAAGTTCTGGTCTTCAAACAAAACGCCACTGACCAGTCCGGTGAAAACTTTTCTTTAAACATGCAGCCTATTGCGGTCGACGAAAGCCGGGATTTATTGACGCCCCACCACAGCCAGCGAAACAGATCTCTTCGTAGTGTCCTTCCTGTATGCAAAGCGCTTTCTGAGCAAAACTGGCAAATTGACATTGCCTGCCAATATGACAACGAAGACCAATGGATACCCATTGCCGGAAACCCATTCGCCCCGGAACATAAGTTATCGGAAATGACCTCTACTGAGGTTGTTATTGATGGCCCCGGTGGCGATATAGAGCAGGCCTCACAACCTTTTCTGATGCCTGCAGACGCTCTCGAACTCTCCCCTATTCGAACCGAACTCGAGCGCAAAGGCCAAGCTAAATCTCTGTTGCATCTAGCCTGGAGACAACCGGTATTTACCCGCGGTGTCGGTCGCAAAATGCGTCTATTTGGTGGCAAAAATTATGCCAACGACTTCTTCTATAATGGTTTCCCCAAAGAACAGGAACAACTCGATACACCACTGTCCAGTGCTGGCCAGGAGCAGCGCATGGATAATATCCAACGCCTGCTAAGCGTTATTGAGTCGGGCACCGAACCCTTTATCAGCTCGGACGATAACCTCCCAGCTCGCCCGCCTCTAACAGCTGCCGAAAACCCTCAGCTTACCTGGGAATTTGACGGCTTAATGCATATTTTTCTGGTCGGTAACTATCTGCATATTGACGGTGAGTTCAACTTACGCGAACCAGATGAAGTCAGGCGTATTGCTAACGACTTAGAAACTCAGGCGGCATATGCTCTTAATGACGCGACTAAACAAACACCTTATTTACGTAGCTATTATTTCTCTCAGTTACGGCGCGTTATCAGTCACGAAACACATTACTTCGATCACCCTGAACTCGGGGTTGTCGTTCAAATTCGCCGTACTGACTTATCGGCTCCACGATACTAATAAGTTACGAGGCAATTATGGAAAAGTACGAAGAGCTCCTGCTGGCCTTAAGAAAAGTTATTCGCGCTATCGACTTATACTCTAAACAATTAAATAAGTACTCTGGGTTAACCGCGCCTCAGTTATTAATTTTGCGTGAAATAAATGCAGCGAATGGTATAACCGCCAGTAAAGTGGCACAAAATATCAATCTAAGCCCGGCAACGGTTTCTAATGTCATCGAACGCCTTGAACACCGGCAATTCATTCACAGACACCGTAGTGAGCAGGATAAACGCCGTGTGTCTCTTTATTTGACTGAACAGGGCCTTAATCTTCTGGAAAAGGCACCACAGCCGTTGCAGGAGGATTTCATAGAAAAGTTCCAGGCACTGGCTGAATGGGAGCAGTCCCTGCTGCTCTCCTCAATGCAAAGAATTGCCAATATGATGGATGCGGAACGTCTCGACGCCGCGCCCGTACTTGAAGTTGGAAGCTACCACAAACTGGACCAATAACATGCACAAACGACTACTTAGCTTATTACCCGCTCTACTTATATCGGGTGCTGCAATTGCAGAAACCTGTGGAAGTGACAAAGAGATTATTCCTATTTCACAGGTGCAGGGAGACAATGAACAGTCTCCAAAGGTTGGTAAGCAAGTAACCGTGAGCGGTATTGTTACCGCAAGCTGGCAGTCGTCTGAACAACTTGGTGGTTTTTTCATTCACAGTTTACCTGAAGACATGGATGACAACCCTGCGACTTCAGAGGGCTTATTTATCGTCACCCGGAAGCAACATTCACAAGTTAATAACGGTGAATGGGTAAGAGTGACGGGACAAGTTGAAGAGCAGTCCAAATTAACCTCGTTAATAGAAGTGTCCAATATAACAACCTGTGGTGATGCAAAAGCTCTTCCTGCGACAACTGAATTGAAGCTCCCGGTTGAATCACTTGACCGGTTTGAAGCTTTAGAAGGTATGCCTGTCATTTTATCCGCTGCCGGAGGTGAGAGCCTGACGGTCTCCGGAAATTACAATTACCCACGCTACGGCTTTTTCGATATTTCCGCAGGCCGCTTATGGACACCGACTCAAATCGTTATGCCGGGAAAAGACGCAAAGCGCCAGGCACAGGAAAACGGATTGAATCGCTTGCAGGTTGATGACAACAGCAATATTGTCAAACCCCGCCCGCTGCCATTTAACGAACTTCAGCATGGTGAACAAAGTAGCCTGCGCTCGGGGGCTACCCTGAAAAGTTTCTCCGGTATTATCAGCCAATTCAATAACCGTTATAGAATTCAGCCAACTGACGACTTAGAATTAGAAACACCGTCGGTGCAACCGCAACTGTCGGAGAAATCAGATAATGCTGTGCGCGTCGCCAGTTTTAATGTGCTGAACTTCTTTAACGGAAACGGTGCCGGAAAAGGATTTCCGACTCCCAGAGGAGCCGACACGCATGAGCAAATGCAACGACAGCAGAAAAAAATTGTTGCCGCACTAACGGCTATTGATGCTGATGTTATTGGCTTAATGGAAATTGAGAACGACGGATTTGGTGAGCGCAGCGCAATAACGCAACTGGTTGAGGCGCTGGAAAAGACATCAGGAAAGGATTACGCAATAGCTGAGCCGCATGCCGAAAAAATTGGAACAGACCAAATTACTGTCGGTATTATTTATCAACCGCAGCGCGTAAAACCAAGTTCTCACGCGATATTCACACGCCAGGGGCCTTTTTCCTGGGGAAGCCGCCCTCCTCTTGCGCAAAGTTTTATCGACGCCAAAACGGATAAACAATTCAGTGTTGTGGTAAACCACTTCAAGTCGAAAGGCAGTTGTCCGGAAGACTCTGAAAGCCCAAACAGTAACCAAAATGACGGGCAGGCCTGCTGGAATGATTTAAGACTTAAGTCATCACAAGAGTTAACGCAGTGGATCCACAGTGAGTCTCTAGCAAACCCGGTATTGCTGGGTGATTTTAACGCTTATTATCAGGAAGACCCGGTACGTTATTTTGCTGACAATGGTTTTTATAACCCTTCAGGCGCAAAAGACTATTCTTACGTATACGACAGTCAGGCCGGGGCTTTAGATCATGTTTTTGTTGCAGATTCACTTAAGGAAAAGATTCAGGGGGTCTATCACCTGCCCTTTAATGCTGACGAGCCCCAGGTATATGATTACCGCGACGAGGCGTATTTTGCAGAAGGCCCTTTCCGCTCTTCTGACCATGACCCACTAGTACTGGACTTCGTTTTTTCCGGCTCTGGCATGTAGGCATTATCAGTTCCAAAGTGAACCTCGAACTCAACACCAATTAACCACTGGCCGCTACGCTGTTCCGTTTTAAGGTTGCGAGGCCAGTGGTACCCAACCCAAGTTTCCACAAAAAACCAGTCCCGTAAGTATCGCTGACGGTTAAGAAAGCGTAATCCATAGTCCTGAACAGGCACCTCGTGGTCAGTATTCCCCTCTATCCAGGTTTCTGTCGCCCAGGCTTTTTCCTGTGCATACAAATGATATAAACGCGCAGTACTGTTCCAGCGAACACCGTCTGTTTCTTCCGCAAAAGTGCCTTTAGAAGCCCACCTTAATAACCATGTATCCGTTAATGTGGCTTCATAATCCACTCTCTGTGCAACACCAAAGCCGTCACTGTCGCGCCAAAAAGCCGAAGACTGCATACGAACTTGATGATTATCGGAAAAAACATAACCGGTCATATAGCGGGCTCTGGCATAGGTGTCAAACCGTAACCCACCACGGATACCTATACTGTAGGATACCCGGTGCGCTTCATTAATGTCGGGATCAAAGCCTAAGCCTACTAGCCACTCTTCGTTTGACTTTGGGGAACGAATAACCGAAGGGCGACCGGTTGAGCCATCATCTAAAAACTCATTTTCATCAACCCGGCCAATGAAAGCTGAAACGTTTTCTTTTAACTTAGGCAAGGATACCCGGGCTCTGAATCGCGATTTAACTTCAAAGCCATCGTACTGATCCCATTGCGGCGCAACCGAAAGCCGCCCATAAGAGCGTTCATATTGATTAATGCTTTCATCGCCGAATAAGCCGTCAAACCAGCGTGCGGTCACGTCTACCGAGGTTCCAAGCCCGTTACGGAAACCGTCCAGCCACATATCATCTTCTTCATCAGCCTGTTGATCTGCTGTAGCTGACTGGCAGCCAAGACTAAAAATAAAAGCTAACCAAGTAATCTTTTTCATATCGAACGGTCTATAACTAAACACCACCTTTGGTTGGAGAACACGATGTCGTTTCGCCTTATAATTCTTATTGTCAGTTTGTTAGTATCTTGTTTCAGCATGGCACAGAATAGCGAGCCAACAAAGCAAAAAAATGAAAAAGTTGCGACTTTTGCCGGCGGCTGTTTCTGGTGTGTTGAAGAAGCTTTCGAGAAAATGCCTGGCGTCCGGGAAGTCATCTCGGGATACAGCGGAGGCGATGAAGCTAACCCAACCTATGAGCAGGTTTCAGCAGGTAAAACCGGGCACACGGAAGCAGCCCAGATATACTACAACCCGGATGTCGTAAGCTATGCAGCATTACTTCAGAAGTTATGGCGTATCAGTGACCCGACAGACAACGACGGACAGTTTGTTGACCGCGGCAAACAGTATCGCCCCGCTGTTTTTTATCATAATAATGAACAAAAACGCATAGCTATGGAGTCGCGTGAGTGGCTGGATAAAAACGGCCCCTTTCCTGATCCGGTGGTTATTGAAATAACACCCTTTAAGAGCTTCTACAAAGCTGAAGAATACCACCAGGACTATTACGACAAGAACCCCGTTCGCTACCGTATTTATACCTACAACTCGGGCCGTTATGACTTCGTCGAGAAGCATTGGGGCGACACCTCGGACGTTGACTATCAGCAATTTACGAATGACAACCCCACAGGCACATCTAAGCAGCAAAGCTTCGTTAAACCTAGTGACAGTGAACTAAAGGAGCGCCTAACAGATATTCAGTATGCGGTGACTCAGGAAGATAAAACGGAACCTGCCTTTGATAACCGCTACTGGGACAATGAACGTGACGGCATCTATGTGGATGTGGTAAGTGGTGAACCGCTTTTTTCTTCAGCAAATAAATACGAATCGGGTACCGGTTGGCCAAGCTTTACCAAACCCATAAGCCCTGACGCGGTAGTAGAAAAAGATGACAGCAGCTGGTTCTACACTCGAACTGAAATTCGCAGCCGCAAAGCAGACTCACATCTCGGCCATGTCTTTAAGGATGGCCCTCAGCCTACCGGTTTAAGGTATTGCATGAATTCCGCGGCGTTGCGCTTTATTCCTTTAGAAAAAATGGAGGAAGAAGGTTACGGTGACTACATTCCTGCAGTCACCGGTGACTAACTAACCAATACAATCAGGCTGTCCAGCCCAGCTCAGTAGCGCGCTGCTGAGCCTGCGCGGGCACATCAGTAGCCACAAAGTGATGATGCAGTACCTGAACACCTAACATGTGGTTGATGACAGCATCAAGCTGTACACGTTCTTCGTTCGGAACATTCTCATCCTGATGCCGTTCAAAAGTCCGCACCACTTCGTCGTAGTCCAGCAAACCCGCTGACTTCACTGCATCGGCATTCAGAAACTGTTCTGCCAGCTTCTCAACGGCCTTCCACTTTTCCGGATCGGTGTGCGCCGGCGGCGCCATAAAAGCGAACTTTTCACGTTTATAAAGCGTTTCCGGCAACAAGCCTTTCATCGCTTCGCGCAACACATATTTTTCTTTATTGCCTTTAATGCGCAGATGTGGCGGCACAGTGAAAGCATATTCCGCTAAGTGATGATCTAAAAATGCCGGGCGCGCCTCCATTGAATTCGCCATATCTACACGGTCGCCACCCCAGGTCAGAATTTGCCCCTCCAGCATGGTTTTAATCCAGACATATTGAGCCCTGTCCAGCGGGTGCCGGCCGTCCAGCATGTCTTTATCAAGCGTGTTAGCAATAGCCTGGCTAGGATCGTAGCCTTCAACCTGTTGCCGCTTGTTCTCTGACATAAGCGGCAAGGCAACCGATGAGCACGACAGCCAAGGCTGCACACAACTTGGAGTAAAACCCATTTTCTGGTTAAAAGCTTCGCTGACAAACTCTTCGCGGGCCAACATTGCGCCCTTAAAGAGTTTATTGTTTTTTTCTAACAGTTCCTGCCATTCAACCCGTTCCACTTCCGGCAAGTGGTCGAGTCCATGCAGGAACATGTCCTTTCTAAAAGCCGGGTAGCCGGCAAAGAGTTCATCGGAGCCCTCTCCGGTCATTACCACTTTATAACCGGCTTCGTGTACCTCTTTACTCATCAAATACTTGGCCACACCCAGAGTGTTGTATATTGTTCGCTCGGTGTGCCACAAGGTTTTCACAAAATGGTCATAGAGATCATCGGCTTTAAGCCGCATAATATGGTGATCAGCCTGAGTCGCTTCAGCCATTTCTTCTGCAATAGGTGTTTCGTCATAGTCAGCAGAATCGAAACCTATGGTAAAAGCTTTTACCGAGGTTTGGGTTGAGGCAGACGCAAGCCCAAGAATGGCACATGAATCAATACCACCCGACAAGTAGCAACCGACAGGAACGTCGGCTGTCATTCGGTGCTGGACGGCTTCCAGTAACTTAGCGCGAACCCCTTCAATATAGGATTCCTCGTCGACATCCGCTCCTGGATAGCTCTCCTCCGGTGGAAAATCGACATCCCAGTATTTATGTTCCGTTGCAACCACTTTGCCATTTTTGCGCTGCAACTTAACCACATACCCCGGCTGAACCTGGTTAATCCCTTCAAAAGCAGTAGAGCCCGGAACCATTACTTGAATCAGCTGATGGTATAAGCCCTCTGCCGAAAACTCCCGTTTAACGTCCGGGTGAGCAAACAACACTTTCAGCTCAGAGCCAAACACCACACCGTGCTCCGTTTCCGTCCAGTATAAAGGCTTAATTCCAAACCTGTCGCGCACCAGGTAAAGACTTTCGTCTTTGGCATCGAACAGGCCGAAAGCAAACTCTCCACGAAGCTCCTTTAGGGTGCTCTCCAGTCCATAACGCTCAAACAGGTGAAGAACAATTTCAGAATCGCTTTTACTGTTAAAGCGTGCGCCACGAGCGGTTAAGTCCGCACGTATGCGTTTAAAATCGTAAAACTCACCGTTATGGGTCAGCATCAGTCGTTTATCGGCTGATATAAAAGGTTGCCGACCTCGCTTTTCGTCCAGGTCGATAATGGATAAACGGGCGTGACTAAATCCCACGCCATAGTCGTGTTGTACTTCATAGCCGAACCCGTCAGGGCCACGATGATGCATTATCGCAGCCATATTCACTAAAGTTTGGGGTTCAATCGCTCTTTCCGTTTGATGATGAAAAACGCCAGCAATTCCACACATTCTTTGCTTTTCCTCGTATCAGACGACATCAATGACGCGTTCAGCTCGCTGCACCATACAGGTCAGTAGCGCCATACGTAAAAACACCGCGCCCCGTGCCTGGCTGAAATACCAGTTATGAGGCGTATGGTCGAGATCGGCG
Organism: Idiomarina sp. PL1-037; assembly: GCF_034422975.1. NCBI lineage: Bacteria > Pseudomonadati > Pseudomonadota > Gammaproteobacteria > Alteromonadales > Idiomarinaceae > Idiomarina > Idiomarina sp. PL1-037. The sequence goes on from NZ_CP139873.1 coordinate 1,721,408, forward strand.
GATAATTCTTCACCGCGCGCTAATGGATGTAAAATAATAGCGCTGTCTTTTAGCGGTGACTGAGCCGTTAAGTGAAACTCACTGCCATAAGTACTAAAGGTATCACCTTCCCACGAAATAGCGTTGATATAAACCACGTCAAGCTCTGGTAGTACCTGCTCTAAATTCCGGGTCGTACGAATCTTTATTCCGGCTTGTTCAATTTGTTCTCGTTGCTCACTTCCGAACAGCTGAGTCGACGATTCCTCGTCATGAATAATGACAATTTCATCAATTGCTTTTGGAAACTTTACTAAACATTTAATAAAGCTACGCACAGTACGCATTTTATTTGGCACACCAATAATGCCAATTTTTATTGGTGCTTTATCGGCTTCTTCCGTCACTAAATCGGGGCGCCATTTAAACAGTGCGTACATATCCGTAAGCGCCTGAGTTGGATGTTCATCTGAACCATTACCCGCATTAATAATGGGAATTCGCAGTGAATCGATCATCTCTTCCAGTGAGGTTTCATTATTATCCCTCAACACGACACAGTCGCCATAGTTATTAAACATTTCAGCCACATCGGCTAAACGCTCACCTTTGGCTATGCCGGTAGTAGAACGGTCAGTAATTGACATGATATCACCGCCCAGGCGGTGCCAGGCACTTTCAAATGACAAACGAGTACGAGTGCTTGGTTCATAAAACGCGCTGATTAAAATTTTTCCCTGTAATGAGGTACTAAAACGACGAGGGTTAGCTTCGTATTTGGCCGCAAGTCGGAACAATTGCAGCATCCCTAACTGCGAAAATTGATCAGCAGACACAACATGCTGATTCGACAAATTCAGCAAGTAATCACCATCTTCCTGAATTGCTTTTAATAACGCCTTTGGATGAGCATCGCCGCAAACATCGGGCCGCTCTCGTTCAAAGGAGACATCCTTTATAGTCATACAATTACCATATGGTTTTAGAAATAAAATCTTTAATAAAAAGCCCCAGTAACAAAACAGGAGCTAAGCAAGTCATTATTAGCGCCAAAGAAATTAACCACTCAAAAGCCAGTTCACTGATTAGCATTTGACGGCTCCTTCTCATTTAGTGTGTCCCAGTCAAACTTTTCGCTACTACGTAAAATACCCACTAAACATATTAGACCGGAAACTGCACATGACACTAAAGCGGCGACATAGAAGCCGACAACAAAGTAACTCAGCATACCAAACGCCGTACCGAACGCCATAGCGCACGCCGCGTAGGTTCCCGTCAGCCGACGATGATACAGCCCCAGTACTATTGGCCAGATGGTGCTGGCAACAAAAGCTCCGGCAAAATTCAATAAAGCGCCTAAAGTCGCAATACGCGGCAAACACAATAACCAGGTAACGACTCCTAAGCCCAGAATACAGCTGCGATTAAAGCGCATTAATGTTTTGTCGCTGGCTTTAGGTTTTAGTTTTTTATGGAAAATATCCTGTGTGACTAAGTCTGAGGTAGCTGCGAGTAACGAGTCCAGGCTGGACGCCAACGCAGAAAAAATAACAATAAAAACAATAATGGCTCCGGCTTTACCAAGTACAGCCGCGGCAACGGTAGGGCCAATCATATCGGGGCTTGCCGGGAAAATTCCCAGCTGCGGTGCTGCTAAGGCGATGAACCCGGTAACAATAGGAATAGGCAACCATAATAAGCCACCGGTTAAATACGCCTTGTAGGCCACATTCTTTTTAAAAGACAGAGCCCGTGACCACCAGACATTGGAGTGGAAAATCTCGCCAAGCCCAAAGAAAATATTATTGAACAAAAACATAACAGCTGCAGGAAACAGTAAATCCAGCAGTTGCGGGTGTTCGCTTGTCAGGTTGCTGTGAATGCTTTCCAGGCCAACATTATCAATTATCCAGTAAGCGATAAAACTGACACCAACAATGATAATTAAAGCCTGAATAAAGTCGGTAGCAATAACCGCCCGCATTCCGCCAAAGAGCGTATAGCCGACACAAATTACCAGTATGGTGGTCATGCCAATGTGATAATCAAGGCCACTGAGTGACTCAAGCAAAATACCACCGGCCATTCCGAGGCTAATTAACCAGCCAAAAGCATAAACCACAGAAATGATGATAAAGACAAGCCAGGCCAGGTTGCCGTAACGCAACCGCACAAAGTCGCCCGATGTATAACCATTAGGCAGAAGTTCCTTAATGCGTTTAGCCATAGGTGCAAACAGCACTAAGCCCAGAGCGGCAAAGGAATACCCTACCATGCCCCAAATGCCGAATTGATAGGTTAGCTGAGGTGCAACCAGCGTGGTGTTACTGGTCACCCAGGTTGCCATAGCTGTTGCCGCGGCAAAAGCAAAACCAACATTCCGACCTGCCAGAGCAAAGTCCTCGTGACTGCGGTTCTTCCGTCCCAGCCAATAACCAAAGGCTACCCAAAACACCCCAAACAGGAGGATAATCGTGATGCCGGTACCCGTATCCAGTGCGAACTCAGTCATGGCGCTCTTGTCTGGAGTGAATCCATTGCCGATGAAGCAGTAATAAGGTTGCTACCAGAGTAATGAAAATAACCAGGCCGACGAAGAATAAAGTCAGAGATTGCCAGAGCGGATAATGTTGTACTGTTATCTCAATAGTATTGCTGGTGAGAACTTCGTTATCAGGACCTTCGGCTCGAGCGCGCAAATAATAAGTTCCGTTGCTAAAACCGGTAAGTGAAATATCCTGGAAATCACCTAACGTGGGAAACTGACGAGTGCTCTTGGCAAACTCTGAATTGCTGGCAACTTCAATAGTAACTCTGTTAAGCTCGTCAAAGTTCGGGCCGCTGACAGAAACAGTGAAGTAACCTTCTTTTACAACGGAGTCCGGACCGCTCAGCTTTAACGAGCTCGCATGTGCAGTTGTTGGCAACATTACCAACAAACATAAAGCAAACAAAATATAGCAATAGTTAAAGCCGTGTTTCTGCGCTGTCATTAAAACTTCTGCTCAGTAGCATTAGTTGAAATCTCAGGCTAGCAGCAGAATTTTTTAATTTCAACTGTTTAACATAGTCATCTGTTTACTGTTTTTGCCCGTAGTCAGTACAACATATCATTTACGTTTAGTGGTCAGTTATCCAATGCAAGAGTATTTATGCAGTCTTGGTTCAAACATAGAGCCTGAAACACATTTTCCTCAGGCACAAAAGGCCCTTAAAGCTTTATCCGACGATATACGTTTTTCACGAAACATACCGACTTCACCAGTCGATATGGATACGAATAACGACTTTTTGAACGCTTTATTTATTATTCGCACGCCTATGTCTGCTAATGAACTCAAGCAAGAGTTTAATGCTATCGAAGAGGCTATGGGCCGCGACCGTTCTGACCCTCAAAAAAGCTTTAAAGATCGCACTATAGATATAGATATCCTGGGCAGGCTTGAAGAAAACCCTCAGGTACCGGAATATTTAACCTCTGTATTACCAGACTTAGGACTCAACTCATGAAAAAAACAGCAGTTATTACAGGCGCCGGACGACGCTTTGGTTTTGAACTGGCCAAAGCACTGCTAACTGAGGGGTACCAGTTATTTGCTCACTACAACAGCTCGCGTGACGGTATTGACGAACTGGAAGCACTAGGCGCTCAGGGCGTACAAGCAGACTTCACCAACATAGACAGTATTCAGGCCATGGTGCGTACTATTAGCAGCGCTACGGACTCTGTCGATCTATTGGTTAACAACGCTTCCTGTTTTTTCGACAACGAGACCGTTGATAACGACAATAACGCATTAGCTGCGGTATTCCAGGTACACGGGATGGCGCCATACCTGCTCATAAGCGGCTTGCAACGGCAATTAAGCCATTCAGAGAATGGTCTGATTGTTAATATTACGGACATATACGCTGACCGCCCGTCTACCGATTACATCGCTTATTGCGCAGCGAAAGCCGGACTCGCTAACATGACCCAGGCTTTTGCTAAAAGCTTAGCGCCGTCAGTAAGAGTCAACGCCATTCAGCCAGGTCCTATTCTGTTTTTACCAGAGCACGATAAAGAACATCGGATGCAGGTTATGGATGAGACACCATTGAGGGTCGAAGGTGGTTTAGAGCCCATGATAGAAACCGTTCGCTTTTTACGTGACAACCCATTTATTACGGGCGAATCCATTAAAGTCGACGGCGGTCGTGGCTTGATGATATAAAAAAACCCGGCGCAATGGCCGGGTTTCAATTCACTGTAGCGACTCTTATTTAAGCATTCCGCGCAATACGTAATGTAAGATACCACCACTTTTGTAGTAGCTCATTTCATTGCCGGTATCGATACGGCACTTAACCTCAAACTCAACTTCGCTTCCGTCTTTGCGTTTAGCAACAACTTTCAGCATCTGTCCAGGCTTGAGATTATCATCAAGACCTAAAATCGATATCTGCTCTTCGCCGGTCAGCTTGTGTTCTTTAACACCTTCACCTTCAGCAAATTGTAGCGGCAGAACGCCCATACCCACCAGATTAGAACGGTGAATACGTTCATAGCTCTCAGCCAATACGGCCTTAACCCCTAACAGCGTTGTACCTTTTGCTGCCCAGTCGCGGCTTGAACCGGTCCCGTACTCTTTACCAGCTAATACAACCAACGGCGTGTCATTTTCCATGTACTTCATGGCGGCATCGTAAATGGCCATTTGCTCGCCCGTTGGAATGTACTTGGTGTAACCACCTTCAACATCATCCAGCATCTGGTTTTTAATACGAATATTGGCAAAAGTACCGCGCATCATGACTTCGTGGTTACCACGACGCGAACCATAAGAGTTAAAGTCTTTAATTTCGACGCCATTTTCCTGCAGATACTTACCTGCCGGTGAATCCGGTTTGATAGAGCCTGCCGGTGAAATGTGGTCGGTAGTAATTGAGTCAGCAAATACCGCCAGCACGTTAGCGTCTTTAATGTCGCTCGGTGCTTGCAATGGCTTATCAATACCTTCAAAGAACGGCGGATTTTTAACGTAGGTAGAGTCGTCCTGCCAGTTATAGGTATTGCCTTCAGCAACACTAATTGACTGCCATTCTTCATCACCTTCGAAGACTTCGCCATATTCTTTGCCGAACATCTCGTTATCAACCATTTTCACAGCTTCAGCAATTTCTGAACTGCTAGGCCAGATGTCCTTCAAGAACACATCATTACCGTCTGAATCTTTACCTAAAGGATCTTTACTCAAATCGGTACGTGTTGTACCTGACAGCGCATAGGCAACCACTAGCGGTGGTGACGCCAGCCAGTTAGCCTGGACTTCCGGATGCACTCTGCCTTCAAAGTTCCGGTTGCCTGACAACACAGAAGATACCGTCAAGCCACCTTCATTAATGGCCTGTGTTATTTCATCATCCAGCGGACCGGAATTACCAATACAAGTGGTACATCCGTAGCCCACTAAGTTAAAACCAAGCTTATCTAAGTATTCATCTAAACCGGCTTTTTCGAAGTAGTCAGTAACCACTTTAGAGCCCGGTGCCAGCGAGGATTTAACCCAGGGTTTACGCGTCAGACCTTTCTCTACGGCTTTCTTAGCAACCAAACCAGCCGCCATCATGACACTCGGGTTTGATGTATTCGTACAAGACGTAATAGCCGCAATAACAACATCACCGTGCGATAAGGAATAATCCTTACCTTTCACTTGGACTTCTTTGTCTTTCTCACCCGATTTACCGTTAGTTTCCAGTATCAGGTCGAAATTACTGCCAAGCTGCTCCATATCCACCCGGTCCTGAGGACGTTTCGGACCAGCCAATGAAGCCGTTACAGTACTTAAATCCAGCTCCAGCGTGTCAGTGAACTCCGGTTCATTGTCATTGTCGCGCCACAAACCCTGTGCTTTAGAGTATTTCTCAACCAACTCAATGGTTTCTTCATCACGACCTGACAGACGGAAATAACGCAAGGTTTCGTCATCGACCGGGAAGAAACCACAGGTCGCGCCGTATTCAGGCGACATGTTCGAAATCGTTGCGCGGTCAGCTAAGGGTAAGTTGTCCAGTCCCGGACCGTAAAACTCAACAAATTTACCGACTACGCCTTTTTCGCGCAGCATTTGGGTCACGGTTAAGACTAAGTCTGTCGCGGTTACACCTTCTTTCAGCGCGCCGGTCATACGGAAGCCGACAACTTCTGGTATTAACATGGAAACCGGCTGCCCCAGCATTGCCGCTTCAGCTTCAATACCGCCAACGCCCCAGCCTAATACGCCGATACCGTTGATCATAGTGGTGTGCGAGTCGGTACCAACCAAAGTGTCAGGGTAAGCAAAGGTTTTGCCGTCTTCTTCTTTCGTCCAGACACTCTTACCTAAGTACTCCAGGTTCACCTGGTGACAAATACCGGTACCCGGTGGTACTACGCGGAAGTTTTCAAAGGCACCCTGCCCCCACTTCAGGAACTCGTAACGCTCTTTGTTACGTTCCATCTCGAAGCGGACGTTCTCTTTAAAAGCACCTTCGGTTGCGTATTTGTCTACCATTACCGAGTGGTCAATAACCAGATCGACAGGGGACAATGGGTTAATGACTTCAGGGTCATGCCCGGCCTTCGCCACAGCGTCTCGCATTGCGGCTAAATCGACAATGCCCGGAACACCGGTGAAGTCCTGCATCAGAACCCGCGCAGGACGGTACTGAATCTCGCGGTCAATTTTCTTCTTTTTCGACCAGTCGACCATGGCTTGCAAATCGTCTTTCGTGACGGTTTCGCCATCTTCATTACGCAATAAGTTTTCGAGTAAAACCTTCATTGAAGCAGGAAGTTTAGAAATGTCTCCTAAGGCTTCTTCTGCTTTAGGCAGGCTAAAATAATGAAAGGTTTTCCCTTTAACATCTAACGAACTTAAGGTTTTCAGACTGTCTTTGCCTGACATACGATTCTCTCCCATTCGCTTCCAAAGCGTCATTGTGAACTAAACGGTCTTTTAAATATAGACAAACAGAACCGTTTCAGCCATCAAATATGTGCTTTGATGAAAACATAAATCAAAAGTTTGTTCCAATTAATTGCTGATTAAGTGCGCAGTTAAGCAACTATTTTTATTATAAATTGTGTTTATATTACATAGTCTGTAAAAAGTGTTTAAGATCAATCAGACATCAGTCTTAGCGAATTAAGTAAGGATATATTGGATGAGTCAGGTACTCGATGATTTACTCGACCTGCTAACCCTGGAAAGCATTGAGGACGGTCTTTACCGTGGGCAAAGTCAGGATTTAGGCTTTGGCGCAGTTTTTGGTGGTCAGGTTATTGGACAGGCACTCTCGGCCGCTAAAGAAACATTACCTCAGGAACGAGTGTGCCATTCGTTTCACAGTTACTTTTTACGTCCGGGGGACGCCAAAAAGCCCATTGTTTATGACGTTGAAACCATACGTGACGGTAAAAGCTTTTCAGCACGCAGAGTCAAAGCCATACAATATGGTAAACCCATTTTTTACATGACGGCATCTTTCCAGCAGCAGGAAAATGGCTATGAGCATCAAGACACCATGCCTGAAGTGCCTGGCCCTGAAGGTTTAGTTTCAGATTTGGATATTTATCGCGAACACGAAGAGCTGATACCGGCTCCACTGCGCAAAAAGTTCATTTGCGATAAGCCTATAGAGATGCGCTTTGTTACCCCTTATAACCCATTCAAACCTGAAAAAGACGAACCGCGCCGTTATGTCTGGTTCAGAGCAAACGGAAACATGCCGGACGATCAGCGCGTGCACAAATATTTGCTGGCTTACGCGTCAGACTTCAACTTTTTGCCAACAGCACTGCAGCCTCATGGCGTCAGCTTTGCCCAACCCCATATGCAGGTTGCGACTGTTGATCATGCTATGTGGTTCCATCGCGATTTCCGTATGGATGACTGGCTGCTCTACGCAATAGACAGTCCTTCCGCCAGTGGTCAGCGTGGTTTAGTTCGTGGGCAAATATTTACACGTGACGGTGTATTGGTTGCGTCAACAATTCAGGAAGGTGTAATACGGGACCGCAGTTAAACGCGATCCCGGTATCAGGGCGTGTTAACGTATACTGATTAGGTCAGGGAGACAAAGAAACCGGCAATTGCAGCACTCATCATATTTGCTAAAGTCGCTGCTAATAAAGCACGCATGCCTAAACGAGCAATGTCATGGCGCCGACTTGGCGCCATACCGCCTAACCCGCCAAGCAAAATGGCAATAGATGAAAAGTTCGCAAATCCGCAAAGCACGAAAGTAATAATTACCTGAGAGTTTTCACTTAGCTGATCTTTGTAATTGACAAAATCGAGGAACGCAACGAATTCGTTAATAACCAACTTCTGGCCAATAAAGCTTCCCGCCAGATTCGCTTCATCCCAGCTTACGCCTAGTACGTAGGCAACCGGCTGAAATACATAACCAAAAATTTGTTGTAAGGTGAGTTCAGAATACCCAAACCAACCACCGACCCAGCCAAAAACGCCATTAATTAAAGCGATCAAAGCAACAAAGGCTAATAGCATAGCGCCAACATTCATTGCTAACTGCAGGCCACTAGAAGCCCCTTGAGCTGCTGCGTCAATGACATTTGCAGAGTTATCTTCTACTTCAATTTCGTTGAGATCGTTACGTGGCTTTTCTGATTCAGGAATCATCATTTTAGCCATTAAGAATCCACCGGGCGCAGCCATAAAGCTAGCCGCAATAAGATACTTCAGCTCGATTCCGACTTCGGCTAACCCCGCAAGCACAGAGCCAGATACTGAGGCCATACCGCCCACCATAACCGCAAACAGCTCAGAGCGCGTCATCGTGCCGATAAATGGCCTGACCATCATAGGCGCCTCGGTTTGCCCCACGAAAATATTGGCAGCTGCTGACATCGATTCCGGGCGACTCGTACCCAACAGCTTTTGCAACCCCCCGCCTAAAATGCGAATAATCCATTTCATAATGCCTAAATAGTACAAAACGGAAATAAGAGAAGAGAAGAAAACAATGACCGACAAAACATGAATGGCAAAAACAAGACCAAACTCTTCTGATGCCAATCCACCAAATAAAAAGTTGATGCCTGCCTGAGTGTACCCAATGACCTCGGAAATCCCGGCCGCAAAACTCAGTAGCAGCTCTTTCCCTATAGTGGTATAGAGTACAATACATGCTAACCCTACTTGAATACCGAATGCTCCGAGAACCGTTCGCCAGCGAATGGCTTTACGATCCGTTGACGCTAAATAGGCAACGAGAAAGATGACGGCAACGCCGAGAATACTATTCATAAAAGAACCAATTTTATTCCGCCAGCAACTGACGTATTTTTGTTTTTATAATATCAATGGCGATTTCGTTTTGACCACCGCGAGTGACAACGAGATCGGCAAACTGCTTAGACGGGAATATAAAGTCAAAGAATGCGGGACGAACATACTGCTCATATTGCTCAGTAACCGACTGCAACGTACGTCCACGCTCTTCAATATCGCGCTTAATACGGCGCAGCAGACATATATCCAAAGGCGTGTCCATAAATACCGAGATATCAAACTGCTCACGTAACTTTTCATCAGTTAACAGCAAAATACCTTCAACCATTACGACTTTCGCCGGAGCAACCCGTATCGATTCTTCCAGGCGGGTATGTGTAGTATGGCTGTACTGCGGCATATCAACCGCTTCACCGGCTTTTAACTGCCGCAAATGTTGCATCAGCAAATCGTGTTCGAAAGCAGCAGGCTGATCATAGTTAGTTAGCACCCGTTGCTCCATGGTCATATGACTCTGGTCACGGTAATAAGCGTCTTCGGCCAGAATAGCAATGCCGTCAGTTCCTAATTCAGCCACTAACTCCTGATACACCGTGGAGGCAAACAGGCTTTTTCCCGACGCTGACGCGCCAGCTATCGCTATCACTGTTATTTTACTCACAAGCTTCCGTTTCTATTTGCTGAAAACCGGCGCAATTATCCTTGATTGTCTGTGTAATTAAAAGACTTGACTGATACCTTTATTGTCATAACTTTCACCGATAATCTTTCATCTGTTTAATTTCGTTACAATTTAGCCTGAACTTCAACATGCATGTCAGTCCGCCCTCTCGTATAGTAAGTCTGCTAATAGTAAAAAATAATCCAGGAACCACTATGAAAATGATGAAAACTATCACCGCTGTTGCGGTTGCGACAGCCCTTCTAGGTGGCTGCCAGTCAACCCAGTCGGCTAGTAACCAAGAGGCTGTCAGTCAGTCACAATTTCCAGAAGTAAAGGTCAACTACGAGACATTTACCTTGGATAACGGCTTAACTGTCGTTGTTCACGAAGATCGCAAAGCCCCTATTGTTTCGGTAAACGTTTGGTACGCCGTTGGCTCTAAAGACGAAAAAACCGGGCAAACCGGCTTTGCTCACTTATTTGAGCACTTAATGTTCAATGGCACTGAAAACTACGATGACGAATACTTCGGTCCTTTTGAGCGTGCAGGCGCTACAGAAATGAACGGCACGACTAACAATGATCGTACTAATTACTTTGAGAACGTCCCTACGCCAGCACTTGATATGGCACTTTGGATGGAATCTGACCGTATGGGTCACCTGTTAGGAGCTGTAACTCAGGACAAGCTCGACGAACAGCGCGGCGTTGTACAAAATGAAAAACGTCAGGGTGAAGCTCAGCCTTATGGTAAGGCCTGGAGTTATATCGCCGAACAAACCTTCCCAGAAGGACATCCCTACTCATGGTCCGTTATCGGCTCCATGGAAGACTTAAACGCCGCTTCTCTTGACGACGTACACCAATGGTTTGAGGACTACTACGGCGCAGCCAACGCAGTCTTGGTTTTGGCCGGCGATATAGATGTTGAAACCGCGAAAGAAAAAGTCACCAAATACTTTGCCGATATTGAACCTGGCAAGCCTCTTCAGAAGCAGGAAGCCTGGGTTGCCAAACGCGACGAACAAAAACGTTCAACTATGGAAGATCGCGTTCCGGCTCCACGAATTTATAAGGTTTGGAATACCGCACAGATGGGAACTTCCGACTCTGAGTACCTCAACCTTCTGGCCGATATTTTGGCTAACGGTAAAAACTCACGACTTTATGAGCGCCTAGTTTATAACGAACAAATTGCCAGCTCAGTGGGCGCATTCCAGTACGGTCGTAAACTGGCCGGTCAATTTATGATCACTGCCGACGCCAAGCCCGGTGTTGAACTTGAACAGATTGAAAAAATTATCGATGAAGAACTTGCACGCCTGATACAAGAAGGCCCGACAGCAGCAGAATTACAACGCACTAAATTCAGCACCACGGCAGATTTTGTTCGTCGCGCTGAAAAAGTTGGTGGTTTCGGTGGCAAGTCCGACATACTCGCATCTGGCGCGGTCTATCATAATGACCCAGGCTTTTACGAAAAAGAAATGAAGTGGACCAAACAAGCTTCAACCAACGATCTACAAAACGCCGCAGAGCAGTGGTTAAGTCATGGTGACTTCGTTCTTAACGTTGTGCCACAGCCTGAATATGCTACTCAGGAAACCAATGCCGATCGCTCACAATTACCTAACGTTGGCGACTTGCCACAGCTGGAATTGCCTGAAGTTAAAACCTTTACTTTATCCAATGGCTTAGAAGTTTACCTGGCACAGCGTAGCGATACTCCAACCATTGAAATGAGCATGGTGTTTGACAGCGGTTATGCCTCAGATGCTGGCGGTAAACTCGGCACTGCAAGTTACACCATGTCGATGTTAAAAGAAGGTACAAGAAACTTAAGCGCGCTAGAGTTGAATGAACGTTTAGAGTCTTTAGGTACCAACTTAAATGCGTCGGCCAGCCTGGATAGTTCACGCATTAGCATGGACACACTCAGCGTTAACTTCGCTGAAAGTCTGGCGTTAATGAATGACGTTCTGCAAAATCCAGCCTTCTCTGAAGAAGAAATTGAGCGCAAGCGTTCAAACTGGATAGAAGGCATTCGCAAAGAAGAAGCACGCCCTCAAACTCAGGCTCTACGTGTTCTTCCTGGTTTGATGTTCGGTGACGGGCACGCTTATAGTCAGCCGTTAACAGGTTCAGGTACCGTTGAGTCTATCAAGTCTTTAACTCGTGAAGACTTGGTCGAGCATGCGCAAACCTGGTTACGTCCCGACAACGCCAAATTGGTTATCGTCGGTGATACAACCGTTGAGCAAGCTCAGTCACTATTAGAAGAGCAGTTCTCTAGTTGGCAGGCTCCGGCTTCTGATAAGCCAGAGAAGTCACTTGATGCTTCAATGGCCTCTGAAACCAACCGTGTTTTCCTTATCGATAAACCAGGGAATCCACAGTCTTTAATTATAGCCGGACAGCTGGCACCATCTGGTCAAGTTGATAACGCCGACACCATCGATGTTATGAATACTATTCTTGGTGGTAGCTTTACCAGCCGTCTGAACATGAACTTACGTGAAGATAAAGGCTGGTCTTACGGTGCTCGTTCAATTTGGCTGGATAACGAAGGTCCGGGCTTGTTAATGGCTTTGGCACCAGTGCAAACTGACAAAACCAAAGAGTCGGTTGAGGAAATCATAAAAGAGTTTACTCAATACGAAGGCAACAAGCCTGCTACAGAAGACGAACTCGCCAAAGTGATGGCTAATAAAACCGCTAAATTACCTGGTGCGTATGAAACTAAAGGTAGCCTGCTTAGCGGTTTGGTCAGTACCTTCAATAAAGGCAAAGACGTTGAATACCTGGAAGCTTATGGACAGCGCATCAACGCTATTACCCTTGACGATATCCAGGAAAGTGCCGATAAGGTTCTAAAACCTGACGCTATGACCTGGGTTATTGTTGGCGACTTAGCTGAGATTGAAGATAAGATCCGTGAACTTAACCTTGGGGAAGTAACTATCCTAAGTGAAGACGACATTAAATAATAATGTCTGCCCCCGGCCGAGAAGGCTGGGGGCTTTTTTTATGGACCAAATAATTGCTCTGCGCGACTGTGCAGGATCCAACTGGTAAGAATGTATTTGTCGTTAGAAACTGGCGTTCTTCCCCTGTGAGTATGAGTAAAATACGCTGGTGCTATCACCATTTGACCCGCTTTAGGCTTTAGCGAACGCTCCTGATAATAAAAGTCCGTTTCTCCGCCATCATCCACATCATTCAGGTAATACATAAACAATAGAGCTCTGTGCAGTGGTTCAGTAGAGCCTTTTTGTGGATAAGCTTCGCAATGCCAGTAATTGTAATTACCTTTGCCTTTTCGATAACGCTGCATTTGTATTGCACCAACCCGAAACAGCTTTTGCATAATTGCCATTTCGTTGCCTTTTGCGACTTCATCAAAGTTATCATTAGTCAAAGCAACTGGTTGTTTCGTTTTAGGGTGCTGGAGTGTCAGTGCGACAGGCCCAATTAAAGCAAACCGGTATTTCTTAAAGTACTCCAGAGCCTGGCGTGCTGTTGTCTGCTGGATTTTTAGCAACAATTCCTGATATTCAGGATGAGCATTGAGCGATAAATCGGTACTGACCTTTTTCGTGGTATCCACCCCGCTACCCGTGCGGCCATCGAACGTGTGTGGAGACTGTTCAAAAACATCAATGAGTTGCTGGCATAGTTCGTTCGATAGCGCATTATCATAAGTTTCAATGAAATCATTCATAACAGTGACTTTATGGCCTTATGTCTTTTAAAAATCAACGGAGAGGTTAATTTAATACGCGATTTAATTCTGGGGATGGTTTACCAATATAGTATCCCTGCAGATACTCAATTTGCTGATCGCAAAGATAAGCATTCACCTCTTCGTTCTCAACAAATTCAGCCACGATAGGAATATGTAATTCCTTACAAATACTGATTAAGCCATTCAGAATACTGGCGCTTGTCGGGTCATGTAATACGTTTTGCACTATGCTGCCATCAATCTTCAAATAATCCGGACGAAGACTTATCAGCCGCGAGAAGTTTGAATAACCGACACCAAAATCATCTATCGCGATTTGCCCGCCTAAACGTCTGACATCTCGGGCAAAAGCCTGAACCTTGGTAAAATCTTCTGTGGATTCGGTTTCCGTAATTTCGAAAATAAGCTGCGCTTTTTTATGTTCTAAGAGCACATAATGAATAAAACTGACCGTCTCTTCATTCAAAATATCTTCAATGGAGACATTCACGGATATTGCGACTTGGTATCTCTCTGATGTTAGCACCGCCTGTTCAATCACAGATCGGGTAATTTCACAGTAATAACGCGTTGTTTTTGCCTCGTCTAAAAAAAGCCCCGGCGCTAAATCCTTATTTTCGTCCCTTAACCGGACTAACGCTTCGTAGTAGCTGGACTGACTTTTGTTCGTACTTTGGATAGGCTGGTAATAATTGACAAAACGATGATCAACTAGCGCTGACTGAATTTTTGGAAGCCAGTTCACTTTATTCTCGTCCAGCAACTCACGTTCATAAACCACTTCTACCTTGTAGCCGGAATAAATGGCTTTTGCTTTAGATAAAGCACTTTCCGCAAGCTGTAACTGTTTTTTACGCCCCACTCCCATGCCTATTGCAACATCCAAAGTGACATCACCATTTTCTACTTTTAGCTTGTGTAATGACAAAGCCTTGTAAAAGCCAAGTAATTGCCTCTCGAATAAACTGGGGATCATTCTGAAATCTGGAATTAGCGCAAATTTATCGCCATGCAAACGGTAAATATTGATGTGTTTAGTTTTCAAAAATGCCGAAGCCCAGTCACTAAATTCACGCAGTAACGCATCACCAAATTCTAAACCGCAGAAGTCGGCGTAACTTCGAAACTTACGGATATCCAGTACAGCCAGGCATTGAGCCCCTACCTGTTTAAGGTCGTTGAGCAAGTCTATTCGGGTAGGAAGAGCAGTTACCTGATCAAAGCGGGCTTCCTGTAATAGTTCATCCAGATGAATCTCTCGTGAGATATCCTGAAACAACAATATTTGCTCAGCTAAAAGGCCATCCGTTTCGTATAAAGGAATTGCAATACAGCGACACCAGCGCCTGCGATTGGTACTTGTCAGGCAAAGTCGTCCATTCCAGACTTCACCATTAGCGGCAGCTTCGTTTATCTCACCAGTTACATCGTTGCGGCTATCAATGTGGAGAAACTCAGAAAATGCGGTTGTGCGCTTTAGGTAGTGAACCCCTAACAATTTATGCAGAGATTCACTCATCCAGCGAATATTACCGTCCGGCGACAAGCGTGCACATATTGCAGCAGACTCTAACGTATTTATATACTGCTTTAATAAAAATGGATTACGCATCAATGCCCGCTCAGTCAACGTCAACAAATTAAATGTTACTTTTTTGTAATGTACCGAATCTATTCCGATAATGACAGCCTGTTACAACAGATATTTACATCAAAACCTGTAGGTTACGCCTATGTTTAATGCATTAATTGTGTATTCGTCTTTATCAATCAACTTTATCCAGTCAATAAAGTAAGTTGTTCTGGGGTTATGATCGTACTGAACCCCGCCGCCGTAGCTGATACTATTGAGCGTTGTATCTTCACCCCCTACCGTAAACTTCCCGCGCGAAAAGCCACCGGTAAGATACAAAGCGACATCAGGAGACAAATATAAACGAGGTTTAGCCAAAATACTGGCCGTGTAATCGGTTTCAAATTTGATGCCGTTATCACTGCTGCTGTGTACGCCGAAACCGTAGCGTGCTTCTGCAGAAAGGCTGTTGCTGTACCGGTAGCCTAACATCAGGTTAATCACATGAGGGGTAAATGACGGAGCGCCCTCAAGCTCGGTATCAACATTCAGCTGAGCTAGAGATGCAGCGCCGTAATAGCCGCTGTCCTGCGCCTGGGCAAACACACTGAAAAATAAAAGCGTACTACCACATAAAACAGCGTTCAAAAACTTCATGCGACTTCCTTATTAATCTGATAATCCTGAGTGAAGGTAGTTTAGCAGACTCTGTTACAGGTGATATACCCCTTGGTAATCAGCAACATCGACATTGTAAGTGGTGTTCTGCATTAAATAGTCACGGAAGGTTTCCAGTGCATCTAACTCGCCATGTACCAATTGAATTGGAGTACTTGGTTTTAAACTGGATTGTTCTAGCCAGCCAGCAATTTCTTGATAATCTGCATGTCCTGACAATCCTTCTAAAGAACGGACCCGAGCTTTTACCGGTAACCATTGGCCATGCAGCTTTATCGACTCCACCCCCTGCAGCATTTTAGCACCACGAGTCCCTCCGGCCTGGTGTCCGCTGAATAAAACCGTCGCACGATGATCACTCAACCAGCGTTTAAAGTGGTGCAGAATTCTTCCGCCTGTCGCCATACCGCTGCCTGCAATAATAATGTGAGGCCCCGACTGAGACGCAATAGCTTTTGATTCATCGACAGAACGTGTGTACTCGACTCTTGAAAAGGTTCGGGAACAATCTGAGTCCGTCAGTTTGTGAATACTATGGAAACGCTGGTAAAGCCCTGAAACGTTAATAGCCATAGGAGAATCTAAATAGATAGGTTGCTTAGGTGCCCGCCCCTCATCCATCAATTTAACTAACAGATATTGCAGCAGTTGTGCTCTGCCGACTGAAAAGCTCGGAATTAACAAGACACCGCCGGACTGAGCCGTCTCATTGACCACTTCTGCCAGCTGTTCTTCCGCATTTTCGGTTTTAGCATGAAGCCGATTGCCATAAGTTGACTCAAGCAGTAGCAAGTCCAAATCCGGCAGCGGTTCGGGTGGATACATCATAATATCCTGCGGACGCCCGATATCACCGGAAAAGCCAACACGCTTACCTTCGGCTTCAATAACAACGCTTGAAGCCCCCAGAATATGACCGACTGGCTGCAAAGTCACTTTAATATCGCCAATCTCAAATTGCTGATGAAACTCAACGCCCTGAAGCAGCCGTATGGCTGACTTTGCCATTGCTTCATCATACAAAGGTTCTGGTTTTTCATGGCGGCTTAGCTTATGTTTGCCAAGGTATTTCGCATCTTCTTCCTGAATTCTTCCGCTATCTGCCCACAGGATATCGCACAAACCAGATGTTGCATGATGTGCGAAAACAGGCCCCCGGAACCCTTCTTTATAGAGCACCGGAACAAACCCCGAATGATCAAGATGAGCATGAGTCAATACGACACCGTCGACCTGATTAATACCCATTGGCAAAGGCTGCCAATTACGCCGCCGCAACCACTTATAGCCTTGAAAAAGACCGCAGTCTATTAGAATTCGGGTTGATTCTGTTTCAACTAAATATTTGGAACCGGTAACCGTTTCCGCACCACCTAAAAATACGATTCTCATTGCGTGTCCTTATTTAAACCGACAACAAAGTATCTCACTTCACTGTCGTAGAAAAATAGACGAAAGACAACTATTCGTGCATTGACGATCATGAATAATCTTGCTTCACTCAATTGAGACAAGGAGCAAGAACATGACTCAGAAATACCCCCGAGCCGATCAGTTTATGGCCAGCACCCACCAGGTTGAGAATCAGCCACCGGCGCTGGAAAACTATAATCTTTACCTGGCTGATAAAGCATTACGAAAAGCCGTTGAGCGCGAAGGTGCCAGCTGGGCTTATTCCGATCTTATTGCCTTTGGCGAACTGGCTGGTAAGGCTGACAGTATCGAACAGGGGTTTCAGGCAAACAATCACCAGCCTGAACTGAGAACCCATGACCGTTACGGACACCGTATCGATCTCATCGATTTTCACCCAAGCTATCACCAGCTTATGTCGACAGCCATTGAGCATGGCCTACATGCAAGCCCTTGGAGCGAACCTAAATTAGGGGCTCATGTTGCACGTGCGGCAAAATACTATCTACACACTCAGGTAGAAGCCTCTCATGGCTGCCCTATTACCATGACCTTTGCCTCTATACCCGCACTAAGGCACCAACCCGATTTGTTCAAAGAGTGGGGACCCAAAATTACCGCCAGACATTACGACCCCAGGAACATTCCTCATACCGAAAAAAATGCTGTGACCATTGGTATGGCAATGACCGAAAAACAAGGGGGCTCTGATGTCCGGCTGAATAGCACCCGCGCTTACCCAATAGACAAAGAAGGTTCAGGACAGGCTTACGAATTGGTCGGTCACAAATGGTTTGTGTCAGCACCAATGTGCGATGCTTTTCTGGTGCTTGCTCAAACAACCAGCGGGTTATCCTGCTTTCTGGTGCCGCGCTGGCGGCCAGAAGGCTCAAAGAATCCAATTCAGATTCAACAGCTGAAAAAAAAAATGGGGAACGCGGCCAATGCCTCCAGCGAAACTGAGTTAAGAGGTGCGCTGGCCTGGATGGTAGGTCAAGAAGGCAAAGGCGTTCGTACTATTATAGAAATGGTGGCAACTAC
The DNA here is from genome assembly GCF_034422975.1 of Idiomarina sp. PL1-037. Classification (NCBI taxonomy): domain Bacteria; kingdom Pseudomonadati; phylum Pseudomonadota; class Gammaproteobacteria; order Alteromonadales; family Idiomarinaceae; genus Idiomarina; species Idiomarina sp. PL1-037. The sequence goes on from NZ_CP139873.1 coordinate 1,739,785, forward strand.
CCGCTATGACTGCATGATTGGTTCCTCCTCCGGCATGCGACAAGCCGTGGTTCAGGCCATTCACCACGCCAGCCACCGCGAAGCTTTTGGCACTAAATTAAGTGAACAGCCGCTAATGCAAAATTTGCTGGCGGACTTAGCCATTGAAAGCGAAGCCGCCATGACTTACATGATGCGCATAGCGCGAGCGATGGATAACCAGGACGACGAGCATGAAAAGCTGTTATCCCGTATTGCCACGCCTATAGGCAAATACTGGATTTGTAAACGCACACCGAATCATGCTTATGAGGCTATGGAAGTGATTGGCGGTAGTGGCGTTATGGAAAACCACATTATGCCGAGACTGTTCAGAGAGTCGCCGGTCAACGCCATATGGGAAGGCAGCGGTAATATTCAATGTCTGGATGTTCTCAGAGCAATAGAAAAACAACCAGAAGTTCTCGATGTTTATTTTGCCGAACTACAGCGGGCACAAGGTGCAGATAAACGACTCGATCAGTTTATTATGCGGTTGAAAAGTGAGTTTACGGACAGGAATATGCTCCAGTACCGTGCACGCTCTATAACGGATAATATGGCCGTTGGGTTACAAGCCGCTTTATTAGTTCAACATGCCAGCACCGACGTTGCCGATGCGTTTTGTGCCAGCCGTTTAGCAGCCAATACCGGACTTAACTACGGCACATTACCCACAGGGCTTAATTGTGCTGCAATTGTCGAAACGGCCTCACCAGCAGACGCACAATAAACTCGCAAGCTACACCTAAACTTCTTTAGAGCAGACCTTAGGCGACAATAAAAGTGAATTAGTCTTCATTACATTAACTAGTCAGCACTACCGCGTTTTTACCTTCGCTCTTTGCCTGATACATGGCTTTGTCTGCCCGGGCCATAATGCCTTCAATGGTGTAATGCTCTGAAGGTTTATCGCATTGACAAAGGCCGATAGACAGCGTGACAGGTAACTCGGCATGCCCTATTCCACTCACTAACTGGCAACGTAAACGGTGCATCATGAGTCTGGCGTCTTCAGCGGAAATCATAGGGTGAATGGTAGCGAACTCGTCACCACCAATACGAGCAACATAATCGGTATGCCGACTGTGTAAACGAGTTAACTCGGCAATTTTTTGCAATACGATGTCACCAAAGTGATGCCCATGTTCATCGTTTATTTCTTTAAAGTCGTCCAAATCGATAAAACTCACAGCAAAGGGCGTACCATGAGTTTCCAACTGATTTATCTCATCTTGTAATTGCGCAGTAAACGCTCGCCGGTTCATTATTCCGGTTAAGTGATCGGTAAGAGCCTGACGCTTTTCAAACTCCAGTTCGAGACGAATTTTATCTTCTGCTTTTTTTTGCAGAGTGTAATCCCGCACTACGGCGATACCATACAACTGGCTCTCGATATCCAGTTGATTCAGCATGATATCGACATAAAAAGTTGAACCATCCCGGCGAATTGCGGGGAAAATCAAACCATTCCCCATAGAGCGCCTGCCCGGGTACTTAAAAAACGTTTTTAAGTGCTGGTCATGCTTTTCACGCATCCCTTCAGGTAACAGTTCATTAAGATGCAGTTCAAGCATAGATGACGAGGAATAGCGAAACATTGTCGCGGCAGCCTGGTTAACACCAACTATGAGCCCTTGAGAGCTAATAACTATTGCGCCGTCCGGTATGACTTCAAGGAACTCAATAAAGGTTTGTTTTACTTTCACTGTTATGTGGCTCCACTGTTCTGCCGCATTAAACTTTGCAATAACACCCTTTTGCAACGGTATTAACCCATTTAGGAGCCGCTGATTCACCCGAAACGGAAGGTATCAGCTCTTCTACAAAGCTACTATCAGTAGTACAAAAAGCACCATCGGCGTATGGACCAATGTAAATCAGCTTTGATGATTTATTGAACATGATAATCGCTGGAGTTGCCGGAACGAAGTCCTTTAAGGTTGGATATTGATCGATATCAATAAGGCGGTTTTCTCCTTCATATTCCGCAACCTTTCTTTTTACGCTGGCCATATGTCCGGATGAGCGCCAGTTACAAGAGCAATCCTCAGAAGTTACGTGAAAAACGCTGCTAATAAGGGGGTAACCCAGACGCGTGAGCTCAGCCAATAGCTGCGGTTCCAGCTTTTCGCTATTGCTAAGCTCCAGTAACTCACCTTTTTCATCAAACCAGACCAGCCGCTGCTCAAGTAAATAACTGATCCCCAGAAGCACCAGCCCAAACCAGGCCACAACAACGGCAATAAGCCAACGGGAACGAGCCTTACCTGATTTCATGACTGACAATGAAGCGCCCTACTTCCAAGTCTAATTCCGCTGAAGCCGCTTTTAACGAATCGGAGTTTTCCTGGCCGCTAAGCAACAATTGAGTTTCTGCTTGTGACAATTCTCGCATTGTTTGCGCAGACTTCGAAATATCTTCACTTGCGCTTCGTTGTTGTTCAGTTGCAGAGGCAATCGCAATAACCTGTTGAGAAACCTCTTTTATACGCTCGGCAACTTCTCTCATCGATTCTCCCGACTCATCAGAATATCGCACCGCATCATCAATTTGCTTAACACAAGCTTCCATTGAATTTACTGCCTCGGCAACCTCGGCTATTATGCTTTGACTTATGAGACTAATCTCCTCTGCGTTTTTTGCCGTTGTCGCTGCCAACGACCTGACTTCGTCGGCAACCACGGCAAACCCACGGCCTTCTTCCCCAGCTCTGGCAGCTTCAATTGCGGCATTAAGCGCCAGTAAGTTCGTCTGCTTAGCAATATTATTTATCGCCTCAACAACATCTGAAATTTGATGACACTGGCTGTCCAAAGTGCTCAACTTTTTATTGGTTTCCAAAACATTAGATTTTAATGAGCCAATAGCGTCGGCTGCTGTCCTAGCTACGCTGTCAGCATGCTCGGAACCGCCTATAGACTCTTCGGCTGACGTTTTCACCTCCGCTGTCTGTGAGGCTATATGGCTTATCGTTACGGTCATTTGTTCAATGGCACTCGCAATACGATCCACTTCACGGGATGTATGCTTTCGACTACCAACTAACTCTGTCGTTTGATGAGAAAGTTTACCTGTAACGCCCTGAACTTCTTCCGCCAGACTCCGGGTACTTCTGATATTTTTTCGAAATTGCTGGATAAGCTTTCGAAAAGCCACAATTTCATTCGTTTCACCCTGAATTTCTACAGATAAATCTAACGTGTCAGACTCTTTAACAATATTATCAATACTGTCACGCAAAACCTGAGCGCTGTTAGCTTCAGAGTCACTCTGTTTAGCGATCACACAAAGCACGGCGCCTTCGGCTATGGCAAATCCCGCATGGATAGCTAAAATACCGAGAGTGACGTAGCCTTCAGCAAAAATATAAACGTCTGCACCGCTAGATTGCAGAATAAAGAAGAGGATATGATGCACTGCAACTACAGCAACGCTGGTGACCACAATAGTCCAATCGCGATAATAAATTAGAAAAGCCATCACCACAAAAATTTCAAAATGCATTTCGACCAAACCCATAGTCTGATCGATATGAACCGCAGTTATTAGCTGAACTGCCGCGGCAATAACATGATGCGTTAACTTTCTTTGACCGGCTATACGAATTAAGAATAAAGGCAAAGCAACAATAAGTAACGAAAGCAATACGGGTAAAAACCAGTCATTGGTATAGGAGGCAATCAAGAGCGTAATTAAGAACTGAACAATCAGGACGCCGATGAAAACTCGGTTGGCCGAGTTAACCCAGGGACGGTAAAACATGTAATTTCCTCTAAAAAAGCTGAATGAGGGCTAAAAGCGGCAGGAATAATGCGCTCACTTTTTCAGCAAATCAAGAAAAACTTCCACTATTACGCTTTTTTCTAAATAAAGGTTTAGTCTCGTTTGTGATATAATGCAGAAAAGCCGCACATTAGCGCGGCATCTACTATCATAATTCCCGGAGCTTCATGTCCACAGAACAAAACTCACCCTCATTCCAGTCACTCGGATTGAGCGACGATATTTTACGAGCCGTTAGTGAATGCGGTTACACCACCCCAACACCAATTCAACAGCAAGCCATTCCGACCGTTATGGCCGGCCACGACTTATTAGCCGCAGCACAAACGGGAACCGGTAAAACGGCGGGTTTTACGCTCCCTTTGCTGCACAGGTTGTCGCAAACGAAGGCTGACGGAAAGCCTGTTATTAAGGCCTTGATCCTCACGCCAACCAGAGAGCTGGCGGCACAGGTTGAAGACAATTTGAATACCTACGCAAAATATACCGGTCTTAAGTCCCTGGTGATTTTTGGTGGCGTGGGTATTAATCCACAAATTGATGCCTTGCGTCGTGGTGTCGATATTCTTGTTGCGACACCCGGCCGTTTGCTGGATCACAGCCGTCAGGGAACCGTTGATTTAAGTAAAATTGATGTACTGATTCTGGACGAAGCTGACCGCATGCTGGATATGGGCTTTATTCATGACATTAAAAAAGTCATGAAGCTCATTCCTGAAAAGCGCCAGACGCTGTTGTTTTCTGCAACCTTCTCAAGCGAGATAAAAGCATTAGCGCAACAATTTATGCAACAGCCAAAATTGGTTGAAGTTGCGCGTCAGAATGCAGCAGCAGATACTATACAACAGCGGGTTTACCCGGTTGATAAAAAACGTAAAAGAGAGTTAATAAGCTATTTAATCGGCAGCCGTAACTGGCGACAGGTATTGATTTTCACCCGTACAAAACACGGTGCCAACAGGTTGGCTACACAGTTAAGTGATGATGGTTTACCAGCTATGGCCATTCACGGAAATAAAAGCCAGGGCGCAAGAACGAAGGCTTTATCACAATTTAAAGCCGGTAAGTTGCGGGTTCTGGTAGCAACGGATATCGCTGCACGTGGCATTGATATTGATGAATTACCGCACGTTATCAACTTTGAACTGCCTCAGGTTGCTGAAGACTACGTACACCGTATTGGCCGTACCGGCCGTGCAGGAAGTGAAGGTGAAGCGGCGTCTTTAGTCTGTGTTGATGAGCATAAATTGCTGCGCGATATAGAAAAACTGACTAAAAATGAGATACCGAAGGAAGTTATTCCGGGTTTTGAACCAGACCCCAACATAAAGCCGGAGCCGATTCAGAAGCCTCGTACGGGGCGTCCTCAAAACTCTCGTCGTGCGCCTCGCCAGAAGCGCCCGGACACACGACGTTAATTATACCGCTGACCAGCAGGACCGGACTTTACTTTAAGAAGTCCAGTCCTCCGGTTACCGCAGCAACCTGAGCGTGAATACACTGTTCTGGCGTTGCTTTCGGGCTGTCGGGGTACACTTCTGTAGTCGTCGCGTACTCTGCTTTGCTAAAGCTAATGCACAATCCCATTTCCGCTGTTGGCAATAAAATAACGCCACGCTGAGCAATATCCTCGCCTATCAGCTTATTTTCGTCGTCGGCATCGGCAATATGAGTGACCTCTTCCACCGAATCTAGCACTGCCTTCTGAAAGTCAGGATAAGGCTTTTCAGAATTTCCAACCAAATAGAACCCATCCGGAATATTCCAGTTCGTATTCACTTGTCCATCCATCGCCGCCTTGGCCGGACGAAACTCGCTGTTATCGGTATCCGTTGTTTCGTGTAAATCTATGTGAGCCAGAATATCTACGCCTAAGCCAGCAACATAATTCATAATGTGCGCGCACTCCCCGGCTGGTGAATCAGCGACAAAAGAGCGGTTAGGATCAATGGCCGCCGGATTCCAGCGGTTAATGGTTTCATAGCCCCAGGGGCTCAAACATGGCGCCACCACCACATTGAAGTGTGGCTGGTAACCTTTCGCTTTGGTTTCAATAAACCGTAGCGCACCATGGACACCACTGGTTTCATAACCATGTACTCCGCCGGTAATTAAAACCGTTGGCTTCGAATCATCCCAGTTTTTTGTTTTGACCACGAATAAAGGATAAGTAGCGCTGTCGTACGCAAGTTCACCGTATTGGTCTACATCGAAATCGCTTTTAAAGGTTTCAATCTTACTAACTACATCATCGAAGTAAGAGCGTTTTTTGGTTTGCTCGGCCAGCCACTGAGCCTTTTCTGTCGCTCCCCAGGGCGTGCCCGGTGTTCCAATATGGTAAATCGTTTGTTGCGTCATACTCTAATCCTATTCTCTTTAAACAATGAGGCTATATTAGCAAAGTCTTTACCGGCACCAAATGAAATACCGATAACTAAGCCGCTTTTGTCGATTCTTTATCCGTAGGCTTAGCCGCTTCTGCTTTTTCTGCCGAGGTTTTTTCGGTCTTAGGTTTTTTGGGCTTTTTAGCCCCTAATGCAATGAGTACATTCTCACGCTCTTTCGCTAAAAACAGAGCCATATCCTCAAGCTGCTGCTCATCAGTGAACAGTTCGCTACTTTTAATTAATGGATTCAGGGCTTCCGCCATATCCAGAATTTTATCGTGCGCATCGGCTTCGGCTTTTGAAGTGAAGGTCATTTTCTCGGCTCCGTCGCGAATAACTACATATTGGGTTACTACAGCCATGGTGTGGTCCTTTGCTGATGTGTAAATATACTGTTTATTTGTACAGTAAAGTGAGATAGATTGCAATAGTTGTAGCATTCGCTAAACTGCGCACTCCGAACAGGCTTTCGTTACAACTGGAAGTAAATCCGCCCTATGCAGTTCTCAAAAATACAAGTTCTACTGGCCATTTTTGCAATGGCAATTGGAAGCTTTGCCATTGGCATTGGTGAGTTTGTCATTATGGGACTGCTGCCAGACGTCGCCGCAGACTTTAATACCGACACTCGGGAAACAGGTCACTTAATCAGTCTTTATGCGCTCGGTGTCGTTATCGGAGCTCCGCTTATTACCATTTTGTTTGCCAGGCTACCGCGTAAACCTATGTTACTGGCACTGATACTGGTATTTTCTCTGGGCAACTTCGCCAGTGCTTCAGCTGAAAGTTACACATTACTTCAGGTATTACGGTTTTTAACTGGCCTGCCTCACGGTGCTTACTTCGGGATTGCCTGTCTGGTTGCGGCCGATATGGTACGTAAAAATCAACGCGGTATGGCAGTAACTATGGTAATGATGGGGCTAACCGTGGCTATCCTGGTCGGAAATCCGTTAGCTACCTGGTTAGGTCAACTTATCGACTGGCGCACCGTATACCACACGGTAGCTGCTTTAGGGTTACTGGCTTTTGTTATGATTTTCATTGTGGTCCCCAAGCATCCGAATGAAAAGAAAACTTCAGCCCGTGGCGAAATGCAGGCATTACAAAACCCTCAGGTCTGGCTGACATTGGCCATAGGAGCCATTGGTTTCGGCGGAATGTTTGCGGTATTAAGCTACATAGCTCCAACACTAATAAATGCCACCGGATTAGATTCTCACTGGATACCCGTTGCTTTATTTATCTACGGACTGGGTTCGTTGGCCGGTAGTTTGGTCGGCGGCTGGGCCGCCGACAGAAACTTGAAATTAACCATTGGCGGTTCCCTGTTCTGGTCGGCAATTGTACTGGCCATTTTTCCCTTAACACTTCAAAGTCTCTGGACCGTGATGCCTATGGTGTTATTACTCGGTAGCTCTGCCGCGCTAGTTCCGGCTCTGCAGGTACGTTTAATGGATGTTGCAGGAGAAGCCCAGACTTTAGCTGCATCGTTAAACCATTCCGCTTTTAATGCGGCAAATGCTTTAGGTGCCTGGCTGGGGGGGCTTGCTATTATTTCACCGCTTGGCTGGCAAGGAACCGGTTGGGTTGGGTGCGCGCTGTCGCTGGCCGGCCTGCTATTATTTTGGATCACTAAAAAACACAGCCGCAGAACACCCAACATTGTTAGTCTTTAGGCTTACCTTCTGCATCTAACTCATTAAGCTCCTCATCCGGTTTCGCGTAAGACAAACGCGCAGCCCGCTGAGTGCTATGATACCCATCAAGCCCCGAAATAGTCATTGCTCCAAGCGATTCTATATCGATAAAACCATCGTTTTTCACCGCCTCTTCTTTCACTTCAACCCAGCGAACTTCCCCAACAATTAGCGCCGTGTCATTATGTTGTATCGGAATAATTTCAACCTGCTGCATACCAATTCTGAGCGAACTCTCTGCTACATAAGGAGCATGAAAACCATCGACAAATTCGGGCGTCAAACCACAGGCTTCGAACTCTGAAGTTTCTCTGGGGTACCGCGCCGAGGTCTGATGCGCTTGACGAAAAAAACTTTCGTTAACTTGGTTAATAGTATAAACACCACTCTCTTCAATGTTTTCCCAGGTATGCCGGGTAACCGACTGCGGACGCATAACAAAACCCAACAGAGGCGGGTTACTACCCAGGTGAACAACAGAACTTATCATGGCTAAATTATTTTGCTGATGCCGGTCTCGGGTGCCAATAACATTGGCACTTTTAAACCCCGATAAACAATTTACAAAACGCGCACGGTCGCGGTCATTCATTTTTGCTAAATCTTGCTGTTTGTAGGTTTTCATTAAAGCTCCAGTTTATTTTTGTCGGCTACCTATACGTTTTATTTTGCATATACGATCGTTTACAAATAACTTATTGCGAACTATTATCATTTGCGTTAGCTTGTTTAATCAAAGCCAGAATAAAGGATGCATAATGACGAACGCCTATCAAGAGTACTTTAACTCTCAGGAAAAGCTAAAAATAGCGAGTTCACTGCTCAACCAAAAAGATTATTGCGCTGCAACGACATTCCTTAGCCAGGCACGCGAATCCGCAAAACAGGCCTTCAATGAACCTGTACTGTCGGGTAATGCCATTCAAAGCTTCACAACCTGTTCTATTTTGTTAATTGCGACCCATATTCGCCGCCAGCAAAAGCTACAGGCATATGAGTTTCAACAAGAGAGTGGTGAGCAACTGACGTCATGGCTTAGTCAGGCTGCAACTCAGCCACTGCAAGAGCTTTGTCGGTACTGCTATCAACTCTTAATTACTGGTTGTCAGCATTCTCGCTGCCTGGGGCACTGTATGCAACAATTAGAGGAATCCGGTTATGCGCATGAACAAACCTGAACGCTTGCAACTCTCAATGAGTAAAGAGCAGCTTAAAAAGCTGCTGCTTGAGCAAAAGTTAGTAGCCAGTGACATTCGTTGTAGTGATTACTGCAGTCAGTGCGAGCTTAAACAGTTAATACTTGAATGTGCCAGAATAAACTGTTCTGGCTCTTTGCAGAACTTCGACGGTTAGAAGTCTTTTTTTCGAAGCGCTTTTTTCTGTCCCTGCTGCTTTTTAGTGGTTAATCGTCTTTCTTTAGCCGAGCGGCTGGGTTTCGTCGGAATACGTTTTTTCTGAATCTGCGATACGCTGCGAATTAAATCAATCAGTTGCTCAAGCGCCAATTCTCGATTACGTGCCTGACTGCGAGTTTCCTGAGACTTTATAATCACTTTCCCGCTTTGAGTAATGCGATGATCAGATTTTTTCAGTAATCGATATTTATAAAAGTCGGGAAGCGAAGAGGCCTGGATATCAAAAATAAGTTGAGCCGCAGTTGCTACTTTATTGACGTTCTGCCCACCCGCTCCACTGGAACGGATAAATTGCCATTCAATTTCGCTATCTGCTAACTCGACTCGTTGGGAAATCTGAATCATCTTTCTCTTTATAACCGACAGAATTAAACAATGTTACCCACATCACTCAGCAGGCTGGATAAAGTTATCTATACCTTCTTCTTTCAGGGCATCGAGGGCTTCAGCAAGCGCATCATCTTCGTTCTCAAACGCGTCTTCCCAAAGTGTTGAATTATTATTCTCATCAACAATTTCCAGAATCCAGCCACTGTCTTCGGTACGATAAATATCGATTTCTACATTTTTACCGTCATTACTGTACTGTTGGGTATGTTTGCTTTGAGTTACTTGCTGTTCTTCATTCATAATAAAGTCTCTGTATACGTCCGTATGGTGGTAACAGTCTAACACTGTTCGGCTCATCCTGAGGGATTTTTATAGAGCTTTCAGCACATCCCGCAGAGTCATACGAATGTTAAAAATTATGCTATATTACTGCGCATTATTTTCTAGATCAGGACAACCCTATGGCAGCCTTTGGCACCGTATTCATGCCACAAATGACAATGGCAACTTTCGAAAATTCAGGTTGGAGTAAGCCTGAATTAGTCTCTTCTGACGCAATACAGTTACACCCCGGAGCCCATGTTCTGCATTACGCCAGCACGTGTTTTGAGGGGTTAAAGGCGTTTCGACATGACAATGGCTCTATCAATCTGTTTCGTATGGATAGCAACATTAAGCGCATGCAACAAAGCAGCCGTCTGCTTTCATTACCGGCATTTGATGTCAGCTTGCTGCAAAAAATGATTATAGATGTTGTGAAGCACTTTAGTGACGAGGTTCCAAAACCACCGGGGTCAATGTACATACGCCCTACTCACATTGGCACTGAAGCGGCAATAGGCAAGGCCGCTTCGCCAACCAGCTCCTCAATGCTTTATGTATTGTTATCGCCTGTCGGCGATTATTTTTCGGGCGACGATAAAACCCTACGCTTGTTGCTCGAAGAAGACGGTTCGCGTTGCGCAGCTCACATGGGTATGGTTAAAAGTGGCGGCAATTACGCCAGTGCGTTACAGCCCATTCTTCAGGCGCGGGAATCCGTGAATGCAGATCAAGTGTTGTTCTGCCCTAATGGCGATGTACAGGAAACTGGTGCCGCCAACTTCTTGCTTATTGACGGCAATGAAATAATCACCAAAGCATTGGACACTAGCTTTCTGCATGGCGTAACCCGAGACTCTATTCTTACCATTGCGCGCGATATGGGAATGACGGTGTCTGAACGCGAACTTAGCGTAGATGAATTGCTGGAACGTGCCTCAAAACCCGATAGCGAAGCGGCATTATCCGGCACCGCAGCGGTACTTGCCCCAGTTGGTACATTAATTCATAACGGAAAAGAGTTCCCCGTCGGTAACGGCAACTCAGGTGCTACCACCCTGAAATTACGTAAAGCACTGAACGATATTCAGTGGGGCAAAGCGGAAGATAAACACGGCTGGCTAACTAAAATCTAACCTTTAGGCGGCAATACCACCCATTCAGGGTCTTCAAATTCGCCTAAAGGTGTTATTTCACAGAATGGGGCAGCACTGCGAATAATATTAGCCACCTCGGAGTTATGTTGCCCTTCCATAGCGTCGCGTTTTTCTTTGCTATCCCACGACGCTATGGCTATTAACGTTTTGTCATCACCGACTTTGCGGTGCAGCTCCGTACCTCGGGCTCCTGGCGCTTGCTGAATAATTTTACTGGCTTTTACCCAGGCTTCTGCGTATTCCTCTGCCGTATGGCCTTCTTTAATACGAACTTGGAAAATATACTTCATAGACCCTCTTCTGGCACTATTTCCGTTTGTTCTCTGACTTAACCATTTTTAAGTAAAAGAAAATAGCGTAAAAAACACACATACCAATAACAATAGCTAAGCCTGTAAAAGAAAAAAAGATGACCGGATCTTTAAAAAATTCTTGCCATAAACTCATAGTTATTCCCCTGTTTGAATTCTTGCTGACAGTTTATTCAAACTTGACAGTGACGTTATTGATCCCAATCAACAACAGGAATAACACTGATTTTTTTAAGGGCTTTTTAGTTTGTTACTATTAAGTGCCAGAAAATGTTCATCTTTACAGTTAGTAAAGGTGTATAAAAACTTGCATCAATCCAAATTTTTGTCTTTCCTTAATAGGGAAATTCACTAAAAACCGAGGGTATTATGAGTAACAATCAAACGAAAGCAGAAGACGCAGTAAACAAGTCGGCAAATAAAGCTCACGAAACCATCGATAAAGTAGCAGATGCAGCAAAAGACGCTTCGGACAACTTAGGTGAAAAAGGGCAGGATATTAAAGCCACTCAGGAAAAATGGCTCTCAAGTGCAACTGACTACGTTAAGGAAAACCCAATTAAATCTCTGGGCATCGCCGCTGCAAGCGGTTACTTATTAAGTAGGTTATTCAGTGGCCGTTCATAAGCAAGCTGATGCGAACGAGACGGAGAGTCTGCTAAAACAAGTTCAGGCTCTGGAAAGCGAAGTTCGTGGTGTGGTTAAAGCTCAGCTCCAGCTTGCGGGTATGGAAACCCGCAGAGCTGGGGAAAGCTTTGTACGTATGGTCGCCTTTGCGGTGCTGGCAGCATGCTTAGTTTTCACAGCCTGGGCTGCTTTAGTTACAGCTGCTGTAATAGCGGTCGTAAACAGTAGTGTAGTGTCTTTGACAACTGCACTAGTTGTTGTTGCCGCCGCTCATCTGGTAGCGACTTTTTATATTATTAGACATATAAAACGCAGAAGTCGCGATCTGCTTTTTTCAGAAACCAGTAGCAGTCTCTAGGTGGAGGGCTTATGGCATCAAGCCTTGATTATCAAATAGCGCAAACGAAAAAAGAACTTCAGCTTCGGAAATTAGCTGTTAAGGTTCGTTCACAGGACGTTATTTCAACAACTCATGACAAATTGGCCTCTCCCACGGCGCTTTGTGTTGCCGTTGGTGCAGGCTTTTTAATCGGAGAAATGTCGGATAGACCGAAAGAGCAGACAGAGTCTTCCGGCGAGAAAAAATCTGCCACAAATACGGTTATTAAAGTATTGAGACTTATCGCTGGCGTACAAAGTGCCAGCAGTTTTGCAAAACATCTGTAAAGATGACCGTAAAGTCTCACAGTTACAGATATAGTGGGTGTGGTAATGATTTTTTAATAACAGGAGGTTACCCATGAAAAACTTTAAAATGGCACTACCAGCAAGTTTAATCGCAATTTCAATGCTGACTCTTTCGGGCTGCAGTGACGCTGAAACCGAAAAAGCGGAATCAAAAGCTGAAAAGGCGATGCAAGAGACTGAAGACAAAGCTCAGGAAGCCAAAAGCTACACTGAGGAAAAAGCTGAAGATGCCGGTGAATATGTTGATGATGCGGTCATCACCACTAAAGTCAAAGCTGTTATCTTCGAAGACGATAACCTGAACAGCATGGATATCAATGTTGAAACGAACAACGGAATTGTTCAATTGTCAGGTTTCGTTGAAAACGATGCCGATATCGATACCGCAGAAAACTTGGCGGCTACAGTGAAAGGTGTTAAAGACATCGAAAACGATATTCAGGTTCGCGAAGAAGATTGATATTTTTCAATATTCCCTGATAAAAAGCGGCTTTTCAGCCGCTTTTTTTATGCTCTTAAAACTAGAACGCAAAGTAGATTACGAGACTGTAAAAGATTTTGTGTAAATGGCTGACTGCACTGTTAAATCCGGTCCTGGTACATAATCTCGAATTGCGCCATGGCCGGTTTCCAGTTGCGTATGGGCATCGTCCACTTTTTCGATGCCTGATGCAAGGCTAAGTACAATACCTTCATGATAGCCTCATCATTTGGGAACGACCGGCGAGTCTTGGTAATTTTACGCAATGACGCGTTCAGCGATTCGATGGCGTTAGTGGTGTAGATAGCCTTACGTATCTCCGCCGGGTATTCGAAGAATACGCTTAAGCGTTCCCAGTTTGCCCGCCATGAGCGGCTTATGGTCGGATGCTCTTCATCCCACTTTTCAGCGAACTCTTCCAGCGCCTGCTCTGCTGCAGCGCGGGTGGCAGCGCCATAAATTAGCTTTAAGTCAGCTGCGATAGTCTTGCGTTGCTTCCAGTTCACGTAACGCAACGAGTGGCGAATTTGATGCACGATGCACAGTTGCACCTGAGTTTTCGGGTAAACCGCTTCAATGGCTTCAGGGAAGCCTTTAAGGCCATCGCAACAAGCGATAAAGATATCATCGACGCCGCGATTTTTAAGCTCGTTCATCACAGATAACCAGAATTTAGCGCCTTCGGTTTGCGCCATCCACAGGCCAAGGAGCTCTTTTTCACCGTCGGTGTTAATGCCAAGCGCCAGGTAGACTGACTTATTTTGAACAACGCCAGAGTCACGGCTGCGAACCACCAGGCAATCGAGGTATACGACCGGGTAAAGCTTTGCCAGTGGTCGATGTTGCCAGGCCTTTACTTCCTCCATCACCTCGTTTGTAACCTGAGATATGAATGTGGGGGATACTTCAACACCGTAGGCTTCTTCGAGGTAAGCCTGGATATCCCGAGTAGTCATGCCTCTGGCATAGAGCGCGACGATGCGCTCATCGAATCCGTTAAGCTGGCGTTCGCCCTTGCGGACTAATTTAGGCTCAAAGCTACCGTTGCGATCACGGGGAATATCCAGCTCGACGTCACCGTTAGTGCTACGAACAGCCTTCTTGGTTTTACCGTTGCGGGAGTTACCGCTGTTATTGCCGGCCGCATCATTTGGGGCGTAGCCTAAATGGGCTTGCATCTCGGCTTCTAAAGCGCGTTCAGCGACTTTCTTGGTAAGCTGCTTGAGCAGCCCAGCTTCACCTAAAATGTCTTCTGGCGAGTCACAGCCATCAAGCAGCTGATCGATGAGTTTGTCTGATATTGGCATTCTGATATCCTTCTGCGATATTGGTAAGAATGCCATTTACACAGATATTTTTACACTCTCTAGATTACTGATAACTTTACGGCAGAACAAAAATAAGAATCCTAACTATGTCCGAAAATGCATTTAGCAATAACGTCGTAACACCTGAAAACCTTCCGCAAGTCAATTCTCAGTCCTTTACACCACTAAGTAACACCTATATTAAGGTCAATTTAATGTGTCGCTTAGTTTTTTGGTTGATGGTGGTGAGTGCCTTATTAATTCTTTATTGGCAACCTTGGGTTGACCTTCCCACGCTGCTCGAGCTTTATTTGCCTCAGATACAGTTAGCAGCCGGAGGGCTTGGCTTATTAAGTTCGGCTTATGGCATCTTAGCTGACAAAAACAAAGGTTATGCAATACGTGAGCACGACTTTAGCTATCGCAGTGGTGTTATATTCCAGTCAGTAGTCAGTCAGCCCATTTTACGTATTCAGCATGTTGAATTAAAACATGGCCCCATTGACCGCCACTTTGGATTGGCCAGTTTGGAGATTTTTAGCGCCGGCGGTGCCATGCACACTTTCGCAATACCGGGATTACCAGAAGAAAAAGCTCGCGAAATCCGTTCCTACGTACTAACCCATAGCGATGTCGCAGCAAATGACTAGTTCCCAGAACCAATGGCTGAAGCTATCACCCGTGGCGATTATTTATTTCGCTGTTCAGTTCATCAAAACCATTGGTAACAATTTATTTTATTTACTGCCGGCGATTTTTGTTGGCTACAACCAGTTTTCTGAAAATGCCATAATATTAGTATCGGGACTTGGCGCTCTGTTAGTCCTTGTTGGCATCTCCGCTTTGCTCAAATTTTATTTCTATCAATACCGGTTGAGTGAAGGTCGAGTTCAGATCCATTCCGGCGTGTTTCAGAAAACGCATATCGACCTTCCCTTCGAGCGCATACAGAATGTCCGTTTTGAACAGCCTATTTTTTACCGCCCGGCAAATCATGTCTGTATGCTTCTGGACACCGCTGGTTCCAATAAACTCGAAGCAAAAATTATTGCTTTACCCAAAAACATAGCTGAATCTCTAAAGCAAAAAATACTTGCTTATAAAACCGAGGGCACCCAGACAGAAAATGACCACGAACCTCAAACTCATCAGGAACAGCTTCTAAATTCACGCTCCTTACAAGACTTAGTTATTCATGGTCTTGCCAGCAACCGTATTTGGATTGTGCTAGGTGCTTTAGCCCCTTTCTTTAACTCACTTTCAGAACAGTTTATCGAGCGCATAGAAAGCTTTGGGGTGGATGTTGATGCGCTTATGGCCTCTTCACAATACGCATTCTGGCAGTACATACTATTTTTCTTTTCTATCGCTTTTGTAATTATTGCTCTAATAGCATTAATTTCCGTCTTAGGCTCTGTAATTACCTTCTACGACTTTAAGTTAACTCGCAGCGACGATCGTTATATTCGTCGCAATGGATTTTTTACCCGCCACGAAGTCGTTATGAAGTTGTCGCGGTTGCAAATGATTGCTTTACAGCAAAACTGGCTTGACCGTTTGCTACAAAGAGTTAACTTGAAATTCGAGCAACTCAATGCCAACTTTGAACGCCAGTCGGCCGGAACTACGGGTGGAAAAATTATTGTGCCGTCGGTTACTCTCGAAGAGGCACATAACTTGGCAACGGAAACCTGGCCCAATAATCAGTTAAGTACAATAAACTATAATCCGGTCAGCAAGCGACTCGCTATTAGAAACACGCTCATCGCCTTTTGGCTGTTTGTCCCTCTTGCCTCCGTGCTTACTTATTTTGAAAAAACAGAACTGGCAACAGCTTCAATTGCTGCTTTAGTGCTGTCTACGGCCTTTATCATTCTGGCTTGGAAACGCCGCGGCTATGCAATTGACAATAACTTTATTTATCTCAGAATGGGCCTTATTGGAGTGAGTTATCGCTGCTTCCCTATTCATAAAGTTCAACAAACAACCTTCTCGCAAAGCTGGTTTATGCGCCGTTTTCAGTTATGTTCAGTAAAGTTTGTACTGGCTTCAGGCGTGCAAACGCTACCTTTTATTAACGCTCGAATTGGTGAAGAGCTCATAGACTCCTGCCTTTATCAGGTGGAAGCATTAAAAAAATCCTGGATGTGATATGGAATTACCTTTCTCGCAAGCCTGTGAAAACAACAAAGACCCGATACTTCGGGTTCTTAAAATAGCGTTTTCAGACTGTACTCGTGTTCTGGAAGTAGGTAGTGGTACAGGACAACATGCCGTGTACTTTGCCAGCCAACTCCCTAATATTCATTGGCAAGCCAGTGATCAAGCAGAGTACCTACCGGGAGTAACGGCCCGGATAAAACGGGAAGGTGTAACTAACCAGCCATTACCGGTTGAGTTTAATGTATTCGCAGACGCGCCGAATGGAGTTTTCAACGCTCTTTTCACCGCAAACACCTGCCATATTATGCCCGAAGAAGGGGTTGAAAGGCTTTTTGAGCATTTGGGAGGCGACCTTAGCAGTGTGGAGCGTTTATGTATTTACGGACCTTTTAACGATAACGGTCATTTTACCAGCGACAGTAATCGCCGCTTTCACCAGTCGCTGCAATCGCGTAACAGCGACATGGGAATACGTGATTGGCAATGGATTGCGGAGCTGGCCAATCAGCAAGGCTTTGAGCTGAAAAAGATGCACACTTTGCCAGCCAATAACCAGTTGCTGGAATTTCAACGTTAGCCCTTTATCAGTCAAGGGCTAACGAAGACGAAAACCCGTTATTGAGTATTAGGAACAATACGTAATTCTACCCGACGGTTTAACTGACGCCCGCTTTCGGTATCGTTATCAGCAACAGGCATACTTTCTCCATAGCCTTCGGTTGTGACCCTGCGTGAGTCCACGCCGTTACCTACTAAATTATTGCGTACGGCATTAGCACGATTTAACGACAGTTGCTGATTGTATTCAGCAGAACCTCTACTGTCGGTGTGGCCTTCTATCAGCATGGTAGTTTTTTCATACTTTTTCAGTACTCGCGCAACATCATCGAGTACTGGATTGAAGCTTTGAGAAATATTTGCACTGCCGGTAGCAAACGTAATGTTACTAGGTAACTGCAAACGAAGGTTATCGCCGTCACGTATTACCTTCACACCACTGTCAGCCAGCTCTTCGCGAAACGCTTCTTCCTGCTTATCCATGTAGTTACCAATGGCACCTCCGGCCAACGCGCCTACCGCCGCACCCCAGACATAACGGCTTTTATCATGATCGCCCGTGCCTTTACCCAGCAAAGCACCGGTGACAGCACCAATAGACGCGCCTTTCTGGGTGTTAGTCATATTTTCACAACCAACAAGTGCTAACGAAGAAAACATCATAGTCAAAACTAGCTTTTTCATACTCTAACTCCATCAAAACAACGAATGCCCTGAAAACTAGCATGCTTTAGTGTAGTCACTGATGAGATTTTCGGATTTTTTACATGACTCTTTTTTCTTAATGTCCAACAGTGGTACCTTATAAAAAGTAATAGCTGATATACGCGTTTCCATCAATATGATAATAACTGACCCTACCGAGGCTCGTAAGGCTCTAATGACATTCTTACGGGACAATGCTCCCGTAACCGTCATTACCGGCGCTGGCATAAGTACAGACTCGGGAATCCCCGACTATCGTGATAATAAAGGCGAATGGAAGCGAACGCCTCCGGTTCAGCATCAGGATTACATGCGCAGCGAAGCGGTACGAAAAAGATACTGGGCCCGAAGTTTATTTGGCTGGCCGGTGCTTTATCACGCTAAGCCTAACTCAGCGCATTACGCAATAGCCGAATTGCAGCAGCACGGACTTATTGACTGCGTTATTACACAGAATGTCGACGGCCTGCACCAAAAAGCCGGAGCCACTCGTGTCATTAATTTACATGGATACGCTAACGATATGGTCTGCATGAGCTGTCGGGAAATAACCCCACGGTTGGAGATGCATGAACGCAGCCTTAAATTGAACCCGGACTTTGCCGCTTTAGAGGCAACCGCCGCACCGGACGGTGATGCTGACCTTGAGGCTGACTTTGAACAATTCAAAGTCGCCGCCTGCCAAAGCTGTGGTGGTATTCTAAAACCCGATGTCGTCTACTTTGGTGACAACGTGCCTCGCCCAAGGGTTGAGGAAGCACAAAAGGCTATAAAAGACAGCAACGCCCTGCTGGCTATTGGTACCTCACTTATGGTCTTTTCCGGTTATCGCTTTGCCCGCCAGGCTTACCAAAGTAATCAACCTGTCGCGCTGTTAACTCTGGGAAAAACACGCGCCGATGACCTGGCAACACTAAAACTGAACTGCTCTATAAAGGACGTACTGGCGTGAACCAGCGACGGTTATTCTTTCGAGCTTAAGCGCCCGTTATGCCATTAACGGGCTTTGGGGGAAGCAAGAGTATTAAATATTCGGCTTATACTCAAAACCTTCCTCAGCCTGAGAGTCAGAGAAGGTTTTTATTTTCTCTTTATGGTTCAGCATGGCGTTAACCAATGAATTTGGAAACACTTCAATACCGTTGTTAAAGTCTTCTACGTTCTGATTAAAGATGCGAATTGCCGCACCAATGTTTTCCTGCTGGTCGGTAATTTCTCTCATCAATTTCTGATAAGTTTCTGAAGCCTTCAGTTCCGGGTAGTTCTCGACGGTAACGTTAAGGCTTTTAAGCAGCTCACCAGTTCTGGCTTCCGCCTGCTCAAGTTTTGCCGTATCGACCTTACCACTATCCAGACCCTGCAGAGCGCTGCGCAGTTCGGTCACTTTAGTCAGAGTGCCCTGCTCGAACTCTTTATAGTCTTTCACGACATCTTCTAAGTGCGGAATAATTTTATTTTTCTGACGCTCTTGTGTAATAACGTTAGCCCATGCTCTTTCAACTGCGTTTGCACGGCTAATAATAGCGTTATAAATAGCAATAATGGCTATTACTAAAACAGCGGCTATGCCAATAGCTATCCATGTTCCTGTCATTGTTTTACTCCTAAAAGTTACTGTCCAGTTTGGTCATTACATAGTGGATAAAATCAAGCGATGCCTTTAACTTTGCAAATTCCTGTTCGCCTTCTAAGGCCTCAATAAAGGTTTCATAGTCGCATATCTTGGCGTCTTTAGTTGTTGCAATAAGGTCTTTGTCTGCAAGCGAAAGACACAAATCACCGGCGTCATTCACCTCGAAGTTCATTTGCGATAGTACTTCAGAAAACTCTTCAAAAGCGATAACCACGGTTGGTTTCATCGCTTTTGCAGCTTCTAATTCACTGGCGGCTACCACTTTAAACTCTTTGTTAAACCGGTTGGAGGCTGGCTTATAGGTGGCTTTTCCTGCCCCAGGAAGGCCAAAACCTACAACAGCAACATTGCGTAACAAGCCGAAAGGCAAAATAAGCCCGTAACGATCATAATGATCGTACACTTTCTTTTTGCGGGTTTTTACATTGCCTCTACTGTCAGTGTATGTCTCTGTAACGATACGTTCGTCAACATAATGAAAGTGGTAATACTGGTACTTAAAAGAGTACTCACTGCCGCTGTAGCTTCCATCGTAAAGCGCGTGAATTTCACGTTTGTAATTCCCCCGATTAAAGTCACTGAAGCGCTGCTGGAATTCATTTGACGCGGTTCTGCTCTCGAATACAGCAGGCGACAAGTCATTATCCAGTAAACCATCACGTTGCAGTAAAGCATGCGACGCTTTGGCCATAAGCCTGCCCGGGTAAAAAGCGGTAATTCCGGCAACCAAAGTTAAAACACTACCTACAGCCAGAATAATCCAGGTACTTTGCTGAAAACGTTGCCACTGAGACCAGCCCCAGTATGTTAATGCGGCGGTTGCCAACAGAAGAACAGTAAAGGCTATCCAGTAAGCTTTCATATTAAACTGGTAGCTTCCGGAAAAGGCTTTCAGGTCATCAATAACCGCGTCGAGATTTTCTCTGGTGCGACTGTTAAGCGCCTGCGTTTCAGTGTGCTTTAGCAATTCAATAAGGGCTTTGTTGTTTTTCTGATAGAACACGGCAATCAACATAAAAATTAGTTAAAAATAAGTAGCCAGTTTAATGCTTCGGTCTTTTCGATACCAGTCAATATTTGTAAAACTATTCCCATAACGAACTGATTTTATGACTCTAAATGGTACTAAAAGACGAAGTTCATCCTAACTAAATGTGTTTTTATAATTTCTGGTAAGATGCTTACTCCTGTGCAAATAAAGACGCCATTAAGGGGTAATTAATGAAAGCTGTCATACTCGATGCAGAAACCCTGGGCAAGGGTATTGATCTTTCCGCCATCGAAAAGTCCGTCGACGAGCTGGTTTTATATGATTCAACAACGGCCGAGCAGGTTAATGAGCGGATTAGCGATGCTGAAATTGTTATAACGAATAAAGTCGTCATTAATGAACAGACCATTGAGTCGGCTGGGCAGTTAAAGCTAATTTGCGTGTTAGCCACCGGAATGAACAATATTGACTTGGCTGCAGCAAAAAAACTGAATATTCCGGTTAAAAATGTTGAAGCTTACGGTACAGAAAGCGTGGTTCAACACACTTTGATGATGATGCTTTCGCTGGCCACTAAGCAACCCGTTATGCAAAAACGTGTTGCAGCCGGCGACTGGCAGCATTCGTCCATGTTTTGCCTGTTAGACCCATCCATTATTCAACTGGCCGGCAAAAAGTTAGTTATTGTCGGTTCTGGCGAGCTCGGCCAGGAAGTGAAAACTCAGGCGGAAGCTTTGGGTATGAAGGTTGAGTTCTCAGCACGCCCCGGAAAGAAAGATGACCCGCGGTCAACGCTAAATGAGCTACTACCTTCGGCTGACGTTATCTCTTTTCATTGTCCGTTAACAGATGACACCAAAAACTCACTTAACGCAGATAACCTCAAACTTTGTAAAAAAGACGCACTCATAATTAATAATGCCCGAGGTGGTGTTATCAATGAGCAGGATGTTACCGAGGCGCTACGAATGGGAGAAATTGGTGGTGTTGCCGCTGATGTTCTGCCTCAGGAACCACCAAAAGATGGTAACCCCTTGCTGGATGCGATGGACGAGGGATTAAACCTGATTGTCACGCCTCACAACGCCTGGACATCACCTGAAGCGCGGCAGCGTATTGTGAAGCTTACTGCCGAAAATATTCAGAGTGTTCAGGGAAATAACTAACATTAGGTTTAACTTTTAAATATTAACGTGTTGGCAGCCGCTTCCACTCTGCCAACACGCATTAGTCAGGGTTAATGAGTGTCCGATTAAGGGAATTCACTCAGTTCAAATTCATCCTCAAAGCGCTCCTCTTTCAACCTGCCATCGTCGTAAACCGAGATTGAAAACGGCTGCCCCGATTCTGTATAAGACCAGCTTTTTCCATGTCGCCGGTCTCTTTTATACTCGCTGATATTGTATAATGCGCCTTGGTCAGTGAAGTTGACAACAATACCGTCCAGGTAGCCCTCATTGTCGAATGACTCAATACCACGCAAGTAGCCTTGTGGAGAATAAGTACGCCACTCCCCTACTTTAACGCCGTTTTCATAGCTTCCCCGGGATATTTCATAAGGCGCATAGCCGAGGGCAACTTGCCACTCTCCTTCGCGTTTACCCTCGACATACTCGCCTTCGACAACGATTTCACCGTCGGCGTATTCCTGGTAAGTCCCATCTAACAAGTCATCTTTATAGTGCTCGCGTAAACGCAAATCACCATTTTCACCATAAACTTCACGGACACCATCAAGCTGACCCTCGTCGTCGTAATGCTCGTTTATCACACCGTAACTATCTTCTGAAACCCACTCACCAACTTTCTTTCCGTGATCGTATTCACCGGAGGTCGTAACCTTTCCCTCTTTATCGGTTATTGTATAGGGTCCATGTCGCTTACCTTCAACGAAACAAACTTTTTCCAGACCATTCCCATATCTGGAAATATAAAGGCCATGCAAATCGTATCCTTTAAACTCCCGACGGTCTCTCACGTTTCCATCTTCGTCATAACTCTCATTTAACCGCCAGCTGTTATCAACCGCCTGGCGGCTTAACCGGGTTAATTGTCCAGAATCATTGTACCGCTTACGCTCATCAACAAGACCGTGCTCTGAGGTTTCAATATGTTCCCGTGAGCGGGTTAACTGACCATTTTCATCATAACTGCGGGACGTAAGCAGTTTTCCATCGTCGTTGCGCTCTTCATAGTGCCTTAACTCACCATTTTCGTAATACAGCTTAGTTTCACCTATCCGTTTACGGTTTTTATATTCTTGTGTTCGTTTAACTGAGCCATTTTCAAAGTAGTCAGTCGATAAACCATTAAGCACACCATCGACATAAGACGACTTCTTGACCAGGTTGCCGTCGGAATCCCAGCGTTTCCCTATTCCCTGTTGCACATCATCTTTGTATTCCGCTTCATACTTAACCTGACCATTTTCATAATAATGGCGTTTTAAACCATTACGTTCACCATCTTTCATGGTTTGCTCGGTCAGCAAATAACCAGTCGATGCATAATTTCTATAAGGTCCATTGAGCTCACCGTCTTTATAGGTCATCTCTCGTATTTTACTGCCGTTTTCCGCATAAACAGTGGCTTTACCTTGCTGCTCACCGCTCGTATCCCGATAACCTTCTGACCTTAAACCACCAGATTCAAAGTAGGTTTTATACGGTCCGATCGCTATCGCCTCAGCAAAATTAAGGGAATCAGCACCGGATTCATAATAGGGGCCGCCATCAACGTAGTTAATAAAAAGACGAAAACCATCGTCTGTCTTTTCGACTTTATCTAATAAATACCTGGCTTCACTTCTGTCATCGGTAGGTTGTAATTCATCGTCCAGCCATTTTATTTGTCTCTCGGCTTCAGCCACTGTTTTTGGCGCTTCGTTATCCCGACCACTTTGCTCAGCAGAAAATGCAAAGGCATTAGACACGATGAAACTGGAAGCTATGGCAAAAAGTACTTTACTGAAAGTCATTAGTTAGCCTCCTGCAAAGATTCAAAATCAGGCATAGGGGGCAGTTGGTGAATCCATTCTTTTTTTACCGGAGCACCTTTAGCAATAAGTTGCTCAACTTTCTCTACTCGCCCACCAATACGTAAAAAACCATCATCGGACACAAAGTCGCTAAACTCTGTATTCAAGTAGTCGACAGAATAGCCTTCATCGTTCTGTGGCAGGACGGCTAACGCCTTCCCGTTGACGTTCAAAAAACGATACTTTCTTAAGAATTCACTCATAGCCACTTCTGCATGCTGTTCTTCCCAATCTTCACCCAGCAAAGATTCAACCGGAATCATCCAGCTTTTTTCACCTAAAGCGATATCGACTGACTGCCATTCCGGCTGGCCGTCACAACGAAGTTTTAAGGCAATGTCAGTATCATAGATAAAACGCTGTACACCGTCGTCTGTCATTAATTGATAGACCACTTTTTTCGGCATTTTTAAATGCGAAACAACATTACGTCTGTTGGGATCAGCGTTTTCTCTCATCACCAACTCACTTTTATTGCCCTCACTCCGGGCTTTTGCGTTCAGTTTACAAACAGCCGCCTGTTCTGGACTTAAAGTTAAATACAACTGGGGGCGGTCAAAACTGGTGGGCTCTAATTCATCCAGCGCAGACATAGAGAATTTAAGCTCCTGATCGTTAATCGAAAATTCCATCTCATCGGATTTGAACAAAGGAACGGTATCAACCGGCGCTATCGTCGTATCACTTCGGAGCGTTTCTTCATCATAAAAAATAACTTTCTTCTCAGAAATTTTATTGTCTGTAACATGGTTAAATTTAAGCTCAATTGTTTCAGGCAGCTCATTCTCAAAGGTCAGTTGCATCTTCACTGAGTAACGGCCGCTTCTCGTAATAGCCAAAGCCCGGCTTTCAGCATCGGAAACCCACTGCGGAGAGCTTTCATCTTTTGAAAAAGTTGACAATACAGCACCACTAACGCCATTTACCTGACTATCGAAGTAAGCATCGTTAGTTGACGTTAATGTTAATTCGAAAACGTTATCGTCTTCGGTCGGTACCAAGATAGCTTCAGCCCCCTCCATATTAATGCTCGAGCCTTCTTTTCCTATCGGGAAGTCAACAATTTCATAACTTGTCTCGTAGCGTTCCAGAGTCGCTTCTATTGATGTCATTTGCCCAAGGTTGTCAACGACATCTGTCCACCCCAGAGGAAGCGCGTGTATTGTCGTCTCTGTTTTCTCATTATTGATATCCGCGTAGGTGAAAATAGCGCTTTCGTACAAGTCAATATCCAGCGGATTACCGTCATGATCCTTGGCTGTAAGCTCTTTCACTTTAATCGACATTGACCCCATTTGTTCAAAACTCACCCCCGGGTGAATATATCTCATAGAAACCCGGCCGCTATATAACTCTAACTGCCCGGCATTATTCGCAAACACCTCAGCATCACTGGCTCTATCATTTGGGTTCAATTCACTAAAATCTGTATTGTCTATTTCAAAAGGTTCTAAGTAACGCAGGTGCTCGAGATCCTGGCCGTACAACCAGTCTTCCGGAAACATCGAAGTTACCATTCGCATTGAGCCGTTGGATACAGGCAATTCTTCGGGAAGCGGCATATCCATAATCATGGTTAAGCGCTCAGTCCAGCCGGTCGCGCGATCTAAAATGACATAACCAAAAACACGCGCTTCATTATTGTCACCAGTAGCAGACAGTGTCACAGTGCTGTTGGTAAAATCTTCAACCTTAAAGGTCATTTCAGGTAAAGGACTTTTTAATTCAACTAACTGCGTCGCGCCTTTTTCAACTTTTAAGCCAGTAATAAACCCCGGACGTCCGAACTCGTCGTTTAATATTTCTTGTAAAGGATCCAACCCCTGCTTACCAAAGTTTTCCGGCTCCTCATGAATGATAAAATCCACCATTGCGCTAGTGTCTTTATCAATATCAACCGTGAATCCGGCATCCATCATTTTCCGAATGCTATCACCAGAACTTCCGCGATTATCATCTTCAAAGCTCGTAAAATCTCCTTGCGGAAATTCCATTCGCATAAACTGAGGCTTCATGCTTATGCTGTAGACATCGGATTTATCGGACACTTCATAGTCCAGTAACATCATAGTTTTGAGTCTTTCTGAACGTTTACCGTAACTGCTCTCAACTTTGATATTGGTATCTGAGTACAGTTGGTAACGCCGCTGTTCACCGTCCTCCGGTTTAAAGGATAAGGTCGTTGGAGGACCACTTTCTGAACAAGCGACAACGAGCAGAGCCGAAAAAGCCACGAATGATAGGCGCCCTAACATAAGCTTCCTTAAAATTTATAAACAAATATGAATAAAGTCATATGATAAGCAGTATTAAATCCTGGCTCAACACAGCCCTTGCACCTTAACAAGTTCTTTACACTGATAACTCAATATCGCACGTAACAGAATTTTCCTGACTGTGGCTTTCAATTTAAACGATGTGATGCTTCCAGCGGGTACCAGAACGTGATTATCGACATGAATGCCGGTGAAAGCCGCAGAAAAACAGGTAAGGCTCTGAGTAATAAGGCCTTACCTGTTGGTAACTTAGAAGCTAACGGTAACACCAAACCAGAAGTTTCTGGCTTTATCTTTCACATTGTAATCATCCGTGAAAACAACTTCGCTAACGGCGCCTCGTCCGGTGACATACTCAAATTCACCATCACCGTTAAGGTCCGTATAAGTTGTTGAGTAGGTTGTGAAATCTCGGTCAAATAAATTATTGATGCGCAGATTCAAATCTACCGACTCGGTTAACTTGTAGTTAGCACCCAGGTTAAACAAGCTGTAGTTTTCGAAGTACAGTTGTTTATCGGTAACACTGTCATAACCGCGGTAACGATCTGAGCGGAACTCCCCCTGTAAATAGATGGCAAGGTTATCTGAAGCGCTCCAGTTCAGCCATACATTGGCCATGTGCTCAGCTGTATTCGTTAAAGGCTGACCAATCTGGCTACCGCTTTTCTGCTCGCTGTCGGTCCAAGTGTAGTTACCTCGTACTGACCACGTCTCATTAATAGTATAGTGACCAGCCACTTCAACGCCCTGTACATCCACTTCGTCAATATTGATACGCTGATACCAGGTGTCATAGCCCAGTTTGTTATATTCACCTAAGTTGACGCAGGGACGCTCACCACCAGTTTTTTCACAACTAACGACTGCATCACCATAAGCAATTTTATCCTCGAAGCGCGTATTAAAGTAAGTGATGTTAAAGTTATGGTCACCGTTGTCTGAGTTCCAGTAAAGTGCAATTTCAGAATTTATGCTGGTTTCAGGCTCCAGCTCCGGGTTACCGGCAAAAGGCATAGTTCCCTGTCCACCGAACCCAACGATACCATCATACAAGTCGGTAGTTTTTGGCGTTTTATAACCGGTGCTAACGCCACCTTTGAGCGTCCATGCAGGGCTCAGGTTATAAACTGCGTATAGACGCGGCGATACCTGGCTGCCAAAAACATCATGGTCGTCGTAACGAACACCGCCGGTCAACGTGAAGTCGGCAATTGGCATCCAGTTATCTTCCACAAACAGGGAGTACATTTTCTGTTCTTGAATGGCGCCAGCATTTCCCTCCTCTAAACCAAATACACCGTCTTCCAGTTCGCCATCAATAAGCTGACCACCAATAACCAGGTTATGATGCCCCGCAAAGCCTGAAACAGGAATGTCCAGTCGTGCATCAACGGTATATTGACTGCTGTCTAGTTGGCGAGCAGGTCTTGGTAAAAAAGTTTCCTCCGCAATTGAGCGTCGCTCATCTTCGTCCAAACCAGCATATTCACCCGTGCCATCGTACATTTCCTGCAGCAATAAACGCTCATCCACGCTTAACGGCAAGGTTCTGCCATTATTTTGTGTGTCTACATAGGATAAAGAAATCATGCTGGTACCAAACGACCAGTCAGCATCATGTGCTAATGACCACCAGGTTCGATCAAAAGTCTGATCCGCCGCGTAGCCTGCACGAGGGTTTACATTTCCCCCACGCGTCTGCCAAAGAGACTCAATACTGTCTTTTGTGCCCAAGGGGTAGGTAATGGTGTCGTTTTCTACATCATAAGAAGGCGTGTTGTCGTAAGACTGATGTGAGTCATCGTAATCGAACTTTATGTGATGGTTCTTTGCTGGCGTGTATGACAATGAAAACCCATAGTGCTCGTCTTTGTTGTCAACAGTACGCCCGCCACTGCCAAAACCCAGCTGACGAACATGTACCGTGCCATTTGGGTCAACTGCCGGCTCAAATTCTGGCGAAGACGCTTGCTGGTCATACAGGCTTCCACGGACTCCCAGACTTAAAACATTCTTAATTAACGGACCTGTGGCACTGAAATCCGTTGTAAAATCATCACCAAAGTTTTCGTTAGTTTGCATGCTACGCCCGAAGGTTACAGCACCTGACCAGTCTTCCGTGTGTTTTTTAGTAATGACGTTAATGACACCACCAAGCGCATCGGCGCCATATAAGGTGGAAGCCGGACCACGGATAACTTCAATTCGGTCAATGGTTTCCAGTGGAGGAATATGGTTAAAGGCATTGCCACCGAAATTATTCGGATAAATATCACCATGATTGTTTTGTCGTATACCGTCCACCAGAATTAAGGTGTAGTCGCCGGTTAAACCGCGCATGCTGATACTGCCCTGGCCGGTTTTGTCGCGGCTGGTTCCTATGTCGATACCTTCCTGATACTTCACCGCATCGAGCAATGAAGTGAACGAGCGCGAGCGTATTTCTTCATTTGAGATAACAGAAATACTTGCAGGTGCTTCGGTAATTTTCTGCTCAAATCCAGCGGCTGTTACGACAATACGCTCAATATCGTCAGGAACCGTGTATTCGTCTGCTAAGACACTACTTCCTAGAGCCGATGCAATAAGTATTGCCAGTGAGCTGGGTACAAGTTTGTCCATTTCTGTTTATCCTTAATTTTGTGAGTTAAGCGGTTGCGTATGCTACCCATGCTATTTACAAATGTAAATACAAATAACAATAATTCGTATTAGCAAAACAAGTAGCGAGCTAAATCATCGTTTTTTTCGTAGAAGAAGAACCTGTATTTTAAGTAGCTGGAGTGTAGTTTTGACGAATTTGGCTTTTGACGTTTATGGCACGCTTATCGACGCGCAAGGTGTGGTTTCAACTTTAAGTTCATACCTTGGCACAGACAAAGCAGAGAGTTTTTCGAGTCGTTGGCGTGATAAGCAATTAGAATATTCATTTCGTCGCGGACTTATGCGGCAATATCAGGATTTTGCCGTTTGCACTAAAGAAGCCCTCGAATTTACCAACAACGAATACGGCTCGCCTTTAAATGAAGAGCAAAAAGAAGACTTGCTTGATACCTATACGCGTCTGCCTGCATTTGATGATGCCAGGACGGCGCTTAGCAAGTTGAGCTTATCGGGTATGGGTTGCTTTGCTTTTTCCAATGGCAGCCAGGAGGCCGTTTCCGGGTTACTGGAGAAAGCCGAATTGAGCAGCTATTTTAAAGACGTTATAAGCTGCAGAGACATTAAAAGCTTCAAGCCTGACCCGGAAGTCTATCAACATTTTCTTGATAAAACGGGCAGTCAGGCCGAGAGCACCTGGCTTATCTCCAGTAACAGTTTTGACATTATCGGGGCTAACGCCGCTGGCTGGAAAACCGCCTGGGTAAAGCGGACTAAAGAGGCTCAGTTTGACCCTTGGGGAATCGAGCCTACCATTACCGTAAGCTCGCTTTCGCAGCTGATTGAAAATATAAAATAAGGTTTAAAACTCGTACGACAGTTCAAAGCGAACGGTTCTTGGCTCCATTACGTGATAATGCAAGTCTTCCACACCGGTTGCTGGCTCGCCCGGCAACCGGGATGCATAAAAGTAGTCTATATCATGATCATTGCTGTCAAACACATTAAGAACCTGTAAGTTCATCGCCCATGCGTTCCACTTTTTACCCAGCATAAAGTTTACAACCGTCGAGCTGTCGGAACGCTCTGAGTTATCTTCAACCAAGGGGCGCTCTCCCAAATAGCGCAGACGAACCGTTGCAAACCAGTTATCATCAAAGCGTTTTGTCACGCCCAGTTGAAGAATGTCTTCCATCGCACCGGGTATTTCCTGTTCAAGTACCTTGCTGTCATCAAATTCAGCATCGGTATAAGCGTATTCAAGATCAAAGCTTAGCTGGTCACTGTAATT
Source organism: Idiomarina sp. PL1-037 (assembly GCF_034422975.1). Classification (NCBI taxonomy): domain Bacteria; kingdom Pseudomonadati; phylum Pseudomonadota; class Gammaproteobacteria; order Alteromonadales; family Idiomarinaceae; genus Idiomarina; species Idiomarina sp. PL1-037. Next base: position 1,769,571 of record NZ_CP139873.1, read on the forward strand.
GTAATAGGCAGCCAATTCGATGCCCTGCCGTTTTGATGAACGGCTGGCTTCTGTATTACCAGCGTCTCCCACAAACAATAATTCGCTGTCTTGTTCTAATGACCACAGTGCCAGTGAACTGTTAAATTTCGCACTAGGTCGCCAGCGCACACCAACTTCATAACCAAAGGTTCTGACCAATGGATCAACCGCATCAACGGCGTCGCCATTATTCGGGTCAACACTTGTCACCGTGCCTCGTGCATCGTTGGAATGAAAGCCCTGCCCCGCTGACAAATACAGCTCCGCGTCGTCAGTTAATAAATAGTTGGCACTTCCTTTAAAAGACCAGAGGTCATCCGAAGTTTCACCGTTGTTCGGAGCAAGAGCTACGTTATAGATATTCGTATCAACTATGGAGTTAACGTCAAAATCAAAGTAGTCATAACGCAATGACAGGTTCGTTCTCAGCCTGCTGGTCCACTGATAGTCGTAGCTGGCATAAACGCCGGTGCTCCATTCTTTTACCTTGTCGCTTCTTACCGTACCCAGTCGCTCCCGTTGTTGCGACTTGTGCAAACCGACTTCGCCAATATCGTCGTAGCGGGTTGAAAAACCCAGAGTAAGATTATTGTCCGGATGCCAACTACCTGATGCCCCGTAAATTTTTCTGTCATCAACTTGCTCAAACTGGTCGCCCAGCACAGGATCATCAAGGTAATACGTAAAGTTTGAGAATAACGATAACTCGTAGTCGATAACATAGGCGGTTAGCGCGTAGTCAGCCGTTGTGTAAATGGCATTGACGCTGTAGCGGTGAGTTTTGCCGCCTAGAGCGTCATCAATAGAACCCAGCTCATCAATAATGCCCTGACTAACCGCCCGGGAAGGAATTTGGTCAGCACTGTTCCACTCATTCTCGTAACCCATAGCTCCAAAGGTAAGCACGCCCTCAGAAGTACGGATGCTGTGACGTACGACCGCATTAATTTTATCAACGTCCTCGTCAATATCCGTCCAGGGGCCATCATAAGTCTGATACTCAAGCCCGTATAAAGTTGTACTAGTACTGTTCTGAGCAACACTGTCAGCCAGCAAAACTCGCTGGTAAGCGTCTTCACCCAGGCTCACTTTTGCAAGGCCTTTTTTCCGCTTCATCTGGGTACTAAAACCCACGCTGCCGGCACTGGAAAAATCACCCACGTCGCCGTGATAAGAACCTTTCTGATAGGTCACCTGTTCAATCAGCTCAGGAATCAGAAAGTTAATATCGGTATAGCCGTGACCGTGTCCATGAGTTGGCATATTAACTGGCATACCATCAATATAAGTGGCGAAATCAGTGCCGTGGTCGAGGTTGAAGCCACGTAAAAAGTACTGGTTCGCTTTGCCGCTGCCACTGTGCTGAGTTGCACTCATTCCCGGAATCAGTTCCATTAACTCGCCGGTGCGCAACATAGGCCGAATTTCTATTTCAGGTTGCCCCAGCACACCTTCAGAAGCCGACATGGCCTGCCCCAGCAAATTCGCCTGATGCCCTGAAACTAATATTCGTTCAATACCATCGTGCGCAGCTACCTGCGCGGAGTTAAACAAAGCACCTGAAACAACCACAGAAAGAAACGCGAGCTTGAAAGTCTTCATTGACGGAATTATCCCTTCTCAAAATTTTTCGCAGTTTACCTTACAGAAAGCGCTCGCGGTGAAAATTTGAGAGCAAAAGACTGAATCTGGCGACAAAGTTAAGCCAATCAGTAACAATACAAATGATAATGATTTTCATTACTATGTATTTTATGGTTTAATACTGCTCTGACAAAAACTAAAAAAACACTTTTACCATCATGAAAGCACGATTCAGAGACAGTATGACCTGGCTCCATACGTGGGCTGGATTAGTTGTAGGCTGGATACTGTTTGCGGTTTTTCTGACCGGAACATTAGCCTATTTTCAGTTCGAGATTACACAATGGATGCTTCCCGATGTAAAGCAACATGCAACGCCCGAAAAAGCAGTTGCACAAGCACAAGACTACCTTGAAGAGCAAGCCGCTGACTCGCCAGGCTGGTCTATTACTTTGCCCGACGAGCGCTCCACCGCCACGAAAGTATTCTGGCGTGACCCGAACTCCAGTAATGGCCGTGGTTTTGAGTTCGCCGTTCTTGACGGCGATGGTAAAAAAATTGAGCAACGTGAAACCCGCGGCGGCAACTTCCTTTATCGTTTTCACTTCGATCTTCACTATATGCCGGTATATATTGCCCGTTGGCTGGTCGGCCTATGCGCCATGCTTATGCTGATAGCTATAATTACCGGCGTAGTCATACATAAAAAGATCTTCAAAAACTTTTTCACCTTTAAGCCAGCTAAAGGTCCGCGCAGCTGGCTCGACGGGCATACTATTACGTCGGTATTCGCTTTACCTTTTCATATTATGATCACCTACACCGGCTTAGTGACATTAATGCTGATGTATATGTCCTCGGCCGTGTCATTAAGCTATAGCGACAGAAGTGAGTTTTTTGACGCCTTACAGTCTCAGCCTTCTAAGCTACAGGCTAGTGGCGAAAGCGCAGATTTGAATAACTTGCAGGAGCTTTATTTTAAAGCGCGGGAACATATAAAGGGTAACCCCATTCGTTTAGTTCGAGTGAATTATCCCGGAGATACGAATGCCACCGTCACTTTTCACGAAGCGCGTACCCAATCGCTTATGTCAGACTATACGAGGCTGACTTATTCAGCCGTAACGGGTGAGCAATTGCATGTCCAGCGCGTTGAGAATAGTGCGGAGCTTACACGGCGTACCATGATAAGCCTACACGCCGGTCGCTTTGCCGATACTCAGCTGCGTTGGCTGTATTTCTTCTCAGGAATTATGGGCACCTTAATGATAGCCACCGGTCTGGTCTTATGGTTTGAAAAACGCAAAAAGAAACTGCAAGCCAGTGGCAACCTGTCATTCGGTCATTACTTAGTAAGCGGGTTAAATGCAGGTTTTATTATGGGCCTTCCCCTTGCCGTTGCCACCTACTTTCTGAGTAATCGGTTACTGCCAGTAGCGGCCGATAACCGGGCTGAACTTGAAATTGCCTGGTTCTTCTTTGGCTGGTTGTTAATGGTCTGCTATCCGCTGCTTCGCGGCGCCAAAAAAACCTGGCGAGACGGCGCACTCCTTAATGCTCTTGCCTACCTAAGCTTGCCCTTTATCAGCTTTATTACTGTCGACCGGCACCTTCTGAATTATCAGTACCCGCGCGACTGGCCTTTATTTGGCATGGATATCAGTTTCATTATAACCGCAATCGCGTTTTTAGGGCTTACCTGGTATCTGTTTCGCAAATGGAATTCAAAGGAGACGCAAAATAATGTTGAAAGATAAAATAGCAAATGCGCCGTCTAAACTGTCCGTAAGTTATCGAGTTCTGCTAGCAACAGTCGGTGGGTTTATTTTTACGCTTATTGTTACAGTCTTCACGCCTGAACTGTTTTTATGGGCTTTTGGCTGGAATAAAGCCACAAGCTTAATGTGGATGATGCTACTGAGCTTTGGCGTCTACTGCGGTCTGGTTATGTGGATTATTGCTACTCGCAAGTTACTGAAAACAAGTCTCATACTGTTGCTGTGTGGCATTGCTCTGACTATTGGCTTTACGCAACTGCAGTCACATAATTCAAACCAGCCAACCTCAACAGAGGTGACATCATGATATCGATTATCCTTTGGCTTCTGAGCATTACGGGATTTTGGTTATTGTGTATTGTCACAGCCCGGCACCGAAAGCTATTTCATTTGAAACCATTAAGCCAGCGTGCCGAGCGGCTCTATAAAGTTGTAGGCTTTATGTTGCTCGGTCTTGCACTGGCCGGCACAAGCTTAATGCCAAACCCTGTAGACGGAATACTGGTCTGGTTTGGTATTCTGACTTTCGCCTCACTGCTTATTTCCGCGCTATTAGCGGTTCAACAGCAACACGGTCTCGGAGTTAATAAAAGCCGCAGGCGGAACCGCCAAAACACTTGAAGAAGATGACTACGGTGACTTATTTCAGGTTGTTGTTAACGGTGACAGCGTAGTGACAAACAGGCTTTATGTTCCGGTTGTGCGTTAGTAAAACACACAACCGGCAAATAGCCCTGCTACCGCAACATATTATTCCCAGTGCGTTCTGAACCAGGACATCATTTCGCTTCATATATCGACAGTTTATGGCAGTGGCTGATACCCTTTCCAGTCCGGTACCAACGGCTGTTGTTCACCGTCAAACTCAAGCGTCACATAGTGGTTATCTACCAAATCAACGCACAAGCAGTCGTCCACCGCCAGTAAGTCGTCTTTATGAATCTGCTCAGCGTCCGCTAAGCCAGCTTTGGAAACTTGTGCGCGAGCCAGTTGCTTTGCGGATTGCGGTGAGTCTGCGACCACTACTGTAAAGTCATGATACTCGGCCAGCTTGTTCGGAAAATAACCACCGAAGTTAACGAAATACAAGCGTTTTTCCGCAGGTTTCTCAGGCGCTTTAGAGGTAAGCTGAATGCGATAGCCATCCACATGGTGCAAATGAACAAAGCTGTCCAGGTGCAGTCCTTTTTGCGTGCCGAACCAGCCTTTTCGAATAGCCGGATAAGTCTCTTCCATGCTCTGCCCTACTACAAAGCGAATGTCATGCAACTCAATGTTGGCTCCAGGCGCCGTGCCGCCCACATAAACTAAAAAGAGTTTGTTATCGGTTTCGTTCATTGTCTTCCCTTACTAATTGCCAATAAAACAGAATCGGGGCACGTTATGGCCGTCTATGTTGACCGTTTCCACGAACATATCAAAGGGTCGAACCCAAAGCTTTTGCTCACCGTAAAGGGGCTGATAAAGCACCATCCACTCCTCAGTTTCGCTATGGCGAGCGACATCAATAACGCGGTAACGTCCGCCTTTGTAGTGTTTGTAAATACCCGGCTTTATGGTCATTTGGGTTTATTCCAATGCTTATGGTTACTAAAATACTTTGAAAACATGTTACCAAAAGTTGTCGTTTAGCGGATAATCTCCTTTGTAATGGAAAATTAACCGGTATTTAATTCATGCGCAGCTTTAATCTATTTCTCACTCTTATATCTTTAATTTTCAGCGGCTATTCAATAGCTGCATCAGAATTGACGTTTGAAACACAGGCACTGCAACGCCCGTCACCAGCTGACTCTAAAATCACCTATCACCTTGGTTCAAGAACAAAGCCAGCAAATAACCTACTGCTTATATTGCAAGGTTCTGATTGCCGGAGCGCATTAACAAACAATTCTGTTAATGAAGTTTTACCCAAAGTGCGACCCGACGCCGATGTTCTGCTCATTGAGAAATGGGGGCTGACACCAGAAACCAGCGAATGCCCGCAAGTCTACACCGACAATGATTCACCTTCACAACGGGTCAGTGACGCTAAACAGGTGCTGGAACACCTAAACAAAGGTTATCAATCGATTTACGTTCTGGGTGGCAGCGAGGGAGCCGTTATTGCCGTCATGCTGCGCGAAGCGTTCCCCGGCATTACCGCCACTATCGCATTTAATGGTGGCGGTAATTCGTTTCAGGACGATATTGAGCACAATATAAAAGCATCGACACCCGCAGAGGTTACAGCATCGGTACTTGCCGAGTTTCGCGAGTTTGCAGAACAAATAAAAACATCAAATGAGCCCTTTACCGTTAATTCAAGCCAGCATGGCTACAAGTGGTGGAAAGAAATGCTTACCCTTAAGCAAATCAACATCATCGAACGCGGAAAAACACCTCTGCTCATTGTTCAATCGGGACAGGACGATTCAGTAGACCCAGAGAAAACCCAGGTGATGATAGAAAATCTGAGTAGCACGGAGAACGTTGGCTATCGGTACTTTGAAGAACTTGACCACGGCCTACGAAAAGAAAATGGCGACAGTATTGATGACTCCGCACTGGCTGTCATGCGAGGATGGTTTCAGAAACACTGAGAATGCTATGAGTTGCAGATATGAAAACAGATAATAAAATACTTTCGACCATATACTTGGCGCTGGTTATTATTGGTGGTTACTATGTGGGCGGTACCATCGTCAAGTCCTTTCAAGCGGGTGAGTTCACTCTACACAGTACAGAGTTTAAAGATTTTCTCATAGCACTACTTATTTCATCGCTTTATCACTGGTGGGAAGCGCGCAAAGAGAAAGCGAAAAATGAGCAATCTTGACTCTCCCTGGCAGCAATTAAAATAATGGACGGCTTTCCGGCCGCCCATGAGTTTAAGAAGAGTTTTCCTGAAAGAACTTATATCTGCTAATCGTGATATCCACTGTCCGGGTCGACCTTACCCCGGAAGACCCAATAAGTATAACCTGTGTAAGCGAAGATCGTGGGGAGCAGGAACATTGCACCGACCAACAGAAACTTCAGGCTGTTGTCCGGTGCTGCGGCTTCCCACAGGGTAATGCTGCGGGGTACCAGATACGGGAATATGCTGACCGCGAAGCCGGTGTAAGCCAGCAGGAACATGCCCAAACCCCATAGGTAGGGGCGTCCTTCCTGTTTTCTATGCAGCGAGCGCAGTAAACCAATGGTCATCACCGCCAGCAATATTGGCAAAGCCCACAGGCCAACGGAGGCCGGGTAAGTGAACCAGCGCTCGGCAATAAACATATCAACATAAGGTAAGTAAAGGCTCACAAAGGCAATGCAGGCCACCAGCAATATCGTGGTGTACCAGCCGGCACGGTAGCTTTGACGCTGCAGGTCGCCGCGGGTTTTCATCACCAACCAGGTCGCACCCAGCATCATGTAGCCGATAACCACCGCCATGCCACAGAAAAGAGTAAAGGGTGTCAGCCAGTCGAACCAGCCGCCGGAGTATTCCCGTCCGGTTACCTGAATGCCCTGCAGCATAGCGCCCAGCATAATGCCCTGACTCATGGCCGCTATCAGCGAGCCGGTAATAAAGGATAAGTCCCAGATGCCTTTGGCGCGTTTGGTTTTAAAGCGGTACTCAAAAGCCACGCCGCGGAAAATAAGCCCCAGCAGCATAGCAATAACCGGCATATAAAGCGCCGGCATCAGCACCGAGTAAGCCAGCGGGAACACCGCCAGCAGACCACCACCGCCCAGCACCAGCCAGGTTTCGTTACCGTCCCAGACCGGCGCCACGGTGTTCATCATCACGTCACGGTCTTCTTCTTTTTTGAACCAGGGAAACAGCAGTGCTATCCCCAGGTCAAAGCCATCGAGGGCGACGTAAGCAAATACGGCGACCGAAATTAATATGGCCCAAATCAGTGCGTAATCCATAGCTTACACCTCCTCATCGTAGATGCGCTCAGCGGCCATGGTCGGCTTATGCTTCGCGTAGTCAGGAATGGTGACCTGTTCAGGGTTCCCCGCCATTTTGCGCAGAATGTAGAAGGTGCCCGCACCAAAAACGAGGAAGTACACCACAATAAAGGCTATCAGGCTGCCTGCCACACCAGCTTTATCAATGGGCGAGGCCGCATCGGCGGTGCGCAGCAGGCCATAGACCACCCAGGGCTGACGCCCCACTTCGGTGACTATCCAGCCGGCAATGACCGCCACAAAGCCCATGGGTCCCATGAATAGACTGAAGCGCAGCAAGGTTTTATTGTCGTACAGTTTGCCGCGCAGGCGCTGGAAGCCTGACCAGAGTCCGGCAAGCACCATCAGAATGCCCACGCCGACCATTATCCGGAAGGCCCAGAATACGGTAGCCACCGGCGGCCAGTCTTCCCGCGGGAACTGGTCAAGACCGGTTACTTCTGCGTCTATGTCGTGCTTAAGAATAATGCTGGCAAGACCGGGCACTTTCAGGGCGTAGTCTACTTCCGCAGTTTCCTGGTTCGGCATCCCGAATAAATACAGCGGTGCCCGGGCTTCGGTATGGAAGTGCCCTTCCATTGCCGCCACTTTCGCCGGTTGATGCTCCTGCGTATTCAGTCCGTGGAAGTCTCCGACAAGAACCTGCAGCGGAGCCACAATGAGTGCCATCCACATGGCCATGGAGAACATTTTACGGGCTGCGGCGTTGGTTTTGTCTTTCAGCAAATGCCAGGCACCCACCGCACCGACTACAAAGGCCACGGTCAGGTAGGCTGCCAGCAGCATGTGCGCCAGCCGATAAGGGAAGGACGGGTTAAACACCACCTCAAACCAGTCCTTCGCAGCAAACTGACCGACGTCATTCATGATGTAACCAGCGGGCGTCTGCATCCAGCTGTTTGCTGATAAGATCCAGAAGGCTGAAATAGCCGTGCCCACCGCCACCATCAGGGTGGCAAAGAAGTGCAGCTTCTCGCCGACCTTATTCATGCCAAATAACATAATGCCAAGAAAACCAGCTTCAAGAAAAAAGGCCGTCAGCACTTCGTAACCCATTAGCGGGCCGATAACCGGGCCGGCTTTATCGGAAAATACCGACCAGTTGGTACCAATCTGATAACCCATCACAATGCCGGAGACCACGCCCATACCAAAGGCCACAGCGAAGATCTTCACCCAGTAACGGAAGAGCTGCTGGTACACCGGGTTACGGGTTTTGAGGTACAACCCTTCCAGAACAGCCAGAAAACTGGCTACCCCGATAGTAAACGAAGGAAATATAATGTGAAACGCGATAGTGAACGCAAACTGAAAGCGCGCTAAAAACAGTGCATCAAAGTATTCGAACATAGCGACCTCTCTTAACTACTGCTTGTTCTAACTTTCTGTCTTTAAAGACAAAAATAAGAGGCAGATCTCATAATTATTAACCTGAATAAAACATGGTTTCGTGAACAACGGTTTCTTCAGACTCCCGAGACTCAATGACGAAATCAAAATGTGAGATTGTGGCCTCAGGCTCCTCTTCCGTCGTTAATGTCAGTACAACACTTCGCTTCTCTCCAGGACCTACAGCAAAAGGTCCAATATCTGAAAGTTGAGCGCCTTCCAGCCCGGAAGCCGTCACATCGAAGTTTTTTACGTAACTGGATTTATTCAGCAAGGTGACGGTGTAAGCGTTTTCAACCAAGCCCTGGTTATTAATTCGATACAAAGCCTGACGGTCTCTTATCACGCCTACTTCAAAACTCTGCCATGTCAGCATCCAGACGATGATCCCGGTAATGATGAGTGCAGACACCACGCCGTATAACCATTGACCGCCGCCATTGCGTGCAGACTCTTTCTCACTACGAAAGCCAATGAGTTCCCTTTCATAGCCAAAGTTATCCATCACTCTATTGCAGGCATCCACACACAAACCGCAGTTAATGCACTCATATTGCAAGCCGTTGCGAATATCGATACCTGCCGGGCAAACTTGCACGCAGAGTTTACAATCGACGCAATCACCCAGCTCCGAAGGAGCACTGCCTCTTTTCCTCGGCCCTCTGTCTTCACCACGGGTAGCGTCGTAAGTCACGAGTTTGGTACCGGAATCAAACATTGCAGATTGAAAACGGGCGTAGGGGCACATGTGCTGACACATTTTTTCACGCAACCAACCCGCATTGCCGTATGTGCAGGCAGCCAGAACAAGAACCCAGCCATAAATAAGACCAGAACTTGAAAGAGTAAAAAAGCCAGAATAAAGTTCTTTTACGGGAGTAAAGTAGGACATAAAAGTTAACGCCGTCAGCAAAGCAACGGCCGCCCAGATTAAATGCTTAACACCTTTTTTAGCGATTTTCTCAACGCTCAGAGACGCTTTATCTAACGCTTTACTCTGGTTCGCAGTTCCTTCAATACGCCGCTCAATCCAGTTAAACATTAGCATCCAGACTGTCTGCGGACAGGTAAAGCCGCACCACACCCGGCCATAACGAACCGTCACAAAAAACAAAGCGAAGGCAGCAAGGATAAATATCAGGCTAAATATGATGAGGTCTTGCGGAAACAACTTAATGGAGAAAAACCGGAGAGTTTGCTGTGCTACGTCGAACAAAATGGCCTGTTGTCCATTGTATTGAATAAATGGAATGGCAATGAAAAGAAGCATTAGGAAAACGTTCAGGTAACGGCGGTTTCGCTGATATTTACCGGTTTCCTCTTTTATATAAATTTTCCCATCTGGCACGCCAGTCTGGAAAATGACATCCTTTTTTGAAATTTGCTTGACACTCACCGTAATTACTCCGCAATGAACAACACAGAGGAATTCTAATTACTGGAGTTTTCGGGGGTAGATACAGAAAAGAGTTAAAAAGCTAGATCAGTCAGCAGAACGGCGAGCAATGTGCTCCCTCAGGTGCTGACAAAGCTGTTGCAACAGCTGTTTGTTGGCGTCGGTTAGCTCAAACGAAGCATTCACCCGCAAGCAATGATTAAACTCATCCTGCAACGCGAACAGTTTGCCCGGAGCCAGCGTAATATTTTTATCCAGAGCTTCGCGGTACAACAACGTGGTATCGACGCTGGCGTCAAACTCCAACCACAAAAAATAACCGCCACTATGGTTATAGATTTTGGCAATGTCGCTTAGCTGTTGCTGCAAAAACTCGTGCATTTTACGTTTTCGGGAAGCCAGCGTTTTGCGTAATTCTTTAAGGTGCCTCTCGTAGTTTTTTGTCGACAGATATTCCACTAAGGATAACTGAATAGGCGCACTGGTCGCTAAGGTGCTCATTAGTTGACGTTTTTGTACTTCCAGTGCGCGGTTACCGGCTGCCACCCAGCCAATACGAAACCCGGCTACAAGCGATTTAGAAAATGACGAACACAGCATGACGTTATTGCTGTTATCAAATTGTTTTACTGCCAGCGGTGCCGTGTCTCCTTCATACAACTCGCTGTACACATCGTCCTCAATTAACACGACGTTGTACTTTTCCAGCAGTTGCGCCACCTGCTGCTTCTTTTCATTGCTAAGCGAATAGCCAATCGGATTCTGAAAATTCGACATTAACCAGCAGGCTTTAACATCATAGCTCTGAAACGCCCGCTCCAGAGATGACATATCGAGCCCATGTTCAGGATCAACCGCCACAGAAATAGCTTTAAGACCAAGCCGCTCTAAGGTCTGCATCGCACCATAAAAGGCCGGAGCTTCAATCACCACCCAGTCGCCTGGTTCAGTAGCGGCCTGAAGACTCAAACTCAGCGCCTCCAGTGCCCCTGCGGTTATTACAATTTCATCGGGCGAAATATTCATACCTCGCGCCGCGTAACGCTTAGCAATTAGATGCCGCAGCTCTTCATTACCGGGTGGCAGGTTATCCAGCGCAGTCATTAAAGACGACTGTTTTGCTGCTGACGCAACTGCTTTATTCAGTTGATAGCGCGGAGACAAGGAAGGATCAGGATACGCAAAACCTAAACTCAACGTATGAACGTTACGAGATGCCTGCAGCACTTCAAATACAAAGTCGTTCACACTAACCGCTTCAGTTGGCTGAATAGAATGTGACTGATTTTGAGGAGATTTTACCGAGGCAGAAACGCTGTAGCCTGAGCGCTCCCGAGCCGCCAGAATGCCCTGAGACTCGAGCATTTGATAAGCATGCAAAACCGTCATTAGACTATAACCGGACTGCTCCGCCTGTCTCCTTAAAGAAGGCAGTTTTTCACCGGGCAACCATATGCCTTGCTCAATTTGAAGCCTTAACTGATTTGCCAGTAGCTCATACTTTTTCATGAAAATACTCTGATGAACCGAACGAGCTAAATAATAACAGATTATTTTCTTAACTGTTATATAAAGCCCGTTACAGAAAAATCAAAGCAGAAAGAGTCATGCATTTTTTGCTTTAGAACGTCTCGGGCTTTCTATCAGAGACTGTTGGGTGAATATTGAACACCCAAGAATGATTTAAAACTCTATGCAAATTTTACCGAAGTGCTTGCCGGACTCTTCATAACGGAACGCATCCGCTAATTCTTCCAGAGCAAAGGCTTTATCAATTACCGGCTTCACACCGTTAGCTTCTAGAGCACGCACAAAGTCTTTCTGATTGTCGCAGCTGCCAACAATTAACCCCTGTAGTCGTGCCTGCTTAGCCATTAGTTTAGCGGTTGGAACCTCACCTTCACTTCCGGTTAGAACACCAATTAACGCAATGTGCCCCGCTATCGCGACCGCATTAATAGACTGTGGCAAGGTGCCCGGGCCACCCACTTCAATCACATGGTCTACGCCACGGCCGCCAGTTAATTTACCAACCGTTTTGCCCCATTCAGGGTCTTCCTTGTAGTTAATCAGATGATCCGCTCCAAGCTCTTTATACTGTTGGAGTTTGTCGTTAGAAGAGGATGTGGCAAATACCGTCGCCCCCAGGCTTTTCGCTAACTGGCAGGCAAATACTGATACGCCACCACTGCCGAGCACGAGCACCGTATTGCCCGGTTTAATGCCACCGTCCACGACCAGAGCGCGCCAGGCTGTTAAACCTGCAGTCGTCAGCGTTGCCGATTCAGTATGGCTGTAGTTTTTAGGTTGATGAGTAAAGAACTGAGCAGGACGCACCACAACTTCGCGAGCGTAACCATCAATACCATCGCCCGGCGTGTTGTGGAAGTCGCCCACTGGTGCCGGCCCACTTTGCCAGTAAGGGAAAAAGGTAGAAACAACGTTGTCCCCTACCGCGAATTCTTCCACGCCTTCGCCAACGGCTTCAACAACACCGGCGCCATCAGACATTGGAATGCGTCCGTCTTCCGTTGGGATAAAACCAGACGCTACGCCGTAATCATGGAAGTTAAGAGAGCTGGCCTTAACCTTTACGCGAATTTCTCCCGGACCAGGCTGGCCGGGGTCTTCCATTTCGGTTACCTGGATATTATCCAGCCCAAACGGCTTTTTGAGTCGTAGCGCTTTCATCTTCTTAGTCATGTTGCTAGTTCCTTTAACTAGAGTGTGTGTTCAATTGTAGTTCTTATGAGGGGGATCGGATCAAATACACTGAACTTGCACAATATTGATCTACGACAAGCCAATCTTAAATATCAGTCGAAATTCAGATATCAATTGATATCTGAAAATCATAAGCTACTCTTAAATTCAAGGTGTTTAGACATTCAGTCTAAAATCTTTACAAAAGAAGGATATAGCTCATGGCAAACTCAAATATTCCAGGCTTCGATATCAGAAAAACTGCGCCCGAAGGATTCGAGCACGAACCCGACGCAACTTCCGGCTACTGGCATCATCAACCACAAAATACGTTACCACCGCATGATTTCATCGGCCCCTATGCAAGACATCGCCCCTTACCTACCCCGGGCGTGGAAAAACGAAAAGCCTATATCATTGGTGGTGGTATTGGTGGTCTGGCCGCTGCTTTTTACTTAATCCGCGATGCCCATATGCCGCCAGAAAACATCACTATTCTGGAAGAAATGGCGGTCGAAGGTGGCTCCATGGACGGTTCTGGTAACCCGGAAGACGGGTATATCGTTCGTGGCGGCCGTGAAATGAACTGGAACTACGACACTCTGTGGGATATGTTTCAGGACGTACCCGCGGTTGAATTGCCTGAAGGATATTCAGTCCTCGATGAATACCGAATGGTTAACGACAACGACCCAAATTACTCGAAAGCCCGGTTAATGCGCAATTGCGGAGAGATCATGGATTTCACCGACTTTGGTCTCTCGAAATCCGAACAACGGGAAATGATACGACTGCTCCTTAAACGCAAAGAAGAGCTCGATGATATCACCATTGAGGAATACTTCAGCACAGGCTTTCTTGAAAGCAATTTTTGGTCGCTTTTCCGCAGTATGTTTGCCTTTAAAAACTGTCATAGTTTATTAGAGACTAAACTCTACATGCATCGTTTCCTCGATTCCATTGACGGGTTTGGTGACATGTCGGTTCTTGTCTTCCCGAAATACAACCAGTTCGATACTTTCATTAAGCCGTTAGCTAATATGCTACGCGATAAAGGCGTAAAATTTCAGCTGGATACCCGCGTGTATGACCTGGATATGACAGAATCTAACGGCCAGAAAACGGTTACGGGTATACGTTGTGTCGTAGCTGATGAAGAGCAACGCATTGACGTGGCAGATGGCGACCTGGTTTTTGCACTCACCGGGTCAATGACAGAAAACACCGCCTATGGTGACATGAATACTGTACCTGATTTGAAAGTAGACCGTCATGATCCAGGCGAGAACAGCGGTTGGAGTCTCTGGAAAAATCTTGCCGAAAAAGCCCCCGTATTTGGTAAACCAGAGAAATTTTACGGTGACGTTGATCAATCAATGTGGGAGTCCGCAACGCTAACCTGTAAATCCTCTCCTCTGGTGGATAAATTGACAGAGCTTTCGGTCAATGATCCTTACTCAGGCCGAACAGTGACAGGTGGGATCATCACCTTTACCGACTCTAATTGGTTCTTGAGCGTAACCATCAACCGTCAGCCACACTTCCCGGACCAACCTGAAGATACATTAGTGGTTTGGGTTTATGGCCTGCTGATGGACAAGGACGGAAATTTGGTCAAAAAACCGATGCCGCAATGCACAGGTAAAGAAATTCTCGCGGAACTCTGTCACCATCTCGGCATAGAAGACGAACTGGAAGCAGTTGCGGCCAGAACAAAAGTCCGCACCGCCCTCATGCCCTATATCACCTCTCAATTTATGAAACGTGCAGCAGGAGACCGACCTCAGCCAGTGCCTGAAGGATGCACCAACCTGGGACTAGTCGGGCAGTTCGTTGAGACCAGAAACGACATTATTTTTACTATGGAAACCTCCGTTCGTACTGCACGGATTGGAGTGTATAAGCTGCTCAACATTCCTAAGCAAGTACCGGACATTAGCCCAACACAATACGACATCCGAAACATGATAAAAGGGGCAAGGGCTTTGAATAGTGGTCATCCCTTTATGGGTGAACGTCTGTTACACTGGCTATTGGATAAAACTTATTTTGCTCATATCCTGCCTCCTTTACCAGATTCTGAACGCTCTAAACACGAGATGCTGGCACAGGAAGTTGGAGATCTTTTGAGTAAAGGAAGCGAGGCTGTCAAAGGAATTGGATCTTGGATTACAAAGGTTCGTGACAGTTTCTCAAGCAAGCACAAGTAAACCGAGCCATAGCGGTGCGTCTTCGACGCACCGCCTGAGGATTTAAAAATGACACACACAGCCCGAAGGCTGACTCGGCGCGAACAACAAGAGCAAACTCGTTTTCGCTTAATTGACGCCGCAAATCAGATGTTCGCAGAAGGAGGAGTGGTCTCGGCATCGCTGCGAAACCTCTGTGCACGTGCGGGGTTTTCTCAGGGAGCGTTTTACTCGAACTTTACGAGCAAAGACGAACTCTTACTTGCCGTTATCGAAAGCCATATTCAACAGGAAGTTTCCCTCATGCAAGAACTCGTATCTAAACCAGATAGCGAGGATATCGATGAGACATTAGATTGGCTAGCGTGTCGTTTATCAGAGTTAGCACTTGATCCGAGCTGGTCGCTTCTCTCCGTTGAGTTACAACTCCACTCTCGACGCGACCCGAATTTCGCTGCACGTAGTGAAAAAGTTAAAATGGCGAGTTTAAAACAATTCACTACCCTACTGGAGAATCTGATTAATCGCCACAACTTAGTTGCAGCTATTCCCACTTTTGATTTAGCCAGAGGGCTTTACGCGCTTTGGTCCGGGTTAGCATTACAAGGATCGGTTAAAGACGCCTTACCCCGAGATCAGGTGTTTCTCTCTTTTTTACGTAACATGATCGTTACACCGAGTACGTAAAACGGTTTACAATATTAAAATGCGCCTGAGTTAGCTCAGCTTAATTTTAATACAAAGGTTGAACGTTAAGCATGCAGGAAAACGGCTATATTCATTTTAACAAGGCTGAAGGTTGCGGTTATTTAACCCTAGGGGGAGACTGGACAGTTGCCCATTACATTGACCTAAAAAAACAGCTGGCTAACCTGGGGGACGTACCGAAATCAGTAACTTGCAATGTTGATTCGATGAAAAAACTCGATACTGCAGGTGTACAGTTATTGTATCGCGCCTTAGGTGAACACAAGTTACGCCAATTGCCCTTAACTGAGCAACAAAACAATCTTATTGATACAGTCATTAATGCCTGCAGTAATCAGGAGCCGCCGTTGCCGGCCAAAAGTAACGGCTTTGTCCAAATGCTCGAACGGATAGGCATGTTCAGCTCAAATCTCTATCGCAACCAGCGCGACTTACTCGGATTTATGGGTGCCACCCTGCAAAGTGCGGCTCAAGTGATGGGTCGTCCGTCACGTTGGCGAGTAACAGCTTTTGTGGCCCAGCTAGAAGAAACTGGCTTAAACGCTTTGCCGATTGTAGCGCTGTTGACCTTTTTGGTCGGTGCGGTAGTTGCTTTTTTAGGTGCAACCGTACTCAGCGACTTCGGCGCCAGTATATATACCATCAACCTGGTTGGTTTTTCCTTTTTGCGCGAATTTGCTGTATTGCTTGCCGCAATTATGCTTGCCGGGAGAACAGCCAGTGCTTTTACCGCTCAGCTTGGTTCAATGAAATCTAACGAGGAAATTGATGCCCTTCGTGCACAAGGCCTGAATCCGCTTGAAATTCTCGTGTTACCGCGAGTGCTTGCTATGCTTGTCAGTTTGCCGGCTTTGACCCTTGTTGCAATGGCGTCGGGTATTGGCGGAGGGATGGTCATTTCCGCTCTGACATTGGATATTTCACCAGCGCTTTTCCTCCATATATTTGAACGCGATACCGGAATAAATCACTTCTGGGTAGGAATGATAAAAGCCCCGGTGTTTGCCTTTGTGATTGCGATTATTGGCTGTAACGAAGGCTTTAAAGTCAGTGGCAGCGCTCAGTCAGTTGGGGAGCACACCACGTCGAGTGTAGTGCAGTCAATCTTTATGGTAATTTTGCTCGACGCTCTGTTTGCGCTTTTCTTTATGGAGATTAACTGGTGAGTGACATAGCTATAGCCGTGCGCAACCTGCGTAATCAGTTTGGCCAACATGTGGTACACGAGGGGCTTGATCTCGATGTCTATCGTGGCGAGGTGCTGACCGTGGTCGGCGGCTCTGGCTCGGGAAAATCAGTATTAATGCGCAGCATTTTGGGGCTAACCCAACCGGCTGCAGGCAGCATTGAAATTAATGGCAAGGATGTATTGAAGCTCTCCACTGCCGAGCGTCAACGGGTCGATAGAAATACAGGCGTGCTTTTCCAAAAAGGTGCACTCTTCTCGTCACTAAATGTACGTGAAAATATCGCACTGCCCTTGCGTGAACACTTAGGAATGAACGCCAATGACGCCGGTGATATCGCCTCTTTAAAACTTGCATTGGTAGGACTGGATGCGCAAACAGCGGAAACCATGCCGCAATCTTTATCCGGTGGTATGATAAAGCGAGTTGCTTTAGCCCGCGCACTTGCCCTGGACCCGGACATTTTATTTTTAGACGAACCTACAGCTGGGCTTGACCCTATTGGAGCCGGTGAATTTGATTCGCTGTTAAAGACCCTGCAACAAGCGCTTGGGTTGACTGTATTTTTAGTCACTCACGATTTGGACAGTATTTATCAAGTTAGTGATCGGGTGGCGGTATTATCACAGAAAAAAGTACTGGTAGTGGATACCCTCGATAGGGTCGCCGCTCATCAGGATAGTTGGGTACAAGCTTACTTTCATGGTCCGCGAGGTAGAGCTGTGAGTAATCAACAAACGAGGCCAGAACATGGAAACTAAAGCACATCATGTGTTAATCGGCAGCTTTGTGCTGATTATAAGCGCGGCTTTTATCAGTGTTGTCCTATGGCTGGGGAAAACCAGTATCGATAGTGATTATGCCTACTATAAAGTTATTTTTAACGACGAAGTTAGCGGTTTGAATCCCGGTAGTGCAGTGGAATACAGCGGTATTAAAGTCGGCGACGTGGTTAATTTGCGCTTGGATCCTAACGATCCAAGAGTGGTGCATGTACGCATTCGGGTCAACTCGGATACTCCCATTAAAGATGACACAGGAGCGCGCCTGGGACTAGCCAATATAACCGGTAATGCACTTATTCGCCTATACGGCGGCTCACCAGAGAGCCCTCGGTTAAATGGTACTGAAAGTGATCCCGCGGTAATTGTGGCTGAACGCTCTGCACTTAACCAATTGTTCGCTAACAGCGAAAGTCTGCTCCAAAATGTGAATCTGTTTGTCCAGAACATCAATAGTATGTTCTCTGATGAAAATACTCAGCGCGTAGCAAAAACCTTACGTAATGTAGAGTCACTCACCTCCGCAATGGCCGATCGAGAAGATGATTTACAGGGCATTGCTGAAGGCTTGCACCAGACCATTGATGAGTCGCGCAAGAGCATGGCCGCATTGACACGCTTTGCTGAACAAGGCCAGAAATTGCTTAGCAGGCACGGCGACGAAACCTTTATAGAACTGCAGAATACGCTCCGGGCAATGAAAAAAGGAAGCAAAGATCTGACACGTATCATGAATGAGAATGAAGAGTCGTTAGAAGAAAGTGTTCGTGGATTGAGAGAAGTCGGTCCAGCGGCGCAAGAGCTGCAACGAACCTTACGTGTTATTAAGCGCATTGCGGAGCAACTAGAAGAAGAGCCTGGGTCATTTCTGCTGAGGCGTGGACAAGTCGAGGAGGTTGAGAAATGAAACTGTACCT
The DNA here is from genome assembly GCF_034422975.1 of Idiomarina sp. PL1-037. Classification (NCBI taxonomy): domain Bacteria; kingdom Pseudomonadati; phylum Pseudomonadota; class Gammaproteobacteria; order Alteromonadales; family Idiomarinaceae; genus Idiomarina; species Idiomarina sp. PL1-037. Next base: position 1,788,173 of record NZ_CP139873.1, read on the forward strand.
GAGGCAAATCATGCTAAGCCTGATAATTACCTCATTAGCAGCATGTTCGGTGCTACCCGAAGCCGAGAAAATTCAAATCTATCATTTACCAATTAGCGGTTCTCTAAAAACGATATCAGAACCAAGACTGAACACGACGCTAAGTGTCGCAGAACCAAACACGCTAAGTTCGCTCAATACCTCGCGGATTAGTGAATTCAGTAATGGCCAAATCCAACGATACTACGCCGGAGCTCGCTGGGCCGATCGAGCACCAACCCTGGTACAGCAAAGTATGATGCAAACCCTGCAAAGTACCGACTTGTTTTCGCAAGTAGTAAGTACGGAAATAGACTTGTCTGCTGATTATCTTATTCACAGCAATCTGCGTGCTTTTCAAATAGAAGACTCCGAAGCAGGTGAGAAAGCTCATGTAATCTTGCATGTCAGTCTGATTAGCCAATCTGATCAAGAAGTTTTAGCAAGTACATTATTAGCAGAGCAAACTTCAGTAACCGGCTCTTCAATGCAAGACGCCACCGCGGCTCTGGGCAAAGCCATGGATAACATAAACACCGCGCTGTCTGAGTGGGTCTATATGTCTCTTAAACCGAAAACGGATTAGGTTCGCGAATTAAAAACTTCGAAAGCATAGCGCCCGTGTGCCTGGCACGCAGGCGCTAACCGAAAGTAGTTTCTCCGCTGTCATAAAAACAGCACCGTGTATTCATATAAAGTATACAAAGCTTTAACACTCTCCCCCTATCTTAATTACGCCGAATTGAAGTAACTCTTTTAACGATTGGGGAACCTAAATGAATACACGATGGAAAGCAGTTTCTGCGGCTATTGCCGTCAGTCTTTCAATGACGGCGGTAGCGCAACAAATTCAAGTCATACCTAACTATCAGAAAGACAATGCCTGGTATACTGAAGCACAAACCCGCCTGTCTGAAAAAGAAGTAACTAATAACCAGTTTAAAGCCAAAAACGTTATTGTATTTGTCGGTGACGGCATGGGCATTTCTACGCTGACGTCAGCCCGCATACTAAAAGGTCAACTTAACGGACAGCCAGGTGAAGAAGAATTTTTGGCATTTGAACGTTTTCCTAGAACAGCGCTAGTCAAAACTTATAACGTCGACGCTCAAACTCCTGACTCTGCCGGCACTATGACGGCTATGATGTCAGGCTTAAAAACGGACGTCGGCGTTATTGGCGTCAATGAGCAAGTCCAACGCGGTGAATGCTCCACCTCTAAAGGTAATGAAGTAGCAACAGCACTAGAGCTTGCAGAAATTAAAGGGTTATCGACCGGCATTGTCTCTACGGCCCGAATTACACACGCAACACCTGCCGCAACTTATGCGAAATCTGCAGATCGTAACTGGGAAGATATATCTGACATGCCTGAGTCAGCTATTAATCAGGGGTGTAAAGATATTGCCGATCAGCTTGTCAATTTCGAAACTTACCTCGAACAACGTTACACCGGAATAGATGTTGATGGTATTGAAGTTGTCTTAGGTGGCGGCAGACGTCACTTTCTCCCAAAAGATGAGTCGTTTAACAGCCCTGACGCAGGCAGCGCAGTTGAGGGTGATCGGACCGATAGCAGGGACTTAACCTCTGAATGGCAAGAACGATACGCAGATGGCGTCTACGTTTATGATCAAGCAGGCTTTGACAGCCTCGACACTGCTAGTACAAACAAGTTATTCGGGCTTTTCAACGAATCTCATATGCAATACGAGGCAGATCGCGATAACGACATAGCAGGCGAACCGTCAATTGAGCAAATGACCGAGACCGCACTCAATATACTGAAAAAAAATAATAAAGGCTTCTTTTTGATGGTGGAGTCAGGCCGTATTGACCACGCCCATCACGCAGGGAATGCTGCAGGGGCTCTAACCGATACTCTGGCGTTTGAAGCAGCAATCAAGTCAGCCTATGAAAATACTGATCCCGAGGAGACACTGATACTGGTAACGGCTGACCACGGACACGTATTTACAATAGCTGGCTACCCTAAACGTGGTAATCCCATTTTAGGTAAAGTTGTTAACGTTGGGTCTGAAGAGCCAGCCGAAGCAGCTGACGGCATGCCATATACCACTTTAGGTTACACCAACGGTCGAGGCTTTATGAATTTAGCAACAGAAACCAATTCCGATGTTGCTTACACAATGGATATTGATACCGGTCGCAAAGACTTAACGGGTATTGATACCACCTCTGCCGGCTATCATCAGGAAGCGTTGATACCGCTTAGTTCAGAGACCCACTCGGGCGAGGATATAACACTGCACGCGACAGGACCAGGAAGCCAACTGGTACAGGGCGTAGTAGAACAAAGCGTTGTTTTTCATATCATTAACCAAGCACTCGGACTTCTCGACGAGTAATCTGAAGCGAAATGGAGCAAAGAATGAAACTCTTTAAACTCAGTTTAATCACCCTTAGCGTCATCAGTCTAGCCGCTTGCGATCTCGAAGGAGATGACGGTGTTAATGGTACCGATGCTATTAACGGTCTGACCAAACAAACAACTTTAATGACCAGCAATGAAAATTGTCCTAACGGTGGCGTTCGTATCGACTCTGGGCAAGATACAAATGGCAATAACAAATTGGACGACAGTGAAATTCAGAGCACAAATTACGTTTGCGAGCCCGGTAATACGGCTATTAATAGCGGAGAAATATTGAATAACCTTAATAACAGCTGGTATGTCCAAGCTCAGCAGGTATCGGAACAAAATAAAGAAGCGTGGCTGGAAGCTACCGTTAAAGAGGCTCGCGGACAGGCAAAAAATGTAATTCTGTTTGTAGGCGACGGAATGGGAGTTTCAACAGTTACCGCTGCACGCATACTGGATGGTCAACGCAGAGGCTTAATGGGTGAAGAAAACGAGCTCAGCTTCGACCACTTCCCTTTCTCCGGACTTTCCAAAACCTACAATGTGGACGCACAAACACCTGACTCTGCCGGCACAATGACAGCAATGATGAGCGGCGTCAAAACAGACGTTGGTGTTATTGGAGTTGACGAAACCGTTCAACGCGGTGACTGCTCAACGGCACAAGGCAATGAGCTGGTTACGGCTTTAGAGTTAGCCGAAATTGCGGGTAAGTCGACGGGTATTATATCCACCGCCAGAATCACTCACGCTACGCCAGCAGCTACCTTCGCAAAGTCGGCTGATCGCAACTGGGAAGATATTTCCGACATGCCACAAGAAGCCATTAACTCAGGCTGTAAGGATATTGCGGAGCAATTAGTTAACTTTGAGGCTAATTTGGAAAGTCGCTTCAGCGGTCTTGATGTAGACGGCATTGAGGTTGTTATGGGTGGCGGGCGTCGACACTTCTTACCTAAAGATCCAGCTTTTAACAGTCCGGACGCTGCCAGCAGTGTTGAGGGTGACCGTACCGATGGCCGCGACTTAACCACAGAGTGGCAAACGCAATATCCTACTGGCATCTACATTTACGATAGCATCGGTTTTGACAGCATAACAGACTCAACGGAACGTGTGTTTGCGCTATTCAACGAGTCGCATATGCAATATGAAGCTGACCGCAGCAACGATATTGCCGGTGAGCCGTCACTGACAGAAATGACAGAAAAAGCGATAGCCGTACTAAATAAGAATCCAAGAGGTTTCTTTCTTAGCGTAGAATCTGGACGAATCGATCATGCTCATCACGCCGGGAATGCTTATGGCGCTCTTAATGACACCATAGAATTTGCCCGGGCAATAGCTAAAGCCGACGAAATGACCAATGATGACGATACGCTCATTATTGTTACAGCGGATCACGGGCATGTTTTTACAATTGCCGGATATCCTAAACGCGGCAACCCTATACTAGGCAAAGTTGTAAATGTAGGCGCTGATGCTCCGGCTGAAGCTGCAGATGGAATGCCATACACTACGCTAGGTTATACAAACGGTCGTGGCTTTATGGACTTAGGCAGCGAAACAAACTCTGATGCAAGCTACGGAATGCCTATAAGCGCAGGGCGTAAGGACCTAAATAGTATCGATACAACTCAACCAGGATACCACCAGGAAGCCCTGGTTCCCCTATCTTCTGAAACCCACTCGGGTGAAGACGTTGGGATTTATGCAAAAGGTCCTGCCGCTTTTATGGTAAACGGCACCAATGAACAAAGCATTATCTTTCATATTATGAACTATGCAAGTGACTTAGCTGAACAAGCAGAAAACCGCTTAAACTAACCCCTTCACGGCGGCTCTACAGCCGCCTTTCCAAGAGGATAATGCAATGTGGAAAATACTTTCAATTTTGATTATTGCCATTACCAGTACTCAAGTTTCAGCCCAGAGTTGCGATGCTCTCTGGTTAACTGCTGATTACGATATTAAGCACTCAACCCAAGCAGGTAATGAGCAGCATACGAAAATGACAGTGTGGCGAAAACCCGAACATGTGGCTCATCAATACGCGCAGACACAAATCACAGAGATGTGGCAATTTGTGCGCCAAGGCATGCTAAAGCCAACTCGTTATTTTGACGAACACAAACGTGCTATCGAATACCAGCCTAATGAGCTCGTTCATGGAAAACGAGAAACGGATTGGTCCTATAGAAACCAGTTGGTTTCTAACCAGCTTATCGATTCGATGAACAAAGTGGATGAACGTGACTCTGGCTGCATGAAAGTGGTCACTTATAAAAAAACGCTAAATGGAAACGAATTGGTACTTGAGTGGCTTCCGGCTTACAAGCTGCCACTTCGCTTTCAGCGAAAAGATAACCAAGGCAACAGCATAGTCTGGCAGCAACAAAGTCTAACGAAAGACTCCGACAAAGTGGCTGCATTTTTTGAGCGAAGAGACAATTATAAAGCGACCGACTATGCTGATATTGGTGACGATCATACTGACCCATTTTTAACGAACATGGTGACTCAGGGCTTTATCGAGCAAGGCGCCAGTGGCTTTTACGATACCAAAGGGCGTGCTATTAAAAGCGAGCACACCCATTAATTATGCAAGTTAAAGGTGTAATGCCAATACCAGACGAGCTATTCCACACAAACGCAGTTCCGGCCGGCACTTTTCGCTTTGTATAACTGCCGGTCTGCCCGTCGAATTGTACCGGCCGCCGCTTGCTTGGCTTTAAGGGGCGCAGCCCCCATACTTAAGGTTAATACAGGCGGCTTCGCTTGTTTGTACTCATGCGTAATCGCTAGTTCAACTATGGCCTCACGCAATTCATTCAACTTCTGCTCAATGGGTTCAGCTGCTGGGATAATTATTGCGAACTCTTCGCCTCCATAGCGGTAAACTTTTAGTAGTGTTTTGTCTCTTAGGCAGTCAGCAATTCTTTTCAAAGCACGGTCACCCGCCTCATGCCCGTAGTTGTCGTTGTATGGTTTAAATTCGTCAATGTCGGCCATCATTAAATAGTAGGACTTCCCTGACTCGATAGCGGCACTCAAATCCTTGTCAAAAGCTCGACGATTAAATAGCCCGGTTAAACCATCCATATGCGCCAGCGCGTCCAATTGCTTATTCGCCTCAGCCAGCTCTGCTGTGCGTGACTCAACTTGTTGCTCCAGTTCCGTTTGAGCCGAAATAAACCGAGCCGCCATAGTTTTAAATGCATCCAGCGCTTGTTTAACTTCACCCCGGGCTTTTATAGATGCTGCTCTGTGAGATAAAGCTTCCTGGTAATTACGCTGCCCCATTAATGACGCTACTGTTGCTACTTCGTGCAATGGTTTACTGATTTCTCTTTGAATAAGCCAGTACGTCATCAACAGAATAAGTATGACTAAGCCGACACCCGCCGCTACCAATCTAATTGGAAGGTCTACCGCTTGTTTACGAATTTCACTCAATGGGTAGGCGGTTATGTGCCACCAATTCGGGCCAGCTATTTTATCGACAATAAGCAGTTGTCCCTCTATCTCGTTCTCTAAAATAAAGGACTGACTCGTCCAGTTTTCCCTTGTGACCAAATGACTTAACTGCTGGTATAAAGGCTCCGCATAAGTTTCAGACGTGAGCGTTGAGCGCTCGACAATAGCCTCTTGCGTCAGATTTGAAGCGGCAATTAAATCGCCTTTCGTATTTAAAACGATGTGCTCTGATTCAGGTCGCTTTTTCTCCGTTAAGTCACTCAATAAACTACTTAATGCGACATCAAAGCTGGCAGTTGCTAAATGCTGCCCGTTTAAATCAATGGGCTTTTGATAGGTAATTGTCCATACATCAGCCGAAATATCATAATAAAGCCCCGTCCAGTTAGGAGCACGATCTGGGTTTTCGCTTTGCAGCGTTGATTTAACCACCGAAAAGTCAGTGATCACCAAATCTTTGTCGGCCAAAAGTCCCCATGGAGAATCAACTGAATAAATTAACAATGCGTTCTCAGGCATAGAGAAGTGGGTATTAGATACGTCTTTTTGCCACGCCGGCCCGAGTTCATTTAAAGCATGCTGGGCCGCCAACACACGTATTTTAAACTCATCGTTTATTGGCTTCTCCCGGGGCCCTAAAAAGGCACTAAGGTTTTCAAAGTATCGAGAGTAAGTTGTAATCCCGCGGTAAAACTCAGGTTTTAATCGTACTACTCCGGGCGAGGTCTCTTCGTACCACTCATCAAATTGGTGAGTCAAACCTTCAGTAGCTCGTGCTATCTCGTATTGATTAAGAAATTCTTCCGTTAAAATATCGGCGTTACTCTCAATACGGTTAAATAAAGCTTGGTTACGTTCAAGGGTAGGTGCTAAATCTCGTTTTAAAACGGTTATAACCCGTTCTCTGTCGTTGCTATAGGTGGTTAGGAAAGTAATAGCCGAAGCAATAATCACAATAGAAATAGCCCAAATACTGATTTTTACCAGCAGCGCTGTTGTTAGCTTCTCCCGCCGGTGCAGTCGGCGATTATCCTGTCGTCTTTCCAAAATGCTAGGCCATTGTTTTCTGTAAATCTAACAAGCATTTTGAACAAATGCTATTATCAAAACAAGCTAAACAACAATAATCAAAACCAAATTCAACGTGAGGGTTCTGGTACTGACCCGATTTATGCTGCTACTTTAGCGCTTTTATATTTATGAAGTACATTTACAAGTCGTCCTTGTTAATAGTTTATAATGGCTATTTTTGACTGACTAACGTTGAAAGATGCCCACTGCTGCTCACTTTGGCAGCCGACCGAATTCCGGCACATCACCTAAACCTTTATCCCAAACAGCTTTGCTAGATGTAAAGATGTGAGCTGTTGGTGCCATAGAGACTTCCGTATCCAAACACCCGGCGGGAATGGCGAGCAACCCCGCCTCATGAATGATTGGCAATGCGGAACCGCAGAACTTACAAAAACTTTTCTTGTGACGAGTACCTGGAAGCGTGAAGGTTGTCACAGAATTTGAGCCCGCCAACCAAGTCAACTTGGCTGATTTCGAAAATAGATTCGCCGCATGAGCAGACCCGGTATCCTTTTGGCAATGCTGACAATGACACAGGTAAAAGCCATCGAACTTCCCTTGCACTTCAAATTTCGCATTGCCACACAGGCAAGAACCAGAATAATCAGTCATCAAGTTTTCCTCTATTGCCTGGAGACCGCGCGAACATTACATTTTTATATTGTGCGCGCGCATTAGCGCCTCCTTAATGGACATTGGTTATAGGACTGTGCTTGGAGCACAAAAGCTTAGCCACCTCAAACCTCAGCAGATTAAACAATGCCCTTGAGGTGGCTTTGTCAGTCCTTACCTTCAGTCGTTTCTTGATCCTCTGCTTTGAGTGGAGAATAAATACATGAAACACCACCTTTTGTAAGGGCAATGTTGAAGCGGTGATCACAATTAACTGCTGCAAAAATAACGGGTAATTGCTCATTTCCGAAAGAACCAGGAAGGAAGACAACCTTCTGACCTGCTTTACATGAAGCGGCAGTAACGTCTTTTTGCCAATCCCTCACTTCACATAAGCTTTCTTGATCAATCGGAACGCTTTGATCGTTACAGCCTGACAAGACGGCAATAGCTGCCGACAATATAAGTCCTCTTTTAATCATATTTTTCTCCTGTTATACCCGCTCTAAATTCTAATTAAGCTCATAAACTGACTGCCTGAAGTCTAAAACTTTTATGCCGTGCGCGTGCATTTTGAACCTAATTCATAGGTATCACGAACAACGTTAGGTTAAGAATTGAAAATACTAAAAAAAGGTTAATCATCACTCTCATATCTCTGGAAAAGTTTATTTAGCCTGTTCAGTCTTGACTGAACAGGCTAAACAGCTTAGCCTTAAATTATCCAAATTAACAAGTTTTTACTATGAATAAGCTCACCGAAGCAGAATTACAGTTTATTACCGATATGGGCATGCACACTCAGGGCTATGGTCTTTCTCGCATTGCCGGGCAAATAATTGCGGCTCTTATCATATCTGATGCCCCACTAAATACAGCCGATCTCATGAGCTTACTTGAAATAAGTAAAGGAAGTGTCAGCACCAATATTCGCTTTTTGGAAATGCTCCAGCTGGTCGAACGCAGAGCGCTGCCTGGTAAGCGCCAAAACCATTTTGTAATGCGTACCAACCCTTATGATTCGCTGCTGGAATTAAAGATAAAACAGCATGAAGAAGCGAAAAAGATAATAACGGAAGCCAAAGCAAGTATTAAGAATTCTAAAGCTCAGGAGAAAATTACTGAGCTGGAAAGGTTTAATACACTCTACGATGAAAGCGTGAAAAAGTTGCTGTTGGAGTTGAAATCCGAACGCTAAGCCATGCTCAATAGTCAGAAAAATTGACGTTTGACGAAAACATTTAAATAATTTAGGTGCAACATCAATGACCTCATCATCACGTGGCTCACTGCACAAGCAGCAAGGCCGAATCAGTAGCTCTACAGCCGTATTTATTGCCATCGTAACCTTGGTTTTCTTGTGGATAGCCAGTGGTTTCATCTTCAGAGGCGATACCGAAAAGACAAACGCAACTAAGAGCAATTTACCGTCAGTTGCAGTAAGAAATAGTCAAGCCCAGCTTGTGGCTCGCGAGTTGACACTAAACGGCGAAATTAGACCAAATCAGCAACTTAATATTCGAGCACGTACTGACGGCATGCTCGAGATGATTGCCGACAGCGGTGCTGAGGTTAACCAAGGTGATGTCATTGCAAAACTTTCTATTGATGATCGCGAAGTTCAACGCACTCAGGCAGAAGCTCAAGTAACAAAAGCACAAAGCGACTTCAATGCGACGAAAAAGCTCATCGAACAAAATTTGTCGTCCCAGTCTCAACTCCAGGCGTTGGAAGCACAACTAGAAGCAGCACGAGCACAGCTTCGCCGTATTACCTTCGATATTGAAAATACTGAATTGACAGCACCGGTCAGCGGCGTTATCAATCAACGCTTTATTGAGCAAGGTGCTTATGTGTCAGCCGGCAACCAAGTACTAGAGCTTATCGATAACGATCCGTTAATCGCCATTATTAACGTACAACAAAGTCAAATTCACAGGCTCAAACTCAACATGCCCGCGACGGTCAAACTTATCGGTGGTACTGATCGTCAGGGACAGGTCAGCTTTATCGCTCCTATTGCCGATCCGCAGACCCGGACATTTCGCGTTGAAATAACCATCCCAAACCAGAACGACCCTATCCCTTCCGGTATGAGTGCCGAAGTCACTATTGAAACCAACAACGTTAAAGCACACAAAATTTCTGCGGCCCAAATCAAAATAGATGCCGCTGGCCGCATGGGTGTTTTAACCATTAATGACAATAACGAAACACGTTTTTCTCCAGTTACTGTGGAGCGGGCAGACGTTAATGCCTTATGGGTCAGCGGGCTGGATGACGAAACGCGTTTAGTCATCATTAGCCATAGTTCGTTGACCGCCGGTCAAAAAGTTACCCCCAAACCCGTACCTGCTGATTATGACAAAGGCGAGGAATTATAATGAAAGCCTTTATTGCCGCCGCTTTCTCACGCAATCGCGCAGCGATACTGTTACTCGCTGTGTTGTTTATAATGGGCAGCATCGCCTACGCCACAATTCCCAAAGAAGCAGCACCCGAAATCGACATTCCGGTATTCACCGTCACCGTAAGCTACCCCGGCATTTCAACCGAAGACAGCGCACGCTTATTGGTCGAGCCGCTTGAGCGAAAATTACAAAGCATCGACGGTTTAGATACTTTAACCGCTCAAGCCGGTGAAGGCTTTGCCATGTTGCAACTGGAGTTTGCCGCAGGCTTCGACAATGAAAAAGCATTGCGTGATGTCAAAGATGAAACTGAAAAAGCAGAGCAAGATTTACCATCCGATGCTGAGCAGCCCACGGTGCAAGAAGTTGATCTGTCGTTATTCCCCATTTTAACGGTCGCGCTCTCAGGCAATATTCCCGAACGGGACTTAATCCAACTGGCACGTAACTTAGAGGATAAACTTGAAACGCTTAATGGCGTACTCGAAGTCGATATGTCCGGTGATCGTGAAGATCTGTTAGAGATCATCATTGAACCATTAGCTATGCAGTCTTACAACATTTCATTAGCGGAGGTGTCGCAGGCTATTAGTAATAACAACCTTCTGGTTACCGCGGGTGCAATGGATACCGGAGCAGGACGCATTAGCGTCGCCATCCCTGGCACCATTGAGAACATTGTCGATGTACTCGAGATGCCGATAAAAACTACGCCCAATAATGTCGTACGGGTAAGCGATGTCGCTGAAGTTCGACGCACCTTTAAAGATCCCGTCAGTTACGCCCGTATTGATGGTCAACCGTCGATAGCACTTGATATTAAAAAACTGAGCAGCGCTAATGTGATTGACGTTGTCGATCGTGTAACCCAAATGGTCGAACAGGAGCGCACCGACTGGCCTGCAACCGTTAATGTCGCTTATATGCAAAACCAGGCCGACGATGTTAAGCAATTTCTGGGCGACCTTGAAAACAATGTCATACTCGCCATTATTCTCGTCATACTAACTGTCGTGGTGGCTTTGGGCGTCAAAGCTTCCCTGCTCGTTGCTCTTGCGATTCCAGGCTCATTTCTTGGCGGCATTCTAACGCTGCAACTGCTGGGTATTACACTGAACATCGTGGTGCTGTTCGCACTCATTTTAGTCATTGGTATGTTAGTGGATGGTGCCATTGTCGTGGTCGACCTTGCGGAGCGCTATCGTCGACAAGGACAAGACCGATTACAAGCCTACCTGGCAGCTTCCCAACGCATGGCGTGGCCTATTATTGCGTCGACAATGACCACCCTCGCCGTATTTATACCACTGCTCTTTTGGCCTGGTATGGCCGGGCAATTTATGTTTTATCTGCCCGCCACTGTTATCATAACACTGCTCATGTCTTTACTCATGGCATTGGTTTTCGTTCCGATAATTGGGTCCTCAGTAAAAAGCAAAGTATCAGTGACCTCACAATCAGAAAAAGCAGCAGACAAAGGCTCAAAACTGCAGTCTTTGGTTAGCTATATGGTGGGTAAGCCGTTACTTGCTTTGCTGGTCAGCCTGTTTGTCTTATTACTTTCATTTTTCCTCTACAGCAAGCTCGGGCAAGGCGTAAACTTTTTCCCTGACATCGAGGCCGATCGTATACAAATACAAGTTCAAGCCGATGGTAATTTATCAGTAAGTGAAGCTGATAATCTGGTTAAGCTCGTCGATAAGGCCGTTGAGCCGGTCGCGGGCATTGAACGCATTTATTCTCGTACCATCGGGTCAGTTGAGGAAAGGCTAAAAGCCAACCTGGACTCTGAAATTATTGGTACGCTACAAATTGATTTGCTGGATTGGCAGGAGCGCGATTCTGCCGCAAAAATCATACAGCGTATTCGCGCTAAAACAGACAACTTACCCGGGATAGCACTAAAGATTGAAAAACAACAAAGCGGTCCGTCCTCTGCTCGTCCCGTCTCTATAGAAGTGTCAGCGAAAGATCGGAGCTTATTGCCTGAAGCCGTGGGTAAGTTGCTCGAGATAATGAAAGAATCAGATGATTTTATTGATACGTCCAGTGACATGGCGACCCCTAAGCCACAGATAAAAATTGATGTGGACCGTGAAAAAGCTGCTGAGTATGGCGTCGATGTCGCGACCTTAGGTACCTTAGCGCGTCTATTGACCGATGGTGTCTTAGTTGGCACTTATCTGCCTGAGTCGGCACCAGAGCAAGTCGATATTCGTATACGCTATCCCTGGGAAGAACGCTCAATGGCAGACCTTGCTAATTTACGCATTCCAGCGAGCAGAGGTCTCATGCCAATAGAAAATTTTGTCCAGTTATCGCCCAGTTTAAGCCCAACTATTATCACTCGTGTGAATTCACGCAACGTACAAACAATTGAATCAGGTCTTGTTCCTGGAGTGACTGTTGGCGAAGCAACGGAAACGTTGCGACAGAAGATCAAGAAGAGTGATTTTGCCAAAGGTGTGGAATTTGATTTTACCGGAGAGCTTGACGACCAGAATGAAGCCATGAGCTTTTTATTACTGGCATTTGCCTTAGCCATTTTCTTAATGCTGTTCGTCCTACTATTACAGTTGAATAGCTTCTTCCAGAGTGCTTTAGTGCTATCCGCCATTGTATTCTCTTTAGCTGGCGTGCTGCTTGCATTACTCGTGCGGCAAGAGCCCTTTTCTGTAGTAATGAGCGGAATCGGCATTATGGCTCTGGCGGGTATTGTAGTGAATAATAATATCGTTCTAATTGACGCATATAACGAGTACCGCTCGGATGGATTATCTCCGATGGAAGCTGCGGTAAAAGCAGCAATGCAACGTTTAAGTCCGGTACTTCTCACCGCGACAACGACGATAGTCGGATTGTTACCTATGGTGTTGGGGTTAACCGTCGACTTTTTTGAGCGGGATATTTTTATTGGGGCGCCTTCAGGACAATACTGGATCCAGTTATCTACAGCACTGGTTGGCGGACTGCTAGTTGCGACGTTTATTACGCTTCTATTAACTCCGGCAATGCTTGCCTGGGACGGCCAAAGAAGGGAGAAAGCCAATTAAACTTGGCTTCACTATGCGCTTACACCATATCGTTTTAACGGTCATTATTTGTTCTAGCTGTATCGCCTGCAGCAGTCTTCCCGACTTAGAACAGCGAACGCCAAGCTACTCTGTGTCAGTTTCAAAAACTCAAAGCACTCGGCTTGGTCAGTTCTTATCTCCGGTACTTCGAAACTCCCCCGAAAGTACCGGTATAATACCTTTAGCCGAAGCAGAGCCGTCCTTAGATGCCAGGCTGATATTAATCAACAATGCACAAGTTGCACTGGACATTCAATATTATATCTGGCGTGACGATAAGTCTGGACAACGTTTAACTAAAGCCATTTTCCAAGCTGCTAATCGTGGTGTAAAGGTTAGGTTGTTATTGGACGATCTTCACTCCCGGGATATTGACGAGTCCTTACAAAGGCTAAACGGTCATCCTAGTATAGAAGTGCGATTATTTAACCCATTTCTCCCCAGAAGCTCTCGAGTACTAGGGTTTATAACGGACTTCCCACGAGCAAACAGACGCATGCACAACAAGTCTCTTACTGTGGACAATCAAGCTACGATAGTCGGGGGAAGAAACATAGGTGATGACTATTTTTACCGCTCTGATGGTATTCTTTTTGCTGATCTGGATGTTCTTGCGATAGGAGATGTAGTTGCGAAAGTATCCAGCGATTTTGACGCTTTTTGGAACAGTGACTCAGCTTACCCCTATGAACTTATTTCTCAATCAACGACGCCATCAGACTCCCCTTTATTTATTCATCAAACTAATATTGATCAACCATCCAATCTCAGTGAATTATTGGATAACGATTCAATTATTTGGGCTGAAACTCAAATAGTGAGTGATAGCCCGCTTAAAGCCTTAGGTAAAGCGGAGCCGGATCAACTCATCGTTCACGCACTCCGGAAGATAATTGGTCAACCTAAAAAGCAATTATTACTGGTTTCTCCCTATTTCGTACCAACCCTGTCAGGAGTGAAAGCGCTAGAGAGCATTGCAGAAAACGGAGTGAGTATTAGTGTGTTAACAAATTCCTTTGCCGCTACCGATGTTGCCGTTGTGCACTCGGGATACGCAAAGTGGAGGAAACGTCTCTTAGAAGCTGATATACGCTTATTTGAGATGCGCCCAGGTACTGTTGGCACCGATACCACTATCTATGAATCTGTCGAAACAAGTTTCTCCAGTTCAGCAAGCAGCCTTCATGCAAAAACATTTGCCGTTGACGGACAACGTGTTTTTGTTGGCTCATTTAACTTTGACCCTCGCTCAGCAAGGCTCAATACTGAGCTAGGCTTTGTTATTGAGAGCCCCGAAATAGCATCAACGATGGCAGATGTCTTTATCGAAGAAGTCCCTTACAGCGCCTATGAAGTGCGCTTAGCTCCATCCGGTTCGCTATACTGGCTTGAGCAAAACGGCAGCCATCATCGCCGATACGATACAGAGCCAGGAACAACCTGGTTTCAAAGGTTTTCGGCCGGATTTTTTTCGTTGTTACCCATTGATTGGTTGCTTTGAAAAGTGAGTTGGCTTACTCGGTGAAGCGCCATTTTTTCTTAATCACTTTATGCACGAACCATGGTCATATTACTCGGAGTTTTTTTGTTGGAATGCTATAGGTCATAAAAATGCTAAATAGAATATTAAAGTATCTAGGTATAGCGTGGATGGTTATTATTTTTGTTTTTGTTCCCATTACTTATACTGCATTACTATTCGCCTCTGATGCTGAAATAAACCTGTGGGTCACTATTTTTTTTATCTCTACAGTATTCATCACTTCACTTTGGAATATCTTTAAAAAGTATCGCGAATACAAAGTCGGGATCCAACTTAGCAAGATGTTTACAACCGTTTTAAACCGTCCGTAGAAACGGGGTAGAACCCGATGGCTGGGCGGATTTTTAATGGATAGGCTGAATAAATTTAAATAAGGTGTCGATTAATGGCAAAAATCGGTCGCAATGAACCCTGCCCGTGCGGTAGCGGCAAAAAATATAAGCGTTGTTGCATGAGTTCTGTTGGTAAGCAGCATGCTGACTTTGTTGATAGCATCGAGCAGATGTTAGCAATGAATCCTGATCTTTCAATGGACGAGCTGAATGTTATCGCCGAGCACCAATCTAATAAAATTAATAACACGCCTCACCAAGACTTCTGCGGTCTGACCCCAGGGCAAGTTAATAACTGGCTCTATGCCCTTTTTTCCGAGTTAGACGGCATCACAATAAATACACCCTCTGATTTAAGCACCAGTCCGGTCATGCGTTATTTGGAACTAATGCTGGAGACCGCATTAGCTAACGGTGGGCAGATTAAGGCGACCGCCAAGGGTAACCTCCCGGCGGCGCTTGTGAAAGAAGCGAGCGCATTTTTACCCGAGTTTGCGGTTGCTCCATTCGAGCGGGCCATCAGCATTAGTGAATTTGCGGGTGCCAATGAAGACAAGTTTAACGCACTACATTACTCCCGTGTTCTTACTGAAATAGCGGGGATTTTTAAGCTAAAAAGTAATAAGTTCCACGTCTCTGCCTGGGCTAAACGCCAATACCAGCAATCTGGCCTGGAATCGTTTTTCCCCATCATGCTAGAAACAGCCGTTTACAAATACAACTGGGGTTACTTTGACCTTTGGGAAGATGAAATTCCGCTACAGCAGTTCTGGCTATTCATGGTTTGGCGACTTCAGCATCATGAGTCTCACGAACGATTGGTAGATGAGATGATTCAGGCATTCCCTGATTTGCTTACTGCGCTCGCTGGAGAAGAATTTTTCTCTGAGAAAGATAAGCTTTCGCTCCTCATCGAATCAAGGTTTATTAAGCGTTTTCTGCAATTCTTTGGATTTGTCATGGTTGACCCTAGGCGCGTTATTGATGGTAAAAGGGTTGCTCCCCAAGTGACCTGCTTACGGTCAATGCACGAGACATTTAACGTCAGCATTGAATAAAATTAGATTGTCGTTAACCGCCTACCGGTAAAGTAAGTTTGTGATTTGTTGAGATAGTCGATAATCTGAGAACCTTGGTGAGCGTAAGGATCAGAAGCCACACATGATTGAGATAAAAGAAATTATCAGGCCCTTAGAGCAAGGCAGCACTCGGCCCTTTTTATGTGTCGCCGATGATGGCAAAAAATACGTTGTCAAAGGACAGCGAACAACCAACAAGCAGCTAATCTCTGAATACGTTTGTGCACACCTAGCCAAACGTTT
Organism: Idiomarina sp. PL1-037; assembly: GCF_034422975.1. NCBI lineage: Bacteria > Pseudomonadati > Pseudomonadota > Gammaproteobacteria > Alteromonadales > Idiomarinaceae > Idiomarina > Idiomarina sp. PL1-037. Next base: position 1,804,419 of record NZ_CP139873.1, read on the forward strand.
TGGCTTGCCGTTACCAAATTTCAAAGTTGCTTACATCGACTCAACGGTCATCAAATACAACGAGGAGGCACAAGACTCTCTCGGCGAAGGTGATGCGTTTGCTTCCGAATTTATCGATGGTCTTCAAGAGGTCAACTATCAACTAATGATGAACTTTGGACAGGAAGTAGCTGCAAACTTATTTATATTCGATCTTTGGGTCCGTAACGGCGATCGTACTTTGTCAATGAAGGGCGGCAACCCAAATGTATTCTATCAACCTGCCGAGCAGCGCTTTTGGGCTTTAGATCATAACTTGGCATTTGATGATAGCTTCGAATTTTACGACTTTACTAAAGATCACCTCGGTAGAGACGCCTGGATACAACAGCGGGATTTATTATCGCGACAACTTTATCAAGATCGCGCGAGTAACTGTCTTCGACAGCTTGATGAAATATTCTCGCGGGTACCAGATGAGTGGGATCTAACAGATGACTTTATGGAGCAGATTCGGTTAACATTAGGTCTAATAAACCATGACAACTTCTGGGAGCGGATATAATGAATACGTTATGCATGTATGCCACTGTGCGTTTTATGCCGTTCGCTGAAACCCAAGAGTTTGCTAATGTTGGTGTGGTCGTTTGTGCGCCCGATACCGGTAAAATTAAGTTTAAACTTGCACGTAAGCGTTTTGGTCGTGTTAATCAATTCTTTGAAGACCTCGATGGCAAGTTGTTCGGCAGCGCATTACAACTTTTAGAGGCAGAACTTAATCGCCTGAAAGAATTCGCCATAGACAAGCCAGGAAAAGCTACCGCTGCGTTATTTCAGGAGCTGACCCGGCACCGAGAAGGTGTGATCTCTTTTGGGGGAGTTAGCACTGCAGTAGTTAATAACATTGACGATAAGCTCATCGACTTGTACGAGCATTATGTCGAAAGAAGCTTCCTTAGCGAAAAGTATCGCGAGAGCATAATAGAACAAAACATTCGTCAACTGTTGAAACGTGAAAATGTAAAAGACTTTAAGGCTCAAGTGCTCGAAACAAAGCTCGGTGAATTCAAGCTGCCATTCGTTAAAAAAAGTGCTAACAGTACAAAAGTAATTCGGCCTCTTGCGTTTGAACGAAAAACGCCATTAGCAGCCTACGAGCATGCAGCTCAGTGGATAGATAGACTCACACGCCTACAACATGAACAGATAGTGTTGCCTCACAACATGATGCTGGCAGTAGAAAAGCCAACAGACAAAGGGTTTGAAGAAGCGTACTTTGAAGCCGTTAACATCGCTTCTCAAAGAGAGATAATTGTCGCGAATGCCAATGATTCTCCAGAAATTTTGAGTTTTGCTAATAACGCATAATTCAAAGCCCGGATCAAAAAATAGGGGCTTGTAGCCCCTATAGCTCGAGTTCAGCAAAGTCCCTATCAACATCCTCTTGAGTAATGCCAATATAGCGCAGCGTCACAGCCTCAGAGCTATGGCGCAGCATTTTCATTACCCTGGCAATGTCGTTAGTGTTCTTATAAAGGTGGTAGCCGCGGGTCTTCCGCATTGAGTGAGTACCCAGTTTAATGCCAACCTCCTCCCCTATCGCCGCGAACGCCCGCGAAACGTAACGGCGGCTAATCGGGGCCTCGTCTAAACCTTTAGACCATTGGTTTCGATAAGATTGAAATAGGTAAATATGGTCTGGATGCTCTTCTTTAATGCGAGCAATAATCGACCGTGCTTTGTCGTTCAGTTTAATGGTTGCTTGTTTCGACGTCTTCCCTTCAACCAGAGCCAGACGCTCATCGTGTATGTTTTCAAACTTTATGGATAGTAAATCTGAGATCCGTAATGCCAGGTTCAAGCCCACATCCCAAACGTCCGCAATCTGCTGACCATAAGTTCGTTTGAGAAGGTAGCTAATCAGCTTTACGGTATCCAGATCTTTAACCGCTTGTACTTCGGCCATGATCGAGTTCCTTTTTTGCTGTAAAACGTGATTTTGAGTACTTAAGAGGGTATAAAGGGGGAAATAGCCCGTTTTTAGTGGGTTTGCGTGTTCCCGTTATTGCATTTTGGGAACAAGCTTAAATCGCTATAGGACTACATTATACGGGATAATATATATCTCAAAATTCGAGGCGTCAGCTCGAGCTATTTTTACGATGTGAGAACTTATTCGCTAGTTTTTCTAGCTTTCCTAAACTGCACGAGAAATGCGGTGTTAGTATTTAAAGGTGCCTATGAACGAAAGATTCTTTCTTTATTTAGACATTCTCGGTTTTTCTCAGCTCGTCAGGCAAGGAAGTGAAAAAATTGACGACCTATACGAAGTAATCACCAGCTTAAACGCACATTCTCATGATGCATTTAAAGTTGTCGTTTTTTCAGACACAGTAGTGGTTTACAACGTAAACGGAGGAGACACACCAGAAGATTCCAAATACCTCATCATGTTCATGTGTGAGTTCGTCAAAGACCTAATGCATAGACTTATGGGCAGAAATGTTTTCTTTCGTGCTGTAATTACATATGGCGATTTTACTCACTATGAGTTAAACGATGTCCCATGCTTCTACGGCAATGCGCTAGTTGATGCGTATAACTCGGAAAAAGAGTTAAAAGCCATTGGTTTATTTATAGACAAGCGTATTTCTCATTACAGCAGTATATTTAAATACCGTGAATTTAATAAAAATTATAATTTTGTATACATTACTCAAGCCCTAGATGAGGTTGAGATGTACGGGAAGGGAGGCTTTCCAATACCAGCAGACGTAATAGAGTGCACCGACTCCAAATGGTTCATACTGCCGGAGATACATCACGTAAACAGCATGTACATAGGTTCAATGAATAGTGAGTACTCAGAGTCGATTCGAGAAAAGTACGCAGCTGCATGGGATATGTACCGCCAACACTACCCCCGTTTAACCGAACGTCTCTTATCATCGGGAAATGACGTAACATCAGTAGCTCCTGAAGTAAACTGGAAAGAAGTATTTGATAGGTATCCAGAAGACTACAGTTATGCTATCAAGACTACGAAAACTTACTAAGATGTTTCATTAAGTCTGAAAAATCAGCTTTTGATTAGCCATTAAAGGCATTCTTTAAATTAAATTATAATATTGGTTTAAAAATAATATTGTAAACAGGGATGTGATATGAATTTTGAAGTTTTAGTCGACGACCAGTTCTTTAATATTAGTCAAGATGATACTCTTAGCCCTATAGAAAGAAAGTCTGTTCTATCTATTATGAATGACTATGAAGATGGAAAGTGGCGCTACAGTAAATTCCACAATTTCGTATGGGACAATATTGCTGAGACAACTCTTTCATATCTAGAGCGAGAAAGTTTAATAAACCAGTCTCGTTAGCGCCGCACAAAGTTTAAGACTAACCGACGGTGACATTGGGAAAGGAAGCGAGTTAGCGGAAATAGTTTTATATGGATTAATGAAACATCATTACAAAGCCTTACCGGTTGTTCCAAAGATTTTTTATAAACAAAATGCTCAGGACAACGCAAAAGGAGCTGATAGTGTGCATATCGTTTTAAACGATAAAGACGAGTTCACTATATGGTTTGGCGAAGCTAAGTTTTTCAATGATATTAGCAATGCCCGTTTAGCCGATATTATCGAATCCGTAGGAAATTCGCTATCAACCGAAAAATTAAAACGAGAAAATGCAATAGTAACTAATGTTAACGACATCGACTATCTCGTTAAGAACCAGAGACTCAGGGAAGATATTAAGTCCGCATTATCTCAAAAAGAGTCAATTGATAGTTTAAAGCCTAAACTCCACATACCTATTCTACTTCTACACGAGTGCGAAATAACGCGTAAAAATAGCTTCTTATCAGACTCTTACCGAGAAAGCGTCAAAGATTTTCATTTCGATAGAGCAACAGTCTATTTCAAAAAGCAGCTAGAAAAACTTAACTCGATCCATCTTTATGAAGAAATATCATTCCACTTAATTTTGTTTCCAGTTCCAAAGAAATCAGCGATAGTAGAAAAATTCGTTGCAAACGTTAAACACTACAAAGAGGCGGCGAAAGATGAATGATATTTTTGAGAAAATGCATGAAATAAACGATTCCATACTGACCGGGTCTATGCAAGATGCTAGAAACAAAGTTATAAAGATTTTAGCTGAACTAGAAACAAACAAACAAGAATTCCCTGAACCACTTAATCACTTTATTAGGAGCGTTGGACTCTATCCATATATCAATCTAGACAAGGCCTCATGGCAAGAAAGATTCGTACATGAGTCATTTAAGGTTGATGTTGGCGATGGTGAAGCAGCTCTTCATCGAGACCAATCTTTACTTTTGAAAAAACTGTTACAAAAGAACGATATAGCAGTGAGCGCACCTACAAGCTTCGGAAAGAGTTTTGTCATTGACTCTTTTATTTCCATACAAAAACCAAAGAATGTTGTAATCATAGTTCCAACAATAGCCCTGACCGACGAAACTCGTAGAAGATTACAGAGAAAATTTGGGGATATTTATAAGATTATAACAACCACAGATGTTGAGCTAGCAGACAGAAATATCCTAATTTTCCCACAAGAGCGAGCTGCAAGTTATCTAAGCGAAATTAGTGAAATCGATATTTTGATTGTCGACGAATTTTATAAAGCCAGCAAAGAGCATGATAAAGAGCGTTCGACATCGCTTTTAAGGGCTATACTTAAACTAAGTAAAATATCAAAACAAAGATACTTTTTAGCACCTAACATAAAACAGCTAAAGCAAAGTATATTCACTGATGGCATGGAGTTTTTGGAACTTGATTTTAATACTGTTTTTTTAGAAAAGCACAACAAATACCTGAATATTGATGGACAAGAACATAGTAAAAGTGATGAGTTATTAGAGATACTAAAATATAAAAATGGAAAAACTCTAATATATGCTGGAACTTACTCTGGAATAAACGAAGTCGCTAACCTTATTATAGATTCGTCGGCTGTAAAAGAGAGCCAGTTACTTGTTGATTTTTCGAACTGGCTAAGCAAAAACTACGAACGAAATTGGACTTTAACAAACTTAGTTAAAAGAGGGTGTGGTGTTCATAACGGCAGGCTACATAGATCTCTTAGTCAACTGCAAGTGAAGTTATTTGAAGAAGATGACGGAATAAACAGACTCATATCTACCTCTTCAATTATTGAAGGCGTAAACACCTCTGCTGAAAATGTTATTATTTGGAGAAATAAAAATGGTAACGCAAAACTAAGAGATTTCACCTATAAAAACATTATAGGTCGAGGTGGCAGAATGTTTCGACATTTTATTGGAAATGTTTATCTACTTGAACCCCCGCCAAAAGAAGAAGAAAGTGAATTAGAACTTGAATTTAATCAAGATTTAGCCAGTAGTGTAGATGAAACTGAGTACTCTCAACAACTAACAGCTGATCAAATAGCAAAGATTATAGCCTATAAGGAAGAAATGACCGAAATGCTGGGCGAAGAGTCTTTTAAAAAGCTACAGAGTGATGAGTCTTTTGGAGATTTTGACTCGTCGATAATCCTAAAAGTATCTCGTGCGCTGTCCGACAACCCCGAAAACTATAAATCCTTAGGCTTTCTTAACTCAAACAATCCTGAAAACTGGGGATGGTCGTTATATAAGGCGCTGGAAACAGTTCCAGGTTATATTGGCGCGCCTTATACTAAGTTTGTCGAATTTATTAAGTGTATTTCCAACAACTGGAATCACAGCTTCCCAAATCTTTTAGATGAGCTTTCTAAATTTGATATTGGCATCGATGACTTTTTTGATTTAGAAAGGAAAGCAACATTTAAATTATCTACACTATTAAACGAAATAAATATCATTCAAATGGAATTGTTTCCAACTAATAACGTCGACATCTCCCCTTTTATCGCAAAAGTAGGTTACGCCTTTTTACCTCCTAACATATATAAGCTAGAAGAGTATGGGTTACCGAGAATGATATCCAAAAAGATTCATGAAAGCGGTTATATTGACTTAAAGGATGAAGAGAAACCTATCCATGACATCTTAGATGATTTTAGAAGAGCAGGTGTAGAAAAAATATTAACCTGTTCAGATAGTTTAGACTCATTCGATAAATACATAATCAACCACTTTTTTGAGGGAATTATGGTTAGAAAATAATACTAATAAATTTCACTTTAAAAACCTAGTTCTTCAAAAACGTGTAACCAGAGAAATTCGTTTTACTATTGCTATGAAGAGTTGAAAACAAGGACATCGAAATGAGTGAGTTTTTCGAAATAGCTTATGCAGCTGCAAATAATAGACTATGCCTTTTTACAGGCACTGGTTTTTCTAAATCGGTATCTGATAACGATGCTCCTAGCTGGCAGGAGTTACTAGAAGGGTTATGCGAAAAACTACCTAATCCAGACGAGTTTAAAGCATCAATATTTCCCGCAAACGAGCCATCACAACTTAGTTTAGAAGAGGCAGCTCAAGTAATTTCGATAAAGCTTTCTGCTGAAGGTTTCAATATCCACGAGGAAATCGCTAAAGTTATACGTAACTTAGAACTGAAGGGTGATATAGGACAAGCTAGTAGCTTCTTTTCAAATCGAAAATTCAGGGTCATAACCACAAACTATGATAAGCTATCTGAAGAACTGGCAGCAGAAAATAAATGTCAATCGATTACTCCAGGGCGTCCGATACCGAGGGCTTCTTCTAATGTAAAGGTCTACCACGTTCATGGCTCCACAGATTCTCCAGACGATATGATCGTCACCTCTGAGGACTATTTCAGATTTATTAACAGTGATTCATATTTTTCGCGGAAGCTAAGTACAGTATTACATGAAAACACGGTGGTAATACTTGGCTATTCACTCGGGGATACTAATCTAAAAGCGATCATTAGCGACTATAAAGGCTTTTCTAAAAGCCATGTTATTAGTTCAAATATTTTCCTCATATCTAGATCTTCAGTGGACCAACATGTGAAGGATTATTACTCTCACTGCTATGGAATAAGAGTTCTTGACAAACTAGAGGTAGAAAATTTCTTTTCGCGCTTGAATGAGCAAATACCTAATGCTGAAAAAATTGTTGATAGATCACTGCAAAGCTTACATCGAGTTGTTTACGAAGGTTCCAAGTTTACAGAGAAATTTTTAAAGCTAGATGATTCATTCTACAGAATAATGTCGTCTTTATCTGCAAAAGGCTTAAGTCTCAAGGATGAGCAGGTTGTTACTATGATTGGCGATATTATTGAGGCAAAAAGGAAACATACTCAGGAGCCAAATGCGTGGGAGCAATATGAGCACTTAGCTGGCTGGCTAGCATACTTAGCCTCGATTACGGAAATCGAGGAGACCCCAATAAAAGAGCAATTCTTAGAGACAGTACTTCATTCTATGACCACTATGAGAAATGAATACTATATCGGCTACTCTTGGCATGCCTATAAAGTATGGAAAAACCGTTGGCCGCAGGTAATTGCTCCTAATAGAAGCCTCATCAAACAATATATAAAAGACAGTACCGATTCGGTTGATGCACTGGAGGTAGTGAACAGCGTAGATACTTAACACCTGTGATCTCTGACAAAATTAATTCTATTAAGACTTTAGGAATGTAGTAACACTTAAAGTTACAAAAAATCCTGTAAACCGTATTAAAATATTTATAAAACAATATCTTAAAGAAAAGACCTCATTCGGCCTCCGCAATTTAGAGGCTATAATTCAAAAAAGCTTAGAGCGTCTGCAATCCCTCCCTAAAAGCCCGATCCAAATAATCCCCCCACCACTGCATCAGTTCACGGCGACGCTCGAGGTAATCCGCGCGGTTATAAGCACTACGTACTTGGTTAGGGTCTCCATGCGCCAGCGCTGACTCGATCAAATCGGGATCTTTGCCCTCTTCGTTCATAATGGTGCTCGCTAAGGCCCGTAAACCGTGGCTAACGAGTTTATCTTGGTAACCCATGCGTCTTAACGCCATATTGGCGGTTTGGCTGTTAATGGACGTTTGTGGCTTTCGCAGTGAGATAAATATATGTTCGTACTGCTCGCTTACGCTCTTCATGTCCTCCAGCACCTTCAATGCCTGTTCACACAGAGGGACGGTGTGCTGGCGACGCTTTTTCATCCGTTCAGCCGGGATAACCCAATTCACTTGTCCATCATCAAGCCATTGGATCTCGCTCCATCTAGCGCCAGCAGCCTCAGATGGCCTTGTCATTGTTAGCAACTGCCACTTAATAACCTGGCGAGTAATATACGTAACATTTGTTTCGTGGAGCTTTTTTAAGAAGTCAGGAAGCTCTTTTGCTGTAATTGTCGGTAAATGCTGCTTTTTAGGCTTTTTAAACGCAGATTTAATTGCAACGATTGGATTTCCGGTGATTAAGTTCTTAATGACAGCGTAATTCATTATCTCGCTTAATCGTTGAATCACACGCTTAACGGTTTCCAACCGCCCTGTTTTCTCAACCGGTCGTAGCACGTCAATTATCGTTTGAGCGCTAATCTGGCTAACCGGCGTTTCACCTAAACGGTTAAATACATGTAGCTCTAACGACCGCCAAATATCGTCGGCGTAGTCAGCAGTGACCTCGCTCTTTTTAATCTCGAACCACTCTTCAGCGACTTTTATCAAAGTCGCGTTCTCTGAATAGCGTTGTGCCGCCTTTTCTTCCTCTCTGGCGAGCTTAGGGTCTACTCCTTCAGCAACTTGACTTCTAGCAGCTTCTGTAAACTCACGAGCTTTTTTAAGGCTCACATCGGGATAACTACCCAACCCCATGTTCACGCGTTTTTTGGTAATAGGGTGAATGTAATTGAAGTTCCAAAGCTTAGAGCCATTGACTCTCACTCGCAGCTGCAAGCCCTTCCCATCGGACTTAACGTAGTCCTTGTCTTTTGGTTTGAGTTGTCTGACGGCTGTATCCGTGAGCCCAATAGTAGAGCGCGCCATAAGCAGATCTCCCTTCGTTGTATTCCAAAGAGTGTATCCCAAATCGCTTGGAATACAAATTGGAATACTAAAAACTCAGGCTGCTAGCAATTTTCTTGGGAAGAATTGGGAGGAGAAATGCCTCTGAAAGCCTTATTTTCCGTGAAATAGAAAGAAAAAAGGGGATGTCGTGAGACATCCCCTTTTATGGAATTGGTGGAGCTGGCGGGAGTTGAACCCGCGTCCGCAATACCTACATCCTCGGTCCTACATGCTTAGTCAGTCATTTAGTTAATCAGTGTGACGCCGACTGACAGGCTTCACAACTGACGAGTCCGATTGGTTTTAACGCTTCAGCTCCGGACAAAGCATCCACGCGAGTCTACATTAGGTTGAGCCATCCTGGTCCGGTCTCGCAGACAAAGCGCCGGGGGATGGGCTTAGCGGGTTATTAAGCCGCTAGAGCGTAGTTGTCGTCGTTTGCAACTATTAGGTTGAGGCTTTTTACGAGGCCTGCCTCACCTCGGCATGCACCTTGGGTTTCGTGTATCCCGTCGAATCCAGATCAGCCCCAAAGCTATTACTTACGTAACTTGTGTACTATAACTCAGACACCGCTTAAGTGCTATAAGTTCCGCACCTAAGCGGTTATTTATTAGGCTTTCAGTCAGGTATCAGGCTGCCATATACAAAACTTTTTCAACCAGCTTGCTAATGCCCTCTTCGGCATCCGGCAGGTTTTCAGCCAGCATATAGGCGGGTGTGGTCACTAACTGGTGCTTATCATCAACAACAATGTCGCGAACACCACAGTTCACGTGCTCGCCACCCATTTTATTAATGGCGCTGGCAACTTCGCCGTCATTACCAATAGTCACTTTTACACCCTTGCCGTATATGTGCGGCAACAAGACAGGTGAAATACACATATAGCCCGCAGGTTTCTTCGCTTCAATAAAGGCTTTACCAACCTTCAACACTTGGTCATTTACCGTCATATCAGCACCTTTAACGGCAAAGTCGCAGAAGTTTTTGGCAACACCAAAGCCGCCTGGCAATATCAACGCGTCAAATTCTGCTGAATCTAAATCAGTTAAAGGTTTGACCTCACCGCGGGTAATACGTGCTGCTTCTTCCAGAACATTGCGCTTATCACCGCTTTCCTCACCCTTAAGATGGTTAATGGTGTGCATTTGCTCAATGTCCGGCGCAAAGCACTCGTAGCTGGCACCCTGCTTTGCTATGTGCAATAGGGTTAATACAGCTTCGTTCACTTCCGCTCCGTCAAAAACACCGGAGCCGGATAAAATAACTGCTACTTTTTTCATAGTCGAAACCTCCTGTCCGCTACTTAAAATTCGCTTTAATCCAGTTTAATGTGCGCGTCGTTTTCATCGCGCCACTTCCACTCATTCTCAAGTGTAGCGGTTGGTTGCAGCATGGCAAAATCTAACCGACGTATGGGCTCAGAAGACTTAATGCGAGTAGGAAAGTCCGGATTCGCTAACGACGTTTTCGCCATGGCCAATAAAGCATTAGGATAGTGCGCCGCAACATGCTCATAGTTTTTCTCGCTAATACCACCATTTACAATTAACGGAATGTCCGAAAACTCCTGCACAATGTCGCCCAATGACTTTTTACTGCCGCCTTTAAATGGCTTACGCATTACGTCTGTGTCTGTTGTGTGAATGTAATCCACACCAGCTTTTTCCATCGACTTCACCACTTTTATCATGGCGTCTTCGCCTTCCGGCCACTGATAATCCGAGTCAGTCACGGTAATTTGGCTTAAACGTACACCGACAACGAAGTCATCGCCTGCGGCAGATTTCGCAGCCTTAACGACTAACTCCAGAAAATGCATACGTTTTGCCATCTCTCCGCCCCACTGGTCAGGACGCTGGTTAAAATAATCGCTCAAGAATTCATTCAGCAAGTACCCGTTAGCCGCATGCAGCTCGATCCCGTCAAAACCAGCTTCTTTAGCCCGGTTCACGGCACCAACAAAACCGTTCATAACGGCATCAAAATCCGTTTCATCCATGGCTTTCACGTCAGGCCAACCGTCGGTTTTGCCATACAAGTCCAGCGGTTCGCCTTTAGGCTTTGCTTCGCTGGGGGCGATTGGCGTGTCAGTGTATTCATTGTGTTGACACTGAGCGCCAGCATGCATCAACTGCATAATGAACTTGCAGTCATGTTTGTGTACTCGTTCGACAATTTCTTTCCAGGCATCGGTTTGTGGTGCGTCAGTAATACCCGGTTGATTTTCATACCCCTGGCTTGCCTGCTGATCTGTGTATACGCCTTCGCTGATGATCATGCTCCAGCCACCTTTCGCGAAACGCTCGTAATACTCGCCCATTAACTCCGTTGGCTTGCCTTTCTTGTCGGCACTGGTTCGTGTCATGGGAGCCACAACAAAACGGTTTTCAAGCTTGTGGCCTTTTAATTCAAAATCATCAAATGCTGAACTCATACGGAATTCCTTTTTCATCCAATACTGTTATATGACTTTGAGCATAATTACGCAGAATTCAAGGGGAATTGATCACTTTGTTGTTAAATCAGCTGAAAGTACGACCGCTGCTTTTTGCTTACGACCGCCGTAGCCAAAGGCTTTGCTGAAGGTACTTATAGGCACGGGTAAATATTGACGTTCCGTAGGAGATTCCCAGGGCAAGGTGTCATAGTCGGGGTCGTTTATATAAATGAAGTCGTCGTCTGCAGCGCAAATTAAGACCCAATGCGGTGCTCGAATACCATCAAACTGATAAGTAGAAATGAGCACCATAACCAGACAGCCCTGGCTTAAGTCTTCTTTTATTAAGGTTACGTCGTAGTCGCGTACAACAATGGGAACACCGTGCTTTTCCAGGTAAGTCATATCGGCCTGCTGTATGCGCTGCATTACCGTTTTTTTCTGCTCCTGACGAACCGAATCCACAAATAATGGCTGGTCGGTATTCACTTCCACCCGAACTTTCAGGCCACGCTGAAACGCCGCACGCGCCAGCCCATGAGGGCCACAACCGCCGTGTCCGGAGGTCATATAAATGGTGGTCGCCTGGCGCCAAATTTCCAGTTCTTCGGCTTGCGGGTCACTACTCGGCCGGCCGAAATAGTCCATAGCCATTAGCAAGCTTGCGGGACCACAGGTAAACTCCGTCGACTGGGTCAACATAGGAACATATTCTTCGGTTGCTCCCACGCCTGCATCTTCACCCATTTCATAGCGAGGCAACAGTTTTTGCAGAACCAGAGCGTCTGTCGATTGCGATGCAGAAGGCGGGAAATACGCTTCGCGCAGCTCAATTGCCCGGAAGCCTTCGCTGTTCATCAGCTGTTGCCCTATTGTATTAGAGGTTGCCACCTCGGTACGTAAAAACAAGGAGTGCCGTTCATCAGCAAGGTCTTCTGCAACTTTCAATAAACGGCGCCCATAGCCATTACTACGATGCTCTTTTTCAACAACCAGCGCATAAAGTCGAGCCAGGTTCGTATTATTTCGGTAAAGAACAACGGTATACCCAATGACCTTTTCGTTCAGCAGTAACACCTGAAAATCGGCACTAGGCGACTCAATAAACCGCCGAAAACTGCGCTTACTGATCGCATCTTCGGGGAAAGTGGCAGCTTCTAGCGCCGCTGCCGCGTCTAAATGCTCATTACGTGCCGGTTGAATACTGGCCATAAAATAAAACCCCTTAATTTTACGCAGATTTTACGCCTAAAGACGCTTTCGGTATAGAGATTTTACGCCCCGCGGAATTAACCTTAGCGATAGAAAAAGTCGGTTCTTCGGACGAGGTAACAGTGAATTTAAAAGCAACGTTGCGCCTATTAACCTGGCCTATGATCTGGATTGCCTCAATTCAGTGTTTTTTTGGTTTGCTCTCTGTTTTTGTCTTTAGGGACAAGACTTTTACCGATTTTATTTACCCCTCTTTATTGTGCCTTATTCTGGCGTTTTTTCTTTTTATCCGCACTAATCGCGGTGAGCAAAAGAAAATCTTTTTCCGCGAAGCCCTGGCATTCGCTTCTTTTACCTGGATTTTAATGGGCGTTCTGGGGGCATTACCTATTATGTCCGTTACCGGGGTCAGCTTCACCGACGCGGTATTTGAATCGGTCAGTGCTATGACCACCACCGGTGCAACCATTCTCACCGGCCTCGATGAAATGCCCAAAAGCTTTTTACTGTATCGACAGTTTCTGCAATGGATGGGTGGCCTCGGTATCGTTATTTTTGTGGTTGCCATTCTTCCTATGCTGAACGTGGGTGGCATGCGCCTGCTTAAAGCGGAAACTCCGGGCCCTATTAAAAACGAAAAGCTAGCGCCACGGGTTGCCAGCACCAGCCGTTACCTTTGGTTAGTTTATCTGTGCCTGACAGTAGGCTGTGCCAGCAGTTACTGGTTGGCAGGTATGTCTCCTTTCGACGCCATAGCTCATAGTCTGACGACCGTATCAACCGGCGGTTTTTCGCCCTACGACGCCAGTATGGGACACTTTCAGCAACCCATTATTTTGGTGGTGGCCGATGTGTTTATGATTCTGGGGGCTATCAGTTTTGCCCTGCACCATAAACTGTTTACAGCCAGAGCCATAAGTGGCTATTGGCAGGACGAAGAGACTCGCTGGTTCTTAATTGCGCTGGCGGTTTTCAGCGTTATTCTTACTGTTCTGGCATTTAACGCTCAAACTCATCATTCTTTCTGGGAGTCGCTGAATCAGGCAATTTTTCATGTCGTTTCCTTTATGACCAGTACCGGTTACGGTGCCGATGATCTTTCCGCGTGGCCTGCGGCCACCGCTGGCTTTTTAGTGGCAGCCAGTTACCTGGGCGGCTGTGCCGGCTCTACGGCCGGAGGCAATAAATTTATTCGTAATGTCATTACCTTACGCATTCTGAAACATCAAATGCTGCAGGCAATACATCCGCGTGCCATTATGAAAGTGGTGTATCAGGGAAAAGCAGTGACTAACGACGTCATCCAGGCGGTAATGAGCTTTATGCTAATGGTCGCTATTAGCTCAATGGTGCTTACTCTCGTGCTGATGCTGACTGGGCTGGACTTTTTCTCTGCATTTACCGCCGTTTCGGCGTGTTTGAACGTACTTGGCCCCGGCTTTGGCGAAGTTTCCAGTAACTTTATTCCGGTATCGGATACCGGAACCTGGGTACTGACATTAGCAATGATTTTAGGACGCCTTGAATACTTTACTTTGCTAACATTGTTACTTCCTCAATTCTGGCGGGACTAGCACATGAGATTAGAACATGAGTAAACAGCCCTGGTTAGGTTACTTGACCTCCGTCGTCATCACCGGCACGGCGGCCGGTCTTGCTTACCTGCTCGATCACTGGTTACTGCCAACCTCGGGTACGGTACTCATTCTTCAACTGGCGGTGTTGCTTATTGCGTTTTTAACCAATTTTCGCGCGGCACTACTTGCCGTTGTTCTGGCCCTGCTGTTGTTTAATTTTTTATTCACAGAGCCCCGCTATTCACTGCACATGACCGACATAGACGAAATGGTTACTGCGGTCGTATTTATTGCTGTGGCTGTTATTACCAGCCACTTAGCTACCTCGTTCAGAAACCAGAAAGAAAGCTTACGCCAGGCTCAGCTGCGCTCAAATATTTTACTGTCTGTCTCACACGACCTGAGAACCCCGCTTGCCAGCGTCATTGGTAATTTAAGCACCTTGCAGGCGTATCAGGAGCGCTTGCCAGAACAGGAGCGCGCTGAGCTTCTGCAGGGCGCTCTGGATGAGAGTGACCGCCTGCATCGTTATATCGAAAATCTGTTACAGGCCACCCGGCTTCAGCACGGCGAAATTCGTCTGACCCATGCAGTACAGGATATTCGCCCGGTTATCAGTAAAACTCTTTCGCGCTTTGCTTCACAAGAACGGTTACTGGTTAACGATTATTTACAACACGCTATGGTTGAGGTTCAGTCCTCGTTACTGGAACAGGCGTTATTTAATGTCATTGATAACGCCTTGCGCTTCTCCGGCGACACAGCTCCCGTCACTTTAACTCTGTCAGAGACCGACAAGTTCGTTATCATCGACATACAAGACCAGGGTCCGGGCATAGAAACCGGTAAGCGTTCGCTTGTATTTAATGTTTTTTATTCGTCGCGCGAGAAAGACTCTGGCACTGGCGGAACCGGTCTGGGGCTGTCCGTTGCTAAAGGAATAATCGACATTCATAACGGCCACATTGGTATTGAAGAAAGCTCTGATGGCTGCCTTGTCCGGATTCAACTACCACACGCCAACATCACAGAGGAAGTCTCATGAATGCACAAGCCCGCGCCGGCGGTCCTCGCATTTTAGTCATTGATGACGAACCACAGATACGACGCTTTATGCGCGCCTCGCTTACCGCCGAAGGTTACACCTACCTGGAAGCAGCGACAGCCGAGCAAGGAATAAAGCAGATTACCAGCCAGAACCCGCATTTGGTTATTCTTGATTTAGGCCTGCCTGACGCTGACGGCTATCAGGTAATGCGCCAATTACGCGAATGGAGCCAGGTGCCGGTACTGGTACTGACCGCACGTGACGACGAGCTACAGAAAGTGAAACTACTGGAAGGCGGTGCCAACGACTATCTGACCAAACCCTTTGGTATTCGTGAGCTTATGGCGCGTATTCATGTTTTATTACGCGACCTCTCCAATCAACACCCCACAGCCGAAGCTCAGCTTCGTTTTGGTGAGTTACTCATTGACCGCGAGCAACACAAAGTGTTTCTGCAAAACGAGATCGTTAACTTGTCCCGTAAAGAATACGCTTTACTGGATTTCTTAGTCAGCCACCCGCAAAAACTCGTGACCCAGCAACAGTTGCTGGAGAAAATTTGGGGTCGAACGCACCAGGAAGACACCCACTATTTGCGTATTTTTGTCAGCCAGGTGCGTAAGAAGCTCAAAGATGACCCAGCACAGCCAAAGTATATAGAAACAGAACCCGGTGTTGGTTACCGGTTTATCGCAGAGAAATCCTGACACAATAAGGAGGCGCTTAAGCTACCTTTTGTGGCTTAAATCGTGTTAAACTTGCGCGCAAATTTTGCCAGTCGGGATTATTCTGTGAGCGATAAAAAACCTTCTTTAAGTTATAAAGACGCGGGCGTCGACATTGACGCTGGTAATGCATTGGTTGAGCGTATTAAAGGCGTTACTAAGCGCACGCACCGGCCTGAAGTCATGGGTAACATTGGTGGGTTTGGTGCTCTGTGTGAAATTCCGGCGGGTTATAAGCAACCGGTTTTGGTATCAGGCACCGACGGTGTGGGGACCAAGCTGCGTTTAGCCATAGATCTGAAACGCCACCGCGGCGTCGGTATCGACTTGGTTGCTATGTGTGTCAACGACCTTATTGTGCAGGGTGCTGAGCCGCTATTTTTCCTCGACTATTATGCAACCGGCAAGCTAGACGTTGACGTAGCAGCCGATGTAGTTGCCGGTATCGGCGACGGCTGTGAACAGTCGGGTTGTGCGCTTATTGGTGGCGAAACGGCAGAAATGCCGGGCATGTACGAAGGCGGCGATTATGACTTAGCCGGTTTCTGTACCGGTGTGGTGGAAAAATCTGAAATTATAGACGGCACCAAGGTTGCCGACGGCGACGCGTTAATAGCGCTGGCCTCCAGCGGCCCTCATTCAAATGGTTACTCGCTTATTCGCAAAATTATTGAAGTGAGCGGTGCTGATCTAGAATCTCATTTACAAGGCAAAACACTGGCTGACCATTTATTAGAGCCTACCCGCATTTACGTTAAGTCGGTTCTTGAGCTAATTAAACACGTACCAGTACACGCGTTGTCACACATTACCGGCGGCGGCTTCTGGGAAAATATTCCACGAGTTTTACCGAAAGGCAGCAAAGCCGTTATTGACGGCAACAGCTGGGACTGGCCGGTTATTTTTGACTGGTTAAAAGAAAACGGCAATGTCAGCATGAAAGAAATGTACCGCACCTTTAACTGTGGTGTGGGTATGGTTATTGCGGTTCCCAACGAGCAAGCAGATAAAGCCATTCAAATTCTGACAGACGCCGGTGAAGACGCCTGGAAAATTGGCCGTATTGCCAACGCGGCTGAAGGTGAAGAGCAAGTCGACATTCTGGCCGACGAGACTCACTAATGAAGCGTATTGTTGTACTAATTTCAGGCACCGGTAGTAATATGCAGGCCATTCAACAGGCCTGCGAAGATGAAAAACTAGCCGGTGAAGTGGTTGCGGTTATTTCCAATAAAGCCTCGGCTAAAGGCTTAGAGAAAGCCGCGGCTAAAGGCATTGATACCGAGGTATTGAGTCATAAAGAGTTTGACTCTCGCGAGGCTTATGACGCCGAACTGAAGTCGCTGATTGACAGTTACCAGCCCGATTTAGTTGTTCTGGCCGGCTTTATGCGCATTCTGACAGGTGGTTTTACACGCCATTATGAAGGCCGCATGTTCAATATTCACCCTTCCCTTCTGCCTAAATATAAAGGTGTGAATACGCACCAGCGGGCTTTGGACGCAGGCGATACCGAACACGGCGTGAGTGTGCATTTTGTGACAGAAGAACTCGACGGTGGCCCGGTGGTATTGCAGGCCAAAGTACCTATTTTTGACGGCGACACAGTGGAAGAAGTTCAGGCTCGCGTGCACGAGCAGGAACACCGCATTTATCCGCTGGTGGTTAACTGGTTTTGCCAGGATAGACTTAAACTGGAAGGCGGCCGCGTTACACTAGACGGCGAAGTCCTGGGCGCTCAAGGCTACGCCGCCGAGTAATCTGCCATTAATGCCGGTTTACATAGACAAGCTTTTCAGTGACATGGTGGCCTGCTCGTCACCTTCTTTGAATTGCTGCATTTTAACCATGACGTAGTTTAGCTCCGGCGCGAACCAGAAAAAGGTCTGGCGCCGGTTATTATCCCTTATACGCCCTACTTTTATTGCTTCAACCTCACCATAAGGCAACGACAATTTTTCTGTTGTCAGCACCTCAAAACGATATTCGTCTTGGTGACCTTTTTCATCAACCACCCGGTACTTAAAGGTTTCAGCGCCACTAGCCAAATCTACACGCAATTGTTCGGTCACATTGGCTTCATCAAATAACGCGTCTTCCCAGTTCACATCCAGCATACGCCCGGTATCCACATTACGAACCTTTTTCTCATTCGCTTTGAATTCACCATGAAAGGACTTATCCGATCCGGTGCCGGTTCTCATGTAAATAAACTCACGAGGCTCCAGCCGGCTATTCTCTTCATCCACAATAAATACCGAACGAGCTTCACGGGTATCCGACAAAATAAACCAGGAAATGTCCGACTTTGTACGCAATTGCCATTCGTCCTCAGGCGACACTTCAAGGTAACGATAACCTTCACCATATTCGCTGTCCCCACGCGTTATCACATAGTCAGCCTGATACGGCTTCATTGACTGTTCGATGGGTTGCTCGATGGATTGTTCGGCGTTCTGCTGACTATCTGCAACAGCAGTACTCATTGCCAAACCACTTAATAATGCGCTGGATACCAGCCAACTGACAGTCCTTTTCACTTTCACTTCTCCCCTTCTGTTTACTACTGGACGTTTATATTGACAACAAAATTCAAACGCCCGTTCAATTTTTCCTTGAAAATATACTCCGGTTGATCTAACTTGCACAGTATCACTGGTCAGACCTCCAAATCGGAGTATTACATTATGAGTATTGCACTTTGGATTGTCGCTACTGTTATAGTCGCGGCTGCATTAATCTACAAACGAGCCAGCCTGGCTATGTTCAGCGCCGGTCTTGTCATTATGTTCGCTATTGGTAGCGCAATCGACATTGTCGGTCCGGTACTTTGGGCTATTCTGGCAATTGTTCTGGTTCCGCTTAATATAGCACCAATTCGTTTAAACCTGCTGACTAAGCCTATTCTTAGCGCATATCGCAAAGTAATGCCAGAAATGTCTGATACCGAGCGTGACGCACTGGAAGCCGGTACGGTCTGGTGGGACGGCGATTTATTCAGTGGTGACCCTGACTGGTCAAAACTTCATAAGGTACCAAAAGCCGAGTTAACGGCTGAAGAAAAAGCCTTTTTAGAAGGCCCATGTGAAGAAGTCTGCAAAATGCTGGACGACTGGGAAGTAACCCACGAACTAACAGACATGCCTGAGCACGTCTGGCAGTATCTGAAAGACGAAAAATTCTTCGCCATGATCATTAAGAAAGAATACGGTGGTCTGGAGTTTTCTGCCTACGCCCAGTCTCGTGTTCTGCAGAAACTTGCCGGTGTCAGTACCGTGCTGGCCTCAACCGTCGGTGTACCTAACTCATTAGGCCCGGGCGAATTATTGCAGCATTATGGTACGAAAGATCAGCAGGATCATTACCTGCCACGCTTAGCCAGCGGTGACGAAATTCCCTGCTTTGCTTTGACCAGCCCTGAAGCCGGTTCCGACGCAGGTGCCATTCCTGACTCAGGTGTGGTGTGTAAAGGTGAATGGAACGGCGAAGAAATTGTCGGTATCAAACTGAATTTCAATAAGCGCTACATTACCTTAGCGCCAGTAGCTACCGTATTAGGTCTGGCATTTAAAATGTACGACCCTGACAACCTTATTGGTGAAGAAGAAGAGCTGGGAATTACCTGTGCCCTTATTCCTCGCGATACCAAAGGTGTTGAAATTGGTCGCCGTCACTTTCCGCTGAACGTTCCGTTCCAAAACGGCCCTATCCGCGGTAACGACGTATTCGTTCCATTAGACTTCATTATTGGTGGTCAGAAAAATGCCGGTAAAGGCTGGCGTATGCTGGTTGAATGCCTGTCAGTTGGCCGTTCAATCACTCTGCCGTCAAACAGTGCTGGTGGCATTAAGCAAATGGCCCTGGCAACTGGTGCTTACTCACGTATCCGCCGCCAGTTCAAATTGCCTATAGGTAAAATGGAAGGTGTTGAAGAGCCAATGGCTCGCATAGCCGGTAACGCTTACCTGATGGACGCGGTGACGATGTTATCGACCAAAGGTATTGATTTAGGCGAGAAACCTGGTGTTATTGGTGCTATTGCGAAATACCACATGACTGAAAAGCTACGTGCTTGCATGGACGACGCTATGGACGTCCACGGTGGTAAAGGTATCTGTTTAGGTCCGAATAACTACCTTGGCCGTGGTTACCAGGGGGTTCCGGTTGCCATTACAGTAGAGGGTGCCAACATTCTTACCCGCACTATGATGATATACGGCCAGGGCG
The DNA here is from genome assembly GCF_034422975.1 of Idiomarina sp. PL1-037. Classification (NCBI taxonomy): domain Bacteria; kingdom Pseudomonadati; phylum Pseudomonadota; class Gammaproteobacteria; order Alteromonadales; family Idiomarinaceae; genus Idiomarina; species Idiomarina sp. PL1-037. The sequence goes on from NZ_CP139873.1 coordinate 1,824,619, forward strand.
CTATTCGTTGCCACCCATTTGTTCTGAAAGAAATGGAAGCCTCGGCTGAAAAAGGCCCGGATGCATTGAAGAAATTTGATAAAGCCGTGTTTGGCCATATTGGCTTTGCCATCAGTAACTTTGTTCGTTCACTGTTCTATGGTTTTGGTGGTCACCGCCTGAGCTCTGTTCCGGCTAGCGACGAAACTCGTAAATACTACCAGCAGATGAACCGCTTTAGTGCCAACATGGCGTTATTGTCAGACATTGCGATGGGTAAACTGGGTGGTAGCCTTAAACGTAAAGAGCGCGTTTCTGCACGCTTAGGTGATATGCTCAGCTACCTATACATCGGTTCTTGTGTGTTGAAACGTTATCATGACCAGGGTCGCATTAAAGAAGACTTGCCGTTAGTTCACTGGGCTATGCAGGACACTCTGCATAAGTTACAGGAAGCACAGCTGGAAATGCTGGCGAACTTTGGCGGTGTTGGTAGCTTCATGCGCGCCGTTATGTATCCGTTAGGCCGTATCGCTAAACGTCCTACAGATAAAAACGACCATGAAATTGCCCGTATGCTTATGTCACCAAACGACGTTCGTACGCGTTTAGGCGAAGGCCAGTTCCTGAGCCCTGAAGGTCACTTTGGTTTCCTTGAAGAAACCCTGAAGAATGTGATTGCCGCAGAGCCACTGTACGACAAAGTTTGTAAAGCAGCCGGTAAACGCTTCAGCTTTACTCAATTAGACCAGCTAGCCGCTAAAGGTAAAGAGCTGGGCGTATTGAGTGACGACGAAGTGGCTCTGCTTGAGCGCACGGAAGTCGGTCGTCTGCGTACCATTAACGTCGATGACTTTGCACCGGAAGATTTATTAGCCGGTCAGGCAGCATTCGATTATGCCCTGAAAAATCTCAAGAAAGATGAAGCTGCATAACCGCTGAAGGTTAATCGAAAAACGGCGCCCCTGATTTCAGCGGCGCCGTTTTTTTATGCTAGAATCCTGCGCTGGTCTAAAACTTATACTAAAGGCGCGAGTTATGCAGTCTCCTAATAATGACTATAACGCGACCAGCAAACGAGGCTGGTTCACCCGTTTTCTTGATGGCGTTGAGTGGCTTGGTAATCTGTTACCCCACCCCATTACCCTATTCGCAGTCTTCTGCTTATTCATTATTTTCATTAGTGGCATAGCTGCTTATTTTGGCGTCAGTGCGGTAGACCCCAGAGACGGCGAAACCGTTATAAAAGCAGTCAGCTTGCTTAATGCTGAGGGAATACAGCGCATTGTTACTAATCTGGTCACCAACTTTACCGGCTTCACACCGTTAGGGACGGTATTGGTTGCTCTTTTAGGTGTCGGTGTTGCTGAACGCTCAGGCTTAATTTCAGCGGCTATGCGCGGGCTGGTCATGAAAGCTCCACCACGCCTGGTAACTGTGACCATTGTTTTTGCTGGTATCATTTCTAACACCGCAGCAGAACTAGGTTATGTTGTATTGGTACCACTTTCGGCCATGATTTTTTACGGGCTGGGTCGTCACCCGCTGGCGGGTCTGTCTGCAGCCTTTGCCGGGGTATCGGCTGGCTACAGTGCTAACTTATTAATTGGCACTGTTGATCCTTTACTGTCAGGCATCACCGAAGAAGCCGCTAAAATTATTGACCCTGCCTACACCGTTGGTGCAGAAGCTAACTGGTTCTTTATGATGGCTAGCACCTTTCTCATTGCCATTATGGGCGCGTTGATAACCGACAAAATTGTCGAGCCTAAACTGGGAAAATACAACAAAGACGAAGCCTCTATTGATTTGTCCGATCAATCGTCAATGGACCCTCTGACCAAACAGGAAAAACGCGGGTTAATTTACGCGGGGTTAAGCGTTCTGGTTCTGGCTGGTATTCTCGCGTTAACCGTTGTACCTGAGTGGGGAATATTGCGTCACCCGGAAACCGGTGAAGTTAAAGGCTCGCCGTTTCTAAAAGGCGTTGTTGTTTATATTTTCTTCTTCTTCGCTATTCCCGGTTACGTTTATGGCCGAACTGTCGAGACCATGCGCACGGACCGTGATGTTATTGATGCGATGTCGCACAGCATGAGCACTATGGGGATGTATATTGTGCTGGTGTTTTTTGCGGCGCAATTCGTTAACTTCTTTAAATGGACGAATTTCGGGACTATTTTTGCCATTAATGGTGCGGAGTTCCTGACCAATATTGGTATGACCGGTCCTATCATTTTCCTGTTCTTCATTATGGTCTGCGGTTTCGTAAACCTAATGCTGGGCTCAGCTTCTGCTCAGTGGGCTATTACCGCCCCTATTTTTGTCCCTATGCTGATGCTGATTGGCTACTCGCCGGAAGTTATTCAGGCGGCGTACCGCATTGGTGACTCAGTCACTAACGTTATTACCCCAATGATGAGTTACTTTGGCTTAATATTGGCCGTTGCGGCTCGTTATAAGAAGGATTTAGGTATTGGCACTCTGGTTGCCATGATGCTGCCTTATTCTATGTTCTTCTTTGTAGGCTGGTCGCTGCTTTTCTTCCTTTGGGTCTTTGTTTTTGGATTCCCTGTAGGACCAGCCGCACCGACCTATTATAACTAAAAAGCTTATTCTGGCCGGCGCATTACGCGGTATGCAATTACCGCGAGTAAGCCGGCCACACCTATGACCCAGGCCATGGCATAATCAGTATATGAACCGGCCTGACTCACGCCAGCAGAAACCAAACCAGCAATTAAAAACTGTAAGCTACCGGTTACGGCAGACGCCGAACCTGCGCGTTCTTTCTGTTCAGCCAAAGCCCCCGCCATAGCGTTCGGGAATACCATGCCTAAAGTCGATATATAGGCAAATAGCGACAGTAATATTCCCCAGAATCCGGCATTAAAATACGCCATAACGCACATAACAATGGACACCACGGCCAATACCGGTAAGGAAACATTAAGGATCTTGCGTGAGGAGTGGTACTTCAGTAACCAGCCATTAAGCTGTGAAAAACCAATAATGCCAATAGCGTTTAATCCAAACAGCCAACTGTAGTGCATAGGCTCAAGGCCAAAAACCTCAATAAACATTTTTGGCGAGCCTGTGATATAGGCAAATAATCCTGACTGAGCAATAGCGCCCGTTAACGAATAACGCAGAAATGAAGGGTCTCGCAGAACCGCCCAATAAGTGCTGCCGGTATTTCGCATACGCACGTCGTAGCGACGCCCGCGGGTTTCTGGCAACACAAAGTGAATAGTCACAGCGGAGGCCACACCTAAACCGGCAACAATTAAGAACAGAGCACGCCATCCCATCCATTCGGTGACATAGGCACCAAACAGAGGCGCCAGAATAGGGGCAACGCCCATGACCAGTATCAGAAATGAAAACACGCGAGCTGAAGCCTGCGGGGTATACAAATCACGCACCACAGCGCGGGCAATAACAATACCGGCACAAGCCCCTATAGCCTGCAGGAAACGTAAAGCAATCAGCCACTGAATATCCGGCGCAAAAGCACAGCCAATGGATGTCACTACGTATATAGCCAAACCGATATACAAGGGATTCTTACGCCCGAATTTATCAGTCGCCGTGCCATAAAGCAGTTGCCCAATAAAAAGGCCGAAGAAAAAAGCCGTCAGCGACAGTTCAACGTGGTGTGTATCGGTCGCATAGTCCGATGCAATAGCGCTGAAAGCCGGAAGGTACATATCAATGGAAAGAGGCGCAAAGGCCGTCAACAGCGCCAGAATAACAACGATGAAATCGAATCTGGCGTTATCGGAGACAGGGGCCGGCTCGAATGAACGAGCCATTATTTATCTCCCACAGGAACGTACGATTGTGTGGCAAATTCTTGCGGACGCTTCAGAACCTTCTGCTCTCTGGCATAATCCGACAGTGACCGAGCGTAATCTATTCCCGTATTACGGGCTCTCCCACGCTCACTGACACGGTAAAAGGTGTTATAGCCGTCCTGACCACCTGCAATAAAGCTGTTTGTCACCATCACGTAGGTAGCTCTGGCGGTCATTGGTTGCCAACTGTTGCTGCCTTTATCCCACACTTGCAGGTTAGACACACGACTGCCTTTTTCTTTGGTTAAGTCAACCGAATAACGAATACCTGCACCATAGGGGTAAGCTCGGGTTGAGCCACCGTCAGAAATGGAATAGGCCAGCGCCTCTTCTATTGCCTGTTTGAACTCAGAGCCGCTCAGTTCCAGCTTAACCAGAGTATTTGCGAAAGGCAGTACAGTGAAAGCGTCACCTACGGTGAAGTCTCCCTGGCTAATACCAGAGCGGACACCACCACCATTTTGAATAGCGAAGTCAGCTTCCGGCACTGAGCTCAGGAATGCTTCAGCAACCAGGCGGTGAGCGCCAGAACTTATTATGTCAGCACAACCATCGCGTCTCGGCAGATCAATTTCCTGACTGCAAATTTGCTGTGGCACTTGCGCCAGCACTTCGGCAGAAAACTCTTCAACTTTGCCTTGATACTCCTGCAACATGCTTTCCAGCTCAGCGTCAGGTTCAACAAAGCTGAAGACTTCACTTTCTTCCAGCGCGGTTTTAATTGGCTCGTAAGTGGTCACAATACCGTCGCTAACCTGAATGTCGTCACTCAGAAGATAATGCGGACGTCCGCCGCACTCCGCAATTTTGTCACCTTTAAATACGGCTTTCATCTCGCCAACTACCAATGAATATTGATAAGCATGACCAATACAAACTTTGTCGCCGTCAGCATTGGTCAGTTCGGTTGGATAAGGCCCGTCAGACTGCATACCAAAATCACTGAAGTCGCCTAACAGCGTATGCGAATCACCCCCAATAACAATATCCACACCCGGCAACTGCTGCACCAGCTCTTTGTCCCGCTCATACTGAATGTGCGTTAGCAGAACTATTTTTTCGATACCCTGCTGTTGAACTTCCGCGATATACTTGCGCGCCGTTTCCAGTTCGTCTAAAAACTCAGTGGACTCATCGGGCTGCGATGACTTCTTCGTTTTACTGGCAATATCCAGACCAATAATGGCTATTTCTTCACCGCCACGCTCGACTATTGTGTACGGCTGAAACATTTGCCACTCGCGGTCAGGTGTCAGTGGAGACTGCCCGACTTTTGGCTTAATGTTCGCTCCGAGCTTCACGGTGGGACAGCTTTCAGTCCCCAGTTCCTGCAGGAACTCGGCCAGTCCGGCATCGCCGGTATCAAACTCATGGTTACCAATAGTGAAAGCATCGAAACAGATGTTGTTCATCATACGGGCGTCGGGTTCACTACCAAACAAGGTGAAATACAAGCTGCCTGTCAGGGCATCACCAGCATGCAACGTCAGTACATTTTCGTTAGCCGCGCGTAGCTCTTTGATTTGCGCGCCAACACGAGGGAAGCCACCGGCATCAACTTGCCATTCCTGTTCTCCCCACACTAAGGTTTGCCGCTTAGCGTCCAAATTAGAATGATGGTCGCCAATGTGCAATAACGTTAATCGAAACTCTTTGCTTTCAGGCTCCTGCGGAGCTGATGCGCAACTGATGAGTAATGCAGAAACAGTGACAGCAGCCACACCCTGAACTATGCGTTTTAGATTAAACTCGCCTGTTTTCACCAGCGGCTCCTTTTAGTCTTTTATCAAACCAATTTCACGTAAGCGCTGCATTAGATAGTCATCTGCTGTAATAGGGTCATCTCGCTGCGGATTCTCATTCGAAATACAGCTTTCCAGCGGTGTGATCATCACATCTGGATTAAAATGTAAAAAGAAGGGTATTGAATAACGCGACTTTTCATTAAATGGTGCCGGCGGATTAACCACCCGGTGTGTTGTCGATGGCAGCACATGATTCGTTAAGCGCTGCAACATGTCACCCACATTGCAAATAATGGCACCTTCAATAATCGTTACCGGCACCCAGGTGCCGTCTTTGGCCAACACTTCTAAGCCCGGTTCTCGCGACCCCACCAGGAGCGTCAGAACGTTGATGTCTTCATGCGCACCAGCACGAACAGATGGCGTATCTTCATCAACAATAGGTGGATAGTGTAAAGGCCGCAGAATTGAATTGCCGTTATTCACTTTGTTTCGGAAAAAGTCTTTCGGTTGACCCAGATAAACAGAAAGAGCTTCCAGCACCTGGTTCCCTAAGTTATCCAAAGCCGCGTAAATAGCCAGCATATCGTCTTTAAATTTAGGCAGCTCTTGTGGCCAGACGTTTGGCAATAGTTGCGGGTACGGCGGCTCGCCTTCAATTTCACGACCCACATGCCAGAACTCTTTTAAGTCGACATGTTTGGCGTCTTTAGCCACTTCAGTACCAAAGGGCGTATAACCTCTGGCACCGCCCTGACCCGGACGGTGATATTGCTTTTTTACATCTTCAGGTAACGCAAACAATTCACGACAGGTATCCAGTGCCCGTTCAATAAGCGCGGTATCAACGCCGTGCTGGGTTAAGGCAATAAAGCCGTATTTTTCGTAACCATTACCAACATCTTGGGTAAAAGCATTAAAGTCATTCTGATAACGGCGCATATCAACGTGCGGGATAGACTGCATGGTGAATTCCAACTTCCTGAAAGAGCTTTATGAATAGCCGTATAGTGTATGAATTTTCGGGTTAAATCACAAGTTAGCCAAAAGCCGCTTAACCGGGTTAAAGCCTTTACGATGTATAGGGCAAGGCCCGTATTTTTCTAATAATTCCAGGTGCTTTTTTGTGCCATAAGCTTTGTGCTTATCAAATTCATACTGTGGGTATAGTTCGTGCCACTTGAGCATTTGTCGGTCCCGCTCCACCTTCGCTAAAATTGAGGCGGCAGCAATGCACTGTTCGCTGGCATCGCCGCCTACAATGGCCTTGGCAGGTACATTCAACTCCGGAACCCTATTACCGTCTACCAGCACCATATCGGGCTTTAGCGGAAGCGCTTCCACGGCTCGCTGCATAGCTTTCATCGACGCCCATAGAATATTAATGGCTTCTATTTCGTCAGGATCAGACTGAGCAATAGACCAATAGAGTGCCTTTTCTTTTATTTCCAGACTCAGCTTTTCACGCTTCTTTTCGCTCAGTTTTTTTGAGTCGTTAAGCCCTTCAATTGGGTTATCCGGGTCTAAAATGACGGCCGCTGCCACAACCGGCCCGGCAATAGGTCCGCGACCCGCTTCATCTGTACCACAAATCATCGACACTTTTTCACCCTGTTTGCTTTGTTCCACCATAGAATAATGGTTATGATACCTGCGCATAATAATTAGACCAATAAAATAACAATCAGGGGTTTCACCATGGCTCAATCTCCACAACCAGACCGTTCGCAAAAGGACAAGCCGGACGGTCTGTTAAATCGCCTTTTAGATGGCGTTGAAAAGGTCGGTAATAAGCTGCCCGATCCGGCCGTCATGTTTTTTGGCTTATTAATCATTGTCTGGGTAATGTCTTGGCTGTTATCCGGCGTCAGCTTTGACGAAAAGCACCCTCTAACCGGTGACACAATAGGCGTTACCAACCTATTAAGTGGTACCGAAATGGCCGCATTTCTTGCCAACATGGTCGACACCTTCATGGGCTTTGCGCCTCTAGGTGTTGTGCTGGTTGCCATGCTGGGTGTCGGTGTAGCCGAGCGCTCGGGTTTTATTAATGTCGCCATAAAGTTGATGCTTAACGTCACGCCAAAAATGTTACTGACACCAGTACTGATTCTGGTTGCTATTGTCAGTCATACTGCCGTTGATGCAGGCTATGTACTGGTTATTCCTTTAGGTGGTGTGATTTTCTACGCTGCCGGCAGACACCCGTTGGCCGGTATCGCGGCGGCCTTTGCTGGTGTTTCCGGCGGCTTCAGTGCCAACTTTGTTCCTTCAGCTGTAGACCCTTTGTTACAAGGCTTTACTGAAAGTGCCGCACAAATTATTGATGCGGACATGCAATTGAACCCACTGAACAACTATTACTTTACCGCCGCTTCGTCAATTGTCGTCGTTGCCATTGGCTGGTTCCTGACGGACAAAGTGGTTGAGCCCCGTTTGCGCGGTGCCGAAATTGATGGTGATACCGATGACATGCCGGCACTAGACGATGTCTCCCCACGTGACCGCAAAGCATTTTATGCTGGCGTAATCACCATGGCGGTAGGGTTGGCTTTGTTGTACTTCTCAGCAACGGCTGAAAATACTCCTTTGGCTGACCCGGCAACCGGTGAATTGGCATCTTACTCAGCCCCTCTTATGGGCATGATTGTTCCGCTCATCTTCCTGCTGTTTATTATTCCGGGCATTGTTCACGGTTATATTTCCGGTAATTTCGGTAACTCACAGGATGTTATCAGTGCAATGACTAAGTCGATGGAAGGCATGGCCTACTATATGGTTATGGCGTTCTTCTGTGCCTTATTCATAAAAGCCTTCGGCGACTCACAACTCGGCACATTAATTTCCGTTAAAGGGGCTAACTTCCTGGCGAGCTTAGAGCTGTCCGGTGGGGTCACTATGGTCGGTATTGTTTTCTTAGTGGCTTTTATTAACTTATTTGTCGGTTCAGCATCGGCTAAATGGGCCCTGATATCGCCTATTTTTGTGCCTATGCTTATGCAGCTGGGCTATTCACCCGACTTAACTCAGGCTGCTTACCGTGTCGGTGATTCATCCAGTAACATTATTACGCCGTTACTGCCTTACTTCCCACTGGTCGTTCTTTATTGTCAGCGCTATGTTAAAGGCACAGGCATAGGTACTTTAGTAGCAATGATGCTGCCCTATACTGTAGCGCTCTTAATACTCTGGTCTGCCTTCCTTATTCTCTACTGGACTCTTGGCTTTCCTCTGGGTATTCAGGCAAACTACGTTTATCCTGCTGGCTAACTACTGGTATCTGAACTCGTATAAAAACAGTGAGTCACCTTACGAAAGGTGGCTCACTGCATTGACGACATTCGTTGCGCCTTCATCTACCTTTTCTATCAAGTCTTTCACTTTTCCAATTTGCTCTTTGCTCAGTTCAGCCATTTTTTGAATATCATCTATCGATGTCGATATAGCCTGAGAAACCTCAGAGCTGCGTTCCATAACGCCGGAAATTTGACTGGTTGCCTGTGTCGTCCGCGACGCTAAATTTCTCACTTCATCTGCAACAACAGCGAATCCTCGTCCGTGCTCTCCGGCTCTGGCCGCCTCAATAGCTGCGTTCAACGCCAATAAGTTCGTTTGATCTGCCAGTCCGTTAATTGTTTTAACAATATCCTCGATACTGCGAGCCTGCTCGTGAAGTTGCTCAATCACTTCATCTGTTTTGTTACTTTTCGAAAGAATCTCATTCGAGGTTTCTACTGATACTTCAATCGAGGCTTTACCCTCTCTGACAATAGAAGCGGTTTGCTGCGAAGTAGAATAAGCCACAGCAGCAGCCTCCACTGTTTGCTGAGCTTTAACCACGCTGGCCGTTACGTCACTGGCGAATTTAATGATCTTTGTCACCTGCCCATTCTCATCAAAAATGGGGTTGTAGCTGGCCTCAAGCCAAATGGCCTCTCCGTGTTTACTCAGGCGTTTAAATTGGCCTGTTTTAAACTGACCGTCACTCAGTTCTTTCCAGAAGCTGGGGTTTTCATCATAAAACGCCTGCTCACAAAACAGGCGGTGATGACGTCCTTCAATTTCATCAGCCCGGTAACCTACTGTGTCTAAAAAGTTCTTATTGGCACGAAGGATCTCGCCCGATGGAGAGAATTCTATGGTTGCCATGGACTTATCAATTGCAGTGCTAACAGCGACCTGGTGTTCTAACTCCAGAACTTCGCGAGTCACATCTTTCGCTATTTTAGTTATATATTCGACCTGCCCCTCTGAATTTTTAATCGGGAAATAAGAAGCCTCAAGCCACATGACATTCCCATTGTTACGGAACCTCTTAAAGCGTCCATGGTGAGACTGCCCCTGCGCCAATTGCTTCCAAAAGTTCTGATACTCTGTGCTTGTCGCATAGTCGTTATCACAAAAGATTTTGTGGTGCTTTGATACTATCTCGTCAAGCCGATAACCCATGGCTTCTAAAAACAGATTATTAGCATTTATGATGTAACCTTGCGGGGTAAAATCAATTCGAGCGATATTATCGTCAATGGCATTTATCAGCTGTTCGTACTCACCCAATTCTTTATTAGCTTGCGCAAGTTGATACTTCGTTTTTGAGCCAAACATGGGCTTTCCTATTCATCATAAATAAAAAATAATATAAGAAGATACGCTCAGTAAAATAGTTCAGGATCATTTTTACGCGTTTTATCGAGAAAAAATTCAGATAAATCTAAATATTTCAAGGATTCGCTGATGGGATTCTTTTACTTCTGCTAAGCACTCCAGGCCGGGTTCCAAGTTACTTCCCAAATATGTCCGTCTGGATCTTTGAAAAAACCACCGTAGCCACCCCAGAACAAGTCCTTTGCAGGTTTAAGAATATCGGCCCCTGCCCGTTCCGCTTCCACCATAACCTCATCAACCGCACTGCGGGAATTGACGTTATGACTTAACAACACTTCATTCGCTGCACTGGCAACTTCAACGCCCATTTCATTAGCAATGCTTGTACGCGGCCATAAAGCCAGTCTGAGCCCACTGGGTAATTTAAAGAAAACCACGGCGCCATGTTCAAACTCTTCACCAATAATGCCATCGGTTTCCCAACCCAGACCATCCTGATAAAACGCCAATGAACGTTTCAGATCATCAACACCTAAAGTGATCACACTAATACTGGGGTTCATAGAACATCTTCACGGTTAACGCTAAAATCTTGCTATGTACTCTAATCAACATCGATACTCGGGTCAAAGCATGGATAAAGAACTGCTAGACAACTATAAAAATACGGATTATTGGTTCGCCGTTGGAGAAAAGACAATCACTTTGACGATAGGCCAAAAGAATAATGCCTTTGACCGGTTATGTGAACGTACTGGTCACACTACAGGCACCTTTATCACGGCTTTTAACCCACAAAGCCAATTGCTTAAAAAATCCGAAAATGAAAGCAGAAATAAGCAATTAGCGACTCATTTAGAACAAATAGCTGACGTTTGCTGTTTTTCAGGAGAAGGTCAGGACCGCGAAAAGCAATGGCCGCCGGAAGCCAGTTTTATGGTTTTAGGCCTTAGCCAGAAAACAGCCATTGACCTGGCGCAAGAGTATCAGCAAAATGCGCTGGTCTGGATTGAATACCAACAAGCTGCAGTACTCATCGACGTATGAGTTAAGGGGTCACTATGCCATCACACCATAGCCGCTGATAAACAAGCCTTTGTTTATGCGATCATCGCCGTACTTTTATGGTCAACGGTGGCTACCGCATTCAAAATAACCCTGCAGTACATGACCCCATTGCAGATGGTTACTGCAGCCAGTAGTGTTTCTTTTGTCATTCTAGCGCTGGTCTGCCTTATTCAGAAGAAAACCAGCGAATTAATACTCGAGCTACGTAAAATGCCCTTGTATTACCTGCTCATGGGGCTTATTAATCCACTCATTTATTATTTGGTGCTTTTCCAGGCTTATAAACTGCTGCCGGCTTCCGAAGCTCAACCACTCAATTACACCTGGGCCATTGCCCTTAGCATTATGGCCGCTCTGTTTTTAAAACAAAGCATACGGCGTCGCGACTGGGTTGCCTGCGCCTTAGGTTATTTTGGAGTACTGGTTATTGCCACACGCGGTAATGTGCTTGAGCTTAGCTTCAGTGATCCCTGGGGCGTTACGCTGGCGTTAATTTCCACTTTCTTATGGGCTGGCTACTGGATCCTGAATACGCGCCGTAACGCCGATTCTGTTGTTAGCTTAGTACTTTCTTTCGGCTTAGCCTTACCCATACTTATTGCCGCCAGTTTTATCTGGAGTGACTGGTCTGAAATACCCTGGCAAGGCTGGGCGGCGGTAAGCTACGTAGGCCTATTTGAAATGGGAATAACCTTTCTATTTTGGTTAAAAGCCATGAAAACAGCCACTAATACGGCGCTTATCAGCAACTTAATTTTTATTTCGCCCTTTATCTCGCTGTTGCTGCTCTCTGTCGTAATTGGCGAAACCATTTATCCAAGTACGCTGGCTGGGCTTATTCTCATTATTTTCGGGCTGTTAGTTCAACGTATTCACTTTCGGCGTAAGCTTAAGCCATAGCCTTATCCACAATTTCATCAGCAGCTTCTTTGTCATCTTCATCTGGCGAAGGTCCATCATTTGCACCATTCTCATGAGCAGCCAAAGCAAGCTCTGTGAGTAAAGGAAAATGGTCAGAACCAAAGCCTGGCAAGCGCGTCATCGAAACCAAAGCAAAATGATGGCTATGGAAAATATGATCAAGAGGCCAGCGGGCAAACCAGTGTTCGGCATGAAATGTATTAAACATGCCACGCCCAATACGAGGGTCTAACAAGCCACTAAGTTTGCGGAAAAGAAGCGTCGTGCGGGACCAGGCAACGTCATTTAAATCCCCCGTGACTATCGTCGGATATTTCTCCGGCTCAACCCGGCGTGCAACCAACACCAGTTCAGCATCGCGTTCTTCTGACTCTTCATTCTCGGAAGGACTTGGCGGTGCCGGATGCACGAAGTGCGTTTTTACTTTCTGCCCGCAAGGCAGTTCGATAAAACAATGCACCGACGGTTTATCGTCTTCAACCAGATATTCAACACTGACATCAGACAACGACAGGCGAGAATAAACGTGCATACCGTAGAGGTTATCTAAAGGGACTTTGACCGTATGTGGATAATCCTTTTCAATTGCATCCAACCGTTCCTGCCACCAGTCATCAGACTCAAGCGTAACCAATACATCTGGCGTAAAGTCATGAACGAGCTTTAGCAAGCCATCACTATTATGATTAGGGGTAAGAACATTCGCTGTCATGATGCGCAAACGCTCATCAGCGTTACCCGCCTGGACGGCTTCAACCTCCTTAGGAAAGAAAAAAGTGTAAGGGACAACCCACCACAGCTGACAGACTAAACAACCAATGAGAGCCCCCGAAGCAATAGCGGTAACAGACGTCCAGTCACGAATAACAACCAAGCCGACAACCAGCAGAGCCGCTAATAACACCGACAGCTGCAAGCGGGGGAAATCCAGACCACGTATCCACCAAACTTGCGCTCGGGACAATGGCGCGAGGGTAAGGACCAACAGTAATATCGCTAGAGAAAGATAAATAATTTCAAACATGCTGACTCTCGATACTTCTCAGATAAGAAAACAATAGCACAGCTGCGAAGGATAAGGTGAAAGGAAGTGTTAACGCTCCTACGGATAGAGCGCTCCGCTTGGAGTCAAAACCCTCTGATACAGGAGACGCAACGAGCTCATCCATGAGGGCTTGACGAAGGCCATCCATGGCCTTCGACACTCCTGTATCAGAGGGTTTTAACTTCAGGCGCTACGCCCACTATCCGTAGGATCTGCTAGCTTTATTTAACTTACTGAACGCAGATGTAGATAGCCAGAAACAAAAAAAGAGTTAGGTGTAAGTTAAGAAACTGTGTGACGCCAAGGATGGCGTCACCCAAGCCCCCATGGAGGGGTTCACGGCGTGTTTCTTAACTTAGCCTAACTCTCTTTGTTTCTGGCTCAGCCTCTATCTCAGACCATATTTACCAGCATGCTGGTTGGGTCTTCGAGGTATTCCTGCCAGAGTTTGTTGAAACGAGCAATGGTGCCGCCGTCGATAATACGATGATCACCTGACCAGCTTACCGTCATTATCTTGCGGGCAACCACGTTACCGTTGGCATCAAAGCGCGGCAGTTCCTGCACCTTACCTAAAGCGACAATCGCCGCTTCCGGCTTATTGATAATAGGTGTTGCCACCGTACCGCCAATAACGCCAATATTTGAAATGCTGATAGTACCGCCTTTCATATCGGCTTGCGGCAACTTGCCCTCGCGCGATGCCTGAGTCAGACGAGTCACTTCATTGGCTACATCGATGATGCTCTTGTTTTGCACCTGCTTGACGTTAGGTACTAACAGGCCAATTTTGGTATCAACGGCCATGCCAATGTTGTGATCATCAAAGTAAGTGATCTCAGTACAGTCTTCATTCACCTGTGCATTCATCACCGGGAATTCTTTCATCGCCAGCGACAAAGCTTTTATAAAGAATGGCATGACAGTTAACCGAATGCCTTTCTCTTTGTATTGCTCTTTTAGCTTTTCACGCAATGCGATTAAGTCAGTAACATCAAATTCATCGGCGTAGGTGAAATGCGGGATCGTACTGACCGAGCTCATCATCTGCTTGGCCATAGCCGCTTTCACACCGCGGATAGCTTCGGTACGAGTACCACCGCTGGTAGCAGCTGCTTTCTGCGGTTGCTGACTATCGCTTGATGCCGCTGACTTCTGTTCACCCGATTTAAAGGCTTCAATATCTTTCTTCAGAACCCGCCCTTTTTTACCTGAACCGGGCACTTCAGCAATGTTAATATCACTTTCGCGGGCCAGACGACGCACTGCCGGGCTGGCAATGGCTTTGCCTTGACGCGCTTTCGCTGGCGGCTCCGCTTCTGCTTTGGAGCCAGATGGCGAAGTCTTAGCGTCGGGGTCAACATGACTCTGTGGGGCATTTGAAGTAGATTCCTGAACGCCGCCCGCAGGCTTCAACGCAAACAGTGGCTTGTGTACTTCCGCAATATCACCTTTTTTATGATATAGCTTGACCACGGTACCGTCGTCTTTAGCCGGAATTTCAACCGTTGCTTTGTCCGTCATAACTTCAACAACCGGTTGGTCTTCTTTCACTTCGTCGCCTTCAGACACCAGCCATTCAACGATTTCGCACTCAACAATACCTTCGCCAATATCAGGCAAAATAAAGTCAGTTGTGTCGCCGCCGCTTGAAGTTTGTTTTTCCTCTGTTTTCGGTTCTTCTTTTTTAGTCGGCTCGCTTTCTTTAGCCGGCGCTTCATCAGAAGTTCCGTCAGCTGGCTTAATTGCAAATAACGGTTCGTGAACCTTAGCAATATCGCCTTTCTGGTAATACAGTTTTTCCACAACGCCGTCGTCTTTGGCCGGGATCTCAACCATAGCTTTGTCAGTCATGACCTCAACTACGGGTTGATCTTCTTTAACCTCGTCACCTTCGGCAACCAGCCACTCAACGATTTCGCACTCTACGATCCCTTCGCCGATATCGGGCAGAATAAAGTCTTTACTCATGTCGATGGGTCCTTAGTAGTTCATTGAGCGTTTGATCGCTTCATAAATCTTCAAGTGATCAGCCATGTACTCTTTTTCGTGACACAGCGGATACGGTACGTCGATACCGCACACTCGGCCAATTGGTGATTCCAGATACAAGAAGCATTTGTCCTGAACCGTTGCCGCAATTTCGCTGGCGAAGCCACCGGTAATAGGAGCCTCCTGAGTGATCACCAAACGACCGGTTTTTAAAACCGACTCGGTAACGGTTTCAACATCCCATGGAGAAATGGTCCGCAAGTCAATGACTTCACACGAAACGCCGTCTTCTTCTGATTTTTCCACCGCTTTTTCAATCATTTCCATCTGCGCGCCCCAGCCAAGAACGGTAATATCCTTACCTTCTTTGACTACGTCGGCTTTGCCTAACGGAATGGTGTATTCTTCTTCCGGAACCTCGCCCGTTGAAGCACGGTACAAACGCTTCGGCTCCATGAATAACACCGGGTTTTTATCAAAAATAGCGCTCAGCAATAACCCTTTAGCTTCGTACGGGTTACGCGGGGTCACTATCTTTATGCCCGGCGTATGCGCAAAGTAAGCTTCCGGAGATTGCGAGTGATAATGACCACCGGCGATACCACCACCGTACGGAGTACGAATGGTTAAACCACCCACGTTGAACTCATTACCTGAACGATAACGGAACTTGGCCGTCTCGTTCACGATTTGGTCAAACGCAGGGAAAATGTAGTCTCCGAACTGAATTTCGGCTATGGCATAACTGCCCTGTGAGGCAAGACCATTAGCAAAACCAATAATCCCCTGCTCGACCAGTGGGGTATTAAAGTTACGGTGCTTACCGTATTTTTCGGTTAAACCTGAGGTTGCACGGAATACACCGCCAAAACCACCGGTGTCTTCACCAAAGCTGTATACATTGTCATGCTTAGCCATCGCCAGGTCTAGCGCGCTGTTGATGGCCTGTAATAAATTCATTTTAGCCATTAGTCCAGTCTCCCCGACGTTTTACTGTAGGCATCCGGATATTTACGGATGTGCTCTTTCAACTCGTCTAACTGCTCTTTCAGCATGTCAGTCGGTTCGTCGTAAACATCATTGATCAGTTCATCAATGTGCGGGACCGGCACTTTTTCTGACTCTTTTAACGCCGCCAGAACTTTCGCCTTCACTTCAGCGTGATGCTCTTCAACGTGGTCTTTATCCAACCAGCCTTCGTTCATCATCCACTTCTGTAAACGCTCAAGCGGATCTTTCGCCTGCCAGTCTGCTTCTTCATCACGCGTACGGTAGCCCGTTGGGTCATCCGACGTCGAGTGACCAGACATGCGATAAGACATGGCTTCAATGAGAACTGGTTCGTTTTCTTCTACCGCCAGACGACGAGCTTCTTGTGTCGCTTTTAGTACGGCGAAAGCATCGTTACCGTCAATACGTATGGTTTTCATGCCATAGCCAATACCACGCGGGGCAATACCGTCACCGGCGTACTGTTCGCCTTGCGCCGGTGTAGAAATAGCGTAACCGTTATTACGGCAAAAGAAGATGACTGGCACTTTGTAAACCGACGCCATGTTCAAGGCTGCATGGAAGTCACCTTCTGACGCGGCGCCCTCACCAAAGTAACAGATCGTGCATTTATCGGTTTTGTCCATCTTCTGGCCAAATGCATAACCTGTTGCCTGTGGAATTTGCGTTCCTAAAGGCGACGAAATGGTCATAAAGTTTAAGTCAGCGCAACCGTAGTGAACTGGCATCTGACGACCTTTACCTAAGTCTTTCTCGTTAGAAAACAGCTGATTCATAAACTGTTCAACGGTAAAGCCTCTGTATGCTAAAGCGCCCTGCTCGCGGTATTGCCCCATGATCATATCGCCAGCGTCTAGTGCGGCGGCAGACGCCACACTCTCGGCTTCCTCACCACGAGAGGCCAGATAGAAGCTAATACGGCCCTGACGTTGAGCGGCAATCATGCGTTCATCAAGAATACGAATAAATTGCATGGTGTCGTGAATTTTCACGATCAGCTCTTTATCGTACTCCGGCATGTCGGCATCTTTATGAAAACTGCCATCTTCTTTTAAAATTTGCAGCATTGGAATTGTGACTGAATCTTTATCAAACCATTTCGGTTTCGTCACAATTTCTGTGTCGTGTTTTTTATCCTTGACCATAACCTTCTCTTTCGGTTTTAAGCTGGGTTGGAAACTGCCGTTACTTTACCTTTACGTAAAGTGACATGCAAACCACCCCCCAATGAAAACTGAGTGCGCTAAGTGTAAATAGAAACGAACAGTCTTAACAAATTTCGGTAGCCTAGACTCATTAGTTTCAGACTAAATCGAGCGACTCCGTGGGTACTCGCACCACGGTTAACAGCGCCCGGTGCCCCAGCGCCACTTTGGCATTAGGGAAAATAATATGTTCACCGTCATGCTGCGCGTAACAGGCCTTGTCACCATCCCGGGCCAATAGCTCCCCTTTATTAAAAGAGGTGAAGTTAGCGACATCATCCGCAAAGTTTAGCTCAAAGTCCTGCTGAGTGCGGTTAATGGTTTGCGCTTCTTTAAATACATAGTGTTGTCCAGGTTCAAAGGAACCAAAATCCAGCTCAGTTTGCGAAATTAAGTTGCGTAAAGACGTTTCAGCTGCGGCAAATTTAGTCCTGTCATTTTCGCCAAATGGACGAACTTTACCCAGCTCAACAGTAAACGCATGGGCATTAAACTGACGTGCGCTAAAATATGAAAATGTCGTTGTCGGTGCCTGATTTAATAATATCGTATCAACGCCACAAGCCAGCAAAAACTGCAGCTGTTGGCGGCTGTAAGGCGCACCGTGCGTAAACGGATAAACCGCAAATTTTTCACGTTTTGAGTCGCGAATAGCGGTATGTAAATCATAATGGAAACGTTCGCGGGAACCTTCCGGAGCCGATTGGTAGAAACGCTCTACATAATTTTCTATCTTTTCTGCTCGCTCGCGTTCTTTGTTTTGCGTACTGCCTTTACTATGTGCTCCACTAAACAGCCGGTTCATGTTTTCTTCAACAAACCGTTCACCTTTATTTATTGAGGCCGGGTTGGCAATCAAAAACAGCGTACGGTGCGTGACTGTCTGCTTTTCATCAATAATGTCATTAATGATATCCCGACATATTTCGATAGGAGCGGTTTCATTGCCATGCACCGCACAGGATAACACAATATCCTTGTGTCCCGGGCTAGCCGGCGAAACTTCTAACACCCCACTATCCCAGACCGAAAGTTTCGTGCCATTGCTCAGTGTTAAGTCATGGCTCTCGCTACAACCCCACTCATGTTCACGAGTCCAGGCCAGAAAATCAGAAAATACCTTATTCACAACCTTCTCCTATTATTTTTTTCCCGGCACATAGCCTTTCGTTGCCAACAATTCACGTAATACTCGTGAGCGATATTCACGACGATAAAGCACTGCGACCACCACAGCGCTTGAAGCAATTAAGATGACGGGATGCAGAAACCAGGATAAATAGGCCAAAGCAAAATAATATGTGCGCAGGCCTTTATTGTACTCATGCCCGGACTGATCCAGTACTTTTGCCGCATGCATAGCAAAACGCCGACGCTCTTCTTCTGGTTTATTGCTCTGATGATACTCAACCGAAGCTCCCAACAGGACAGACACAAAGCCGAACTGACGAATAGACCAGGTAAACTTAAAAAAGGCGTAGATAAAGATAATGGCTAACACCGACAGTTTAAACTGCACCAAAATAGAACTGGTATCGGGACTCATCGGAATTTCATTTAGCACCAATACAACTTCATCTGCATGCGCTAAGACCGTAATAACACCAGCCAGAACTAAAATGGTAGAAGAGGCGAAAAAGGTTACAGTTCTCTCGACATTCCCAATAAGCGACGCGTCAGCAACTTGATTCTCCTTGTGCATGACAGTGGTAAACCAGTCAATTCTTAACGAGCACAAAATGCTCGACAGACAATGCGTAGTTCGGGCTCGTTTGCGGGCGAACAATGAATAGCCTATCCAGCAGAAAAAGAAAAATAGCAATGCGGCAAGATCAAGAAGCGACAGCAACATGTCAGCGTTTCCTCTGGAGTGTTCGGTTATTAATAATTTAACAGTTTAGAGTAGTTAGTTTACCAGTTTATGACGAACCATACGATAAAGCCGGAGACTTAGCTCCGGCTTTCTTTTATTTGCTCAGGCACTTAGTAGTGTTCCAGTGCCTCTTTGGTGCTCATGTCTTTAGGTTCAGGCGGTGTTGCCAGCCCATACCAGGACAACATGGTACGCACTCCTCGCTTGGTATCAGCCAAAATCAAGTACAGACAAGGGATTAACAACAAGGTAATGACCGTTGCGAAAATAATACCAAAGGCCAGTGATATTGCCATTGGTATTACTATTTTAGCCTGCAGACTCTTCTCCAGAACTATTGGAAGCAAGCCGAAGAAAGTCGTTAACGAGGTTAGGGTTATTGCACGGAAGCGGCGACAACCGGCATCCAGCACCGCCTTACGTAAATCCGTTCCCATATCCCGGGCTCGGTTAACATAGTCGACCATGACCAGACTGTCATTCACCACCACCCCGGCTAATGCAATAATGCCAAACAGACTTAAAATGCTGACCGGCATACCAATAACCCAGTGCCCAATAACTG
Source organism: Idiomarina sp. PL1-037 (assembly GCF_034422975.1). Lineage (NCBI taxonomy): Bacteria > Pseudomonadati > Pseudomonadota > Gammaproteobacteria > Alteromonadales > Idiomarinaceae > Idiomarina > Idiomarina sp. PL1-037. Next base: position 1,844,485 of record NZ_CP139873.1, read on the forward strand.
CGCCAATCATACCGAAAGGTATTACCGACATAATAATTAATGGCTGACTATAAGACTTCAGTGGAATGGCCATTAACGCATAGACAGCAAACATTGCAAGCAGTCCGCCAATAGCCAGCGAGCTGGTTGCTTCGGCTTCATCCTGAGTCGCTCCCTGCAGTTGGAAACCAACACTCGGGTACTTATCCAGAATGGGCTGAATTTTATCTTCACGTACTTCGTTGACAATGCGGAAAGGCTCTACTCTGTCTTTATCGACTCGCGCACGAACGTTTACAGAGCGCTGGCGGTCAATACGAGTAATAGTGCTATAACCTTCCGCGAACTCGATATCAGCCAGTTCGGTAAATGGAATTTCAGAACCATCAGGGCCACGCAGCTTCATATCCTGCAAGTTGCCAACGGACTCCCGCTGATCACGAGGGTAACGAACCATGACTTTAACTTCTTCGTCGCCACGCTGTATGCGCTGAGCTTCAGCACCATAAAAGGCGTAGCGAACCTGTGTAGCCAGTTCAGCCAGATTAATCCCCATAGCGGTTGCTAGCGGCTTGGTTTGCAGAAGAATTTCTTCTTTCCCGTCACCAAAGGTATCTTCAATATCAAATACCCCGTCGTAGTCGGCAAGTTTCAGTTTAAGCTCGTCAGCTGCTGCTTTCAGCTCGTCCAGATTCTCACCTATTAACTGAAACTCAACATCAAAGCCACTGCCACCGCTCATACTTCCCTGGAAGTTTAAGGCTTTGACTCCAGCCAATTCAGGAACAGACTCACGCCACTGATTCACAATTTCAAACCCGTCTATCTGACGGTCTTCGCCTTTTTGCAGCTCAACAAAAACGGTGCCGGAAGTATTGCCGTTCATCCAGATATTGGTATGACGAACAACGGCTTCACCGTCACTTTCTTTAATACGGCTATTTACCGCGTTAAGGGATTTTTCCACACTGTTCAAAACTTCAATGGTACGAGTTTCTGAAGTACCGGGCTGCATTTCAACATTCGCCTGGACAAAATCGCTGGGAATATCCGGGAAGAAAACCCAGCGCACAATACCTCCACTCATAAGGCCTGCCATCAGAATCAGCATACCGACAAAGGTTGCTAACGTTGTATAGCGGTAGTGCAGGCATTTTTTAAGAAATGGACGATAATGCTTCTCTACGAAAGACTTAATCGCACTCGCAAATTTATTGCGAAAACGTTGAAATGCATTATTTTTTTCACCCTTTTGTTTGGAGTATTTCATATTGGCGATGTGTGCCGGCAATATCAGTTTTGATTCTACCAACGAAAACGCCAGACAAAGAATAACGACCCAGGCAATAGACTCCCAAATAGCGCCCATCCCCCCTTCAACCGTCAACATGGGGACAAAGGCAACCATCGTTGTTAATACACCGAAGGTAGCGGGCATAGCCACACGCTTAGCCCCTGCAATAACGTTATCAATACTTTTTCCGTTTTCTTCTATTTCGGTATAGACACTCTCTCCTATGACTATCGCATCATCCACCACTATCCCTAACACGAGTATGAAGCCAAACAGCGAGATCATATTTATTGAGATATCAAACATCGGTAGAGGCATTAACGCAATGGTGCCTAAAAAACACACCGGAATGCCTATCATGACCCAGAACGCCAAACGCAGTTGTAAGAACAGGGACAACATGAGGAAAACCAACAGTCCGCCCATCCACATATTATCCAGCATCAGATCCAGGCGGCCTTGCAGGTAATACGAAGAGTCTCCCCATTGTGCTACCTGAACGCCATCAGGTAGCTCCTCATTTTTTCTCTTCGTATAGTCGCGGACGTATTCTGCTATTTTAAGATCGTTCTGATCACCCACTGACTGCACCCGGACAAAAGTTGCCGGTTTACCGTCAAAGCGGGTATAAGACTCTTCTTCAATAAAACCGTCTTCTACTTTGGCTATATCACCCAGAGTTAAACGCGTGCCGTCAGCACGGCTTAATAAGACAATTTCCTCAAACTCACCACCTACATAAGCCTGGTTATTAGCACGCAATAAAATGTCACCGTTGGGGGTTTTTATTGACCCACCCGCAACATCAATTGAGGTACCACGAACCGCGTCGACGATTTGCGAAAAGGTGAGTCCATAGCGTTCAAGATCCTGCTGAGAAATCTCAACTGAAATTTCATAATCACGGTCACCAACCACATCAACTTTGGTTATGCCGCCGACCGTCTTGAGCTCATCCCGAACTTCCTTTGCCAGCTCTTTACGGGAGCGCTCATCTAGGTCGCCATAAACCGACATCCAGATAACTTGCCGCTGTGGTCTTACCCGGTAAATATTGGGTTTTTCAATTTGCTGGGGAAAGTTAGGAATTGCATCCACCAGCATTTTTACCTCGTCCATGACAACTTGTACGTCATAGTCGGGTTCAACTTCCAGAGTGACACTACCGCCGCCTTCCCGTGACTGAGAAGTCATCTCTTCAACGCCATCAACATCTTCAATCGCATCTTCTATCAGCATAATGACGCCCTGCTCCACCTCCTGTGGCGCAGCACCGGGGAAAGGCACCTGAATGCTGATAATATTCAGTTCAATTTCCGGGAACATCTGCTTGCGCACAGTGAACACTGACAGCGCGCCTGCAACCAGAATAATGATCATCAATAAATTTGCGGCTACCGAGTTGCGTGCAAACCACGCAATCAGACCGGTTTGTTTTTCAGTCGTCATGATGTTTACCCGCCTACATTTTCAGAATCTTCGGCTTTTTTCTCACCGCTTTCATCTGCTTTAGCCGTTGTTTCCATTTGCTCTGGCAGTGGGTCGCCGGGCAAACGCACCTTCATACCCGGTAACGCATTCTTCAACTGCGTCAGCACCACTTTATCCCCACTTTCCAGCCCGGAACTGATAAGGCTCGTATTTCCCTGAGTTCGCACAACGTCAACATCACGTTTTTCCAGCTCTCGATTCTCAGGAACAACCCAGACAGACCCATCAGGGTTCAGTGCATACGTCGGCACTTCCATCACCCCTTTAGCTGCAGTCCCCTCTATTTTCGCTTGCACAAAACGTCCATAGCGCAAAGGTATTGGATGTGTCTCTTCACCCAAATTGTAAGGGTCGGAGACTTCTACGACACCATAAATAACACGGCTATTTTCATCTAAGACACCCTCTGTCCGAACCAGACGTCCCTGCCAGGTTGCAGACTCCCCGGAAACCATTGATTCTAACTGCACTCGGGGCGCTTCTTCCGCAAGAGCCGGATCAAGAATATACGTCATATCAAGGTCACTTAATGGCAACCGAACTTCTGCCGTACGGGTATCAAAAACCAGGGCGATTTGGCTACCCGTTGAAACAAACTGCCCCAGGTTGGCTTCTTTACTACGGAGTACGCTATCGTAAGGTGCTTTTATGGTGGTTCGCTCTAAATCACGCTCTGCTCTGGCAAGATTAGCTTCAGCCGACTCGACTGCGGCAATAGCGCTGGCCAGTTGCGGTTTACGCAAACCAAGTTCGGGAGCATCTCCTTCTTTAAATGCAGACCATTCTTCTTCAGCAACGCGAGCCCGCGCCTTCTCTTGCTCTAACTCGGACTGAGCCTGTAACAAGTTAGCTCGGGCCTGCTGGACTGCAACTTCATAATCAGATGGATCGACCTGAACCAGTGTGTCGCCTTTTTTGAAGAAACCACCGGCATGGTAATTCTCAGCAACGTCGACAATTTGTCCGGTCACTTCTGCCACCAGTGTGGTTGAATGCTTTGGTTTTACCGTTCCCTGCGAGTCTACAATAAAAGTCATGTCACGAGGGCTCACTTCCAGAACTTCAACCATCGCAGCGGGTTTACTTCTATCTTTCTGTTTTGGCGGCTCAGCAGACATACTTGCAAGTATCGCTAAAACGATAGCTCCAACAATAATTAACGGCGGAATAAAGGCTCGTTTTTTTAATTTCATTTTTTATTGTTCTCGTAATTGGTTAACTCACAGCATCATTATTGCTGTTAATAATGTAAAATGTTAGCCGTTAACTGTTGCCAGTTGTGTGAATTCGGCACTAAGTTGTAACGGACTGTTTCAGCCTTCCAGTAGCCAACGTTCCGCAGCCTCAACATAACGCGGTTTACCCACCAGCAAGACCACGTCTTGCGGTTGTAATTCGGTATCATTATCAGGCTCTGGAATTTCCTCATCGTCACGGCGTAAAGCCTTCAGTTGCACCTGATGCTTATCCCAGTTTAATTCATCGATACGTTTGCCCGTCGCCCAGGCACCTTCCGGCAAGGTTAAAGCACGTAAAAACTCAAGTTTGTCAGCCAGTTCCGGCGTAATTTCAGTTTCGTCCCCCTGGAAGAAGCCATGCATTTCACCGTAATGGTTGCGTCTTTCTTTATCCAGCCGCGCAAGAATACGGCGTATTGGAATACCACTGCGGCTGAGCACGTGAGAAATCAGCATTAAACTCGCCTCCAGTGTGTCCGGCACTACCTGGGATGCCCCAGCTTCCTGTAACTGAGTTAACCTTATATCGTCACGACTGCGCACAATAATGTAGGCATCGGGGTTTAACTGGCGAAGCTCTTTCAGCACTTCGAGTGCGCGCAGGTCGTCGGCGAAACTGATAATAATAAGATCGACACTCTCGGCTCCTACCGCTCGTAAGATGTCTTTTCGGGCGCTATCCCCGAAATAGACACGAGCGCCACCGGCAACGGCTTCCTGAACTCGCATTGGATCATTATCTACGGCTATATGAGTAATACCCTCGGCGTCCAAAAATCGACTCATGGTTTGCCCAACCCGGCCAAAGCCGCAAATCAGTACCTGATTTTCCAGCCCTTCACTGCCTGAGGTTCGCTGCTGCTCAATATCGACCAGAGGATCGGGCTGGCGGACAACCAGATTCACCAAAGATTTCAACCGGTGAATAACAATAGGTGTTATCGCCATACTCAACACACCAATGCCTATCATACTGGTGACAATCTCTTTACTCAGCAGACCATGGCTGCTTGCCAAGGCGACAATGACAAAGCCAAACTCCCCCATTTGAAATAGCGAAATACCGCTGCCCCAGGCATCTTCGTCACGCTCACCCATAAAGCGCGCTACCGAGCTAATTAACGCAATTTTAATCACGGCCATTACAATTAAAGCGAGTAGTATCCAGTGAAAATTCTGGACGAACCCATAGAGCTGAAGCTGCATGCCTATGGTCGTAAAGAACAAGCCCATTAAAATATCGCGAAACGGGCGAATATCGGCTTCCAACTGGTGTTTATACTGGCTTTCGCCCAGCATCATTCCGGCTAAAAAAGCACCTAACGCCATAGACAGCCCGAAAACGTGAGTCATACCACCGGCAACCAGTGCAACCAGAAGCGTCGCTAAAACAAACAGCTCATCGGTTCTTTGCTTGGCTATTTCTTTGAATAAATACGGTAAAACCCATTTGCCTATCGTCATGAGCACAGCAATAACGGCGGCACCTTTCGCCAAAGCCATTAATAAAGTGTAGCCAATGTTGCCATTATCGGAGGCCAGTAAAGGAATAATAATAAGCAGTGGTACTACCGCTATATCCTGAAATAGCAAAATAGCGACACTCATCTGCCCGCGGCGGGTTGACGTCTGTGCACTTTCTTTTAATTGCTTGATAACAACCGCAGTAGAGGACAACGCCAGCGCTCCGGCAATAGCCAGAGATGCAGCCCATTCATCCAGCCAGATAAACCCAATAAGCAAAAAGATTAACAAGGAACCAAGAACCTGGGCCGCACCTAAGCCGAACACCCATCGCCGCATCGCGATCATCTTCGGTAAGGAAAACTCAAGCCCTAACGAAAACAGGAGCAAAACAATACCCAGCTCAGCAACCAGATGATAATCATCCGGGTCAGCTATCCAGCCCATAACATCGGGGCCGGCAATAATACCGGCAACTAAGTAGGCCAAAATTGCCGGCAATTTCACTCTTCTGAATAGCCAGACAAGAATAACGGCAACTGCTAATAAGAGCAGAAGGCTGGAAAATGTACCGTTCATTCATAAACTCCTGGATGTCTTTGTTTTTATGAGTGTCAAAATAGTAACACTCTTTTGTTTCAGAAAAACTAGCTCTTATAACGTTTTGTAAAATATAGCTTTTCTATTATTGGCCTAATATTTGCTAGTAAATTTTAAATTATCAAATTCAGGCAAAAGGGTTTGTCATGCTAAACAGAGCTGTAGCAAAAACTGAGAGTAAGGCAACTGAGAACAAAACTCAGGCAATTATCAGTCAATTAACCTCATCGGCCGATTTGCAAAGCAAATCAACTCCGTTAATTGAACGACTGCAGACATCTCTCGATTTGCATCAGGTATTATCTATTTACGCAGAATACATGGTTCAGCGTCTACCCGTAAGTGCCCTGCAATTTATCTTTGATGACCAAATTATTAATTTAATTGGTGACTACGAGAGCGTTGAGAGCGAATACTCAGTAATGCTTTATGCCGATAAAGAATACCTGGGACAAATGGTTTACCAATTCAAACGTCAACCTTCCTATGTGAATAAAGTCCGCCTGGAACAAATGCACCGGCAGCTGACTTTTCCTCTGCGTAATGCTATAGAGTTTTCACGCTTAAGAAAAGTTGCCATACGCGACCATTTAACCGGCCTTGGCAATCGAGCCTTACTGGACGAAACGCTTGAGCACATTAGTGCACGTTTAAAGCGCGACAAAGAACAGTCTCATATTGTCATGTTACTGGATATGGATGGCTTTAAAAACGTCAACGACCGTCATGGACACCAGCAAGGCGATCAAGTACTGAAACTGTTTGGTAGGTTACTGCAACAGCAACTGCGCGATACGGACAGGGTCTTTCGCTATGGCGGTGATGAGTTTGTATTAATACTCGAGAATACGCAACCAGAGCAAGCTGACGACGTTTTTCTCCGTATTCGGGATGCGCTCAGTAACGACGTCAACCTTGCCACTTTTAATATTGGCGTTAGCGCCGGCAGCCTGGTTATGGAGAGTTTTCATAGCCCACAGGATATCATTGACGAAGCCGACAGACGCCTTTATGCCGCTAAAGTTGCCGGTAAGAATCGGCACCTGAGCTAACCCAGTCTGGCTCAGGCAACTGAAGGCTCTCAAATTCTGTTTTTTCAATAACCTGGTAGCTGAACCAGCCAAGTTCGGCTACCCACACGTATTGAGCGTTCAACTCAAGTATTGGTCGTCTGGCTCTTAACCACGGCGGAATTCCCGCCTGTTTTAGCCAGTCTTTCAATTTTTTTCGCCCATGACGCCCTGGTTTTGCCAGTTTTTCTGAGCTTAACAAAAAGGTTAACCTCAACTCATTGCTATTCGTCAGCAGTGCGTCAGGCACGCTTAACTTACCCCATTCACCCAAATCGACATTCGCCTCAGCTAACCAGCAATCCTCAGGTAATTGCCCTACATTATTATCGCACCATAGGGCATATTGAAAGTAGCGCACACTGTAGCCATCACACTGAACCTGCATTTGGCTGTCGTCTGTTGCGCTTTGAGCTTGTAACCGAATTTGCTCCAGTTGCTCGTAACTGGGCAACGAATATTTCAGCTTTTGCAGCCAGGATCGCAGTAACGCTCGCTGCATAGCAGCAGAATGATCACTGAGTAAACTTAAAGGAAAGTGGCTCTTGTGCTTCTGCGCTTTATGCAGCTTTTCCAGCAACAGCTCATCCATTACCTGCTGTTGCTCGGCACAAAGCTTTGCCGACCTCAGCACGCTATGCCCAAACTGTGGCCAGCGCTGCTCTAATAGCGGCACTACTTTATGACGCAAAAAGTTCCGCTCAATACGGGTATCGTAGTTGGTGTCATCTTCAATCCAGGTTAGCTTGTGTTGCCGCGCATAGCTTAAAATATCTTCTTTACTCACACTAAGCAAAGGCCGGCAGAGACGACGGTTGTCCACCCATGGCTGAACAACGGCCATTGAGGATAAACCCTTTGGCCCGCTGCCGCGTTTTAATTGCAGAAAAAAGGTTTCGATCTGATCATTGCGGTGTTGTCCAAGCAGTAATACCGCATCATCGTCGGTCAGCTCGGCCATTCTCCGGTAACGACTTTCACGTCCGGCGGCCTCTTTGCTTTGCCGGTTTTCTACAGGCACATTAAGCGGCTCAAAAACCGTTTTTACACCATAAGCCTTAGCAGCATGCTCAATGGTCGACGACCAGTCAGCTGAACTGGGGTGAAAACTATGATCTAAATGAATGGCTAAGTACTGATACTGAGGGTTATGCTGACGAAAGCGCATCAGCAAGTCGAGGATAGTTTGCGAGTCAGCCCCGCCACCAAGGGCAGCAACTAATTGCTGCCCCGGCTTTAATGCAAGAGACTCTAAGCTTTCACAAAACAGGTCATAAAGACCATCTTTCATCATTGGTAATTAGCAGTAACCAAAAGACATAAGTTTACGATAGCGCTGATCCAGCAACTCCTCGTGGCTTAAGCCCTGTAAGCTTCCCAAATCAGCAATAAGCTGACGTTTAAGCCTTACCGCCATTTCTTCCTGATGGCGGTGTGAGCCGCCTAGAGGCTCAGGTATCACAGAATCAACCAGCCCCAACTCTTTACTTCGCTCTGCGGTTACGCCCATAGCTTCTGCTGCTAATGGTGCTTTGCTGGCACTTTTCCACAAAATAGAAGCACAACCTTCCGGAGAAATAACAGAGTACGTACTGTATTGCAGCATGTTAACGCGGTCACCGACACCAATAGCCAGAGCACCACCAGAACCACCCTCTCCAATAACAGTACAAACAATAGGCACGGTTAAGCGAGCCATAACTTTCAAGTTGCGCGCAATGGCTTCACTCTGACCGCGTTCTTCCGCACCAATTCCAGGATAAGCGCCCGGTGTATCAATGAAGGTAACAATTGGCATTTTAAACCGTTCGGCGGTTTGCATCAGGCGTAGCGCCTTACGATAACCTTCCGGTTTTGGCATACCAAAGTTTCGGCGGATCTTCTCTTTGGTTTCACGACCTTTTTGCTGGCCTATAACCATAACCGGAGTGCCGTCTAAACGCGCAATACCGCCAACAATCGCCTCGTCATTAGCAAAAGAGCGATCACCCGCCATTTCGTCAAACTCGGTGAAAATCATGCGAATATAGTCAAGCGTGTAAGGACGTAACGGATGCCGCGCCAGCTGTGCTACCTGCCACGCACCCAAATCAGAAAAGATTTTCTCTGTCAGTTCCTGACTCTTTGTAGTCAGTCGCTGCACTTCTTCTTCTAGATTAAGATCCAGTTGTCCGCGGTTGCCAACAGACTTCAGTTCTTCGATTTGCGCTTCAAGTTCCGCAATAGGTTGTTCAAAGTCCAGAAAATTAAGGCTCATTCGCTGTCATTTCCTTTAAAATTCGAGTGAAACTTGCTGAGTTCCCAGCAAATTCTGTAATTCGTATATTAATTCATCAGACGGATTCACATACCATTGTGCGCCAACATTTAAAGTGGCTTCAACACGTTCCGACTGATACCTCATTTTTATCGGGCAAGTCCCTTCAGCAAAGGGCTGTAATAGCTTTTCCAGTTTTCCGGCAAGACCTTTAGCAAGCTGCTCATCCGTTACTGTAATTGCTAAATGCCGGAGATATGTTTCCCGAGCCTGCTCGATTGCCATCACTTCTCTGGCGGTCATTGTATTGCTATTACTGAAGTTATCAAATCTGACCTCACCTTTTATCCACAAAATTCGGTCTTTTTCGAGCAATTCCTGATAACTTTCGTATTCATTACTAAATAAGCGTACATCCATGCGCGCTGTTTTGTCATCTAAAGTCACTATAGCAAAACGCTGACCTCTTTTATTGGTCAGTACTCTCACATCAATCACTAGCCCGGCAATAGCAATACTCTCATCTTTGCGGGTGGGAGTAACATTGGACAATGTACTATTAATGTAATGTTTGAGCTCTGCACGAAAACGGTTAATAGGGTGACCAGTCAAATAAAGACCCAGGGTGTCCCGCTCACCTTCTAACCAGACCGCTTCCGACCATTTACGTACGCTGACAAATTCTTGTTCAACCGCTTCAGGTTCGGTGGTCAGTACCCCAAACATATCCGACTGCCCAATTTTTTCTGCGTTCAAGTGCTGTTCGGCCTGACGAATGGCTTTTTCCAGCGTTGCCATTAATGAAGCGCGGTGAGGTCCTAAGTTGTCCATTGCACCAGCACGAATTAAGCGCTGCAGAATGCGCTTATTCGTTCGCTTTAGGTCAACCCGGCAACAGAAGTCGAATAAATCGCGGAACGACCCGCCCTCTTCACGGGCTTTAATAATAGACTCAATTGGGCCCTCGCCCACGCCTTTTATTGCGCCTATACCGTAAACCACTCGTTGCTGTTCATCGACGGTAAATTTATATTCGCCTTTGTTTACATCCGGTGGCAACAAGTCCAGCCCCATGCGTTCGCATTCATCCGCCAGAGTGACAATTTTATCGGTGTTATCCATATCGGCGGACATCACCGCGGCCATAAACTCTGCCGGAAAGTGAGTTTTCATCCATAAGGTCTGATATGACACTAAAGCGTAAGCAGCCGAGTGTGACTTGTTAAATCCATAACCGGCAAACTTCTCTACCAAGTCGAAGATTTTCGTCGCCAGTTCAGGGTCGATATTATTTTGCGCCGCACCCTTAGCAAAAATTTCTCGCTGCTTAGCCATTTCTTCGAGCTTTTTCTTTCCCATGGCTCGGCGTAATAAATCTGCGCCACCCAAAGTGTAGCCCGCCAGAACCTGGGCAATTTGCATCACCTGTTCCTGGTAAAGGATAACGCCGTAAGTCGGCTCCAGTATGGGTTGCAAACTCTCATGCTGATACTCGGCATCGGGGTAAGAAATTTCTTCCCTGCCGTGCTTCCGGTCAATAAAGTTATCAACCATGCCGGACTGCAGAGGCCCCGGCCGGAATAGTGCCACCAAGGCGATAATGTCCTCGAAAGAGTCTGGCAAAAGCTTTTTAATCAGCTCTTTCATACCACGTGACTCTAACTGAAACACCGCTGTTGTCTCGGCCTTTTTCAACAGTTTAAAACACGCCGGATCAGTTAAATCAATCGACGTAATATCAATCGGGTCTTTACCACTCTGAGCATGCCGGCGATTCACCATATCGACCGCCCACTGAATAATGGTCAGTGTTCTCAGACCCAAAAAGTCAAACTTAACCAAGCCAGCGGACTCAACATCGTCTTTATCAAACTGAGTGACCGGGTTATTTCCTTCGTCATCACAATACAGTGGCGAGAAGTCGGTTATTTTGGTTGGGGAAATAACCACGCCGCCGGCGTGTTTGCCGGCATTACGAGTCACGCCTTCAAGAATACGGGCCATATCAATAATGGCCTTAACTTCTTCATCCTGGTCGTACGCTGCGCCAAGCTGAGGCTCAATTTCAAAAGCTTTGGCCAGAGTCATTCCAGGGTCACCCGGTATTAACTTGGAAATTCGGTCGACAAAACCATAAGGATGAGCCAATACCCGCCCGACATCGCGTATTGCAGCCTTAGCCGCCATGGTACCGAAGGTAATAATTTGCGAAACCGCTTCACGACCATACAGATCAGCAACGTGATCGATAACTTCATCCCGACGGTCCATACAGAAGTCGACATCAAAATCCGGCATGGAAACCCGTTCAGGGTTAAGGAATCGCTCGAAAAGTAAGTCAAACTCAAGCGGATCCAAATCCGTTATTTTAAGTGCGTAAGCCACCAGAGAGCCGGCACCTGAACCCCGCCCCGGACCTACGGGTATGCCGTTATCTTTACTCCACTGAATGAACTCCATAACGATAAGGAAATACCCGGGAAAGCCCATATCGTTAATAACGCCAAGTTCGCGCTTGAGTCGCTCGTCGTACTCTGGGCGCTTTTGCTGTCGCTCTTCCGCGTCAGGGAACAAAAACTCTAAACGTTCTTCCAGCCCTTCTTCTGAAACTTTGATTAAGAACTCTTCTGTTGTCAGGTCGCCAGTGGGAAACTTAGGCAGGAAGTATTCGCCCAAACGCACAGTGACATTACAACGCTTAGCTATTTCAACAGTATTTTCTATTGCTTCAGGAATGTCAGAAAATAACTCCGTCATTTCTTCGCTGGAGCGCAAATATTGTTGTGGCGAATATTTCTTTGGCCGGCGTTTGTCTTCTAATTGATACCCATCGTGAATAGCGACACGAATTTCGTGAGCATCAAAGTCTTCTTCTTTCAGGAAAACCACTTCATTAGTAGCGACAACGGGTAGACCGGTTTCTCCGGCTAAAGCCACCGCTTTATGTAAATAGGTTTCTTCCTGAGGTCGGCCGGTGCGCACCAGCTCCAGATAATAGCGATCAGGAAAATATTGCTGATAGAAATCGAGGGCGACATCCAGCTGACTGTCGTGGCCTTTAATGAGAGCATGCCCTACATCGCCCTGACGGCTTCCGGACAATAAGATAATGCCCTCGTTATGTTCCTTCAGCCAGTCTTTGTCGATAACCGGCTTGCCCTTAATATTACCGCGCAAATAAGCTTTTGAAATAAGCTGAGTTATCTGCTGATAACCTTCGTTATCCATTGCCAGTGCAGTCAGGCGGAAAATTTCAGACTCAGGATAGTCAGCCTGCACCCAGAAATCGCACCCTATTAAAGGCTTTAAGCCCAATTGATGCGCCTTTCCATAGTAGCGAACCAGACCACAAAAGTTCATTTGGTCGGTAATAGCTAAAGCAGGCATACCCGCTTCAGCAACAGCCTCACAAATTGGACCAACTTTCGCCAGCCCATCTATCATGGAAAAGTCGCTATGAACTCTTAAGTGAACAAAATTTGGTGCAGTCATTTTACGGATACAGTCTGGCTTTTTCGTTATCGTTTTTAGGGTCGTTATTGTGCCTTAAGCAGGCTCTGAAGTATATCGTCAGTGTAATTTCAGTCGCGGTTTTACAACATGATTAAGTTTGTCCACCATTAACAACAAAAACATCTTCCACCAGCCGTGTAGGGCTCTTTGGTGCATGCGATATAGGCTGGCATAAGCCCAACGCGCTAAAGTGCCTTCGAGCGACATTGACAGACTTTTACTTTGCATTAAATTACCGACCGCCGAAAAACGGCTCAGTGAGACTAGCGAGCCCCTGTCTTTATATTTAAAGGCTTTTGCTGGTTTGTTGCGGTACTCACGTACAATATTCTGATACAAACATTCAGCCATCTGATGTGCTGACTGAGCTCTTGGTGGTACCCAACGTTCATCGTCTATACGACAACCAGCACAATCACCTATGGCATAAATGCTTTCGTCAGAGACCGACTGGAGATACTCATTTACCTCAATTTGGTTGTTTTTGCGGACTTTCAGGCCCCATTCACTGACGAAGTCAGGAGCCCGGACACCCGCTGCCCAAACCATTAAATTGGCGCTGATATTTTCTCCTTCGGACAACACCAGGGTATTTTCTTTTACTTCAGTAACCGGGTTACCCAATATGACTTCAACACCCAGCGATTTCAGTTTCTTCTCTACCGATGCTGACAAACGCTCAGGCAACGCGGGCAATAATCGTTTACCGGCTTCAACCAAGCGAACTTCAAAATGTTTTTGATCAAGGAAAGAAAGACCATAAATAGACAACAATGACACCGAATGAATGAGTTCAGCAGCCAGTTCTACTCCGGTTGCCCCACCGCCCACAATAGCCAGTGACAATTTCGTATTTTCGCCGTCTTCAATCGACTGATTTACCCGTAAAAACTCATTTAGTAAATGCTCATGGAACTCATCCGCCTGACGCAGTGAGTCCAGAAAATAACAATGATCGCTAACGCCGGGGGTTCCAAAATCTGCGGTAACACTGCCAATGGCAAGAATTAATCTATCGTATTCAATACTGCGCGGCGCCAACACTTCATGGCCCTGTTCATCTTTTATAGCTGCTAATTGAATCGACTTTTCGTCTTTATTCACAGACTCTAAGGTGCCGACCAGAAACTGAAAACCTTCGCGGGCACTTTGTCCGCGGTAATCCAGTTCAGCCAGCCGCGAGTCCAGAGCACCTGAGGCAACTTCGTGCAACAACGGCTTCCACAAGTGGGTACTATTTCTGTCTATTAGCGTTATTTTTGCTTTCTTTTTGCGACCCAGCTTTCTTCCCAGCATAGTCGCCAATTCTAATCCGCCAGCACCGCCACCAACTATGACAATCCGTTCTTGCATTTGTGCCTCGCTTATCTGCAGATAATAAAAAAGCCACTGACGATGATAACGCCAGTGGCTTTAGATAACGACTGTTCAGTCGTATTTATTTCAATATAGCTTAGTCAATACTTGGATCCGTTAATCCACGGCGTTCAAGTAAAGCTTCAACTGTCGGTTCCTGACCGCGCCAGTCGATATACTGCTGCATAGGATCTTTACTGCTGCCTTTAGACAGAATTTCCTTACGGAAAGCCTGACCATTTTCAAGGCTCAATCCACCGTTGTTACCCATATGCTTAAACGCATCGGCTGCCAGCACTTCACTCCACATATAAGCGTAGTAACCTGCTGAGTAGCCGCCCGCAAATACGTGAGCAAAGTAAGTTGAACGGTAGCGTGGTGGTACGGCTTCAATCGCCACACCGTTTTTCTCCAGCGCGTCCTGCTCAAAACCAGCAACATCATCAATCTCGGTTCCCGGCTCTATCGTGTGATACTCAAGATCCAACAACGCAGCAGAGAGATACTCTAGCGTATCGAAACCCTGGTTAAAATTACGCGCTGCTAATACTTTTTCCAGCAACTCGTCCGGAATTTGCTCTCCGGTTTCGTAGTGTTTGGCGTATTTGGCAATCACTTTTTCGTTCAGAGTCCAGTCTTCCTGGAAAGTTGAAGGGAACTCAACATAGTCACGCGGTACAGAAGTACCTGCCTGCGACGGGTATTTTACGTCAGAGAACATACCGTGCAGCGCATGGCCCATTTCATGGAACATGGTTGATACTTCATCAAAGCTGATCAAGGTTGGTTTACCTTCAGGCGCTTTAGTGATGTTCATGTTGTTCAAAATGACCGGCTTCTGATTCATCAGCTCAGACTGAGTACGGAACGAGCTCATCCAGGCTCCACCGCGTTTGCTGTCACGAGTGAAGTAGTCGGCATAGAACAAGCCAATGCTTGAACCGTCAACGTCTTTTACTTCATACACAACGACATCATCGTGGTAAACCGGAATATCATTACGCTCTTCAAACGTAATACCGAACAATTGGTTCATTGCATAGAAAACACCGTCTTCTAATACGCGATTAAACTCGAAGTACTGTTTTACTTCGTCAGCATCAATTGCGTATTTTTCTTCGCGTACTTTCTCAGCATAGTAGAACCAGTCCCAGGGCTTAAGCTCAAAGTCTTCACCTTCAGCTTCAATCATTGCCTGAACTTCTTCAGCTTCTTTTTCTACGTTGCTGACCACAGCGGGTACTAAGTCACGTAACATAGACTGCGCGGCTTCAGGCGTACCAGCCATGTTGTCTGCCAGCACATAGTCACCCCAGCTATCGAAGCCCAGAAGTTTTGCTTTGTCAGCGCGCAACTTGGTTAAACGCTGAACCATAGGACGTGTGTCAGTTTCCGTATTACCAGACCCACGGTTGGCTGAGGTTTCCCAAATTTTCTGACGCAGTTCTCGGTTCTCTAAATCGGTCAAAATAGACTGACGAGTTGTGTTAGTCAGAGTAATAGCGTACTTACCTTCCATATCACGGCTCTCTGCCGCTTTGGCTAACGACGCAATTTTACTGTCACTAAGTCCAGCCAGTTGTTCTTTATCATCAACAACAATGACGTTTTCGTTAGTCAGCGCCATTAAGCTTTTCTGGAATTCAGTTGTTAAACTGGATAACTCTTCGTTGATATCACGAATTTGTTGTTTCTGCTCGTCGTTCAGCTCTGCGCCGGCGCGAACAAACCCTTTGTAAGTATCTTCCAGTAAACGCTCAGACTCAGAGTCCAGATCTAAAGAGTCGCGGTTATCAAATAAGTTCTTAACTCGCGCAAACAAATCTGGGTTCAGCATGATGTTGTCACGGTGAGAGGCCATCTCAGGCGCTAGCTTACCCTGTAACTGACGAATTTCATCGCTGCTGTTAGAAGAAGACAGGTTATAGAACACTGAGCTTACACGCCCCAGAATTTTGCCCGCTTTTTCCATTTCAACAATGGTATTTTCAAAAGTAGGTTCTGCTGAGTTCGTTGCAATAGCTTCAATTTCAGCCATGTGCTCTTCCATTCCGCGCTCAAATGCAGGTTCAAAATGTTTGAACTCAATAGCATCAAAGTCCGGTGCCTGGTATTGCAGAGAGCTGGCCTCGAAGAATGGGTTAGTCATAGTTTCTTGCTGACTGCTGTCAGCAGAAGCAGCCTGATTCTCAGTTGTTGATGAGTTATTTGCATCACTGCAAGCTCCCAACGATACTGCCGCGCCCACTGCTACAGCCAGTAAAGTTTTACGCATGGGTATCTCCCGTTGTCTACGTTTTGTCATTGTGATTTTGGTGACAATACTCTAGCCCTGTGGAGCCTCAGGCTCAAGAGCTAAACGGCAAAAAGCATGATCTTCGGGGTAAAACTTAAGATGAATGAAAAATACAACAAACGGAAGAAAGTAAAAAAGATAATTAATTTAGATTTTACAGGGGGAATTACTAAGAGAGAGAATAATGGCGGAGTGGACGGGACTCGAACCCGCGACCTCCGGCGTGACAGGCCGGCATTCTAACCAACTGAACTACCACTCCGCAAAAATTCTTTGGGGCGTACTAAATGGCGGAGTGGACGGGACTCGAACCCGCGACCTCCGGCGTGACAGGCCGGCATTCTAACCAACTGAACTACCACTCCGCATTAGCACTTTGCTTTGAAGTCTCCCTCAACGCGGCGTGCATATTACGAGTGAGGGGCAAATGAGTCAACACTTTTTTTAAAGATTTTAACCGACTGTCTGATTTATATTCAGATCTGCGCTTTTTTAACCACAAAGGTCACTTTTTACCACTTTTCTCTGGTTTTTCAGTTTCCGCTTCATCGCTCTCAACCGCAACTTTTTTCCGACGAAACTTAAACCACCACAGCCCAACTAAAGCTAACGCAATGAGAGCAATATTAACAACAACAATAATGATTAGATTGGTCATCGCCTGCTTTTGCTTAGCCTCACGCTCCTGCCTTGCCTGTTCGCGCTGACGTTCAAGTTCTAATTGCTGCCGTTCTGCTAATTCTGCCGCTGTCGGTTCAGGTGGTGGCGGTTCTTTTGCAATAAAACTAAAATCATCAATTCTGGCTTCAAATTCACGCCCCCCTACACTGGTGGCAAAAATATCTAAATCTATAAGATGCTTACCAAAAGCCAGGTTAGCAATGTCGACACGGTGCGGAAAACTCTCTATCTGGCTGACCGTAAATTTCCGAACTTCACCGTTCGGAAAGCTGGTTTCACCATTAATCACAAGACTCTGCGGATCTATCCGATCTTCATCAACACGGATAACAAACTGATGATTATCGTCCACAGACTCTGACTGAATAACGTCAAATTCAACCGGTAACGGCTCAACCACAACAGGACCGAATTCAAATACTCGTTGATACAAAGGAGTGGTCATTTCATAAGTGGCCATCCACTCACCCGGTGCCACATCCAAATTAAAGAAACCGGTAAATATGCCATCCCCCGCTCTCTCATCATGACCCCGGCCGTCATCTTCGAATTGCGCTACACGTGACGGATTCGAACCAAAGTTATCAAAGTCCGAGTTATTGGTACTGACAAACAGGACATCCAGTAGCACGGTCTGACGAAAACGTGAGGTTTTAACAACTTCATCGCCATTATAGAGTTTCCCTTCTACTTTCAGCTCTTCGTACTGAAATAATGGACTGGGTAAAGGCTCTGCTTCAAAGCGAATATCAGAGATGACTAAGGCTTTATTTTCCTCATCAATACGTCCAGCAGCCTGCCAGGGGCCTGGCTGAGGCTCTTTTATCCGGATAATGTCAAAATTAGGGTCAGTGTACCAAGTTACTTTTTCTGTCGGATAACGGGCGTCGTACCATTTACTCCCGTCAGGCTTGATGAGAACCAAAGGCTTACTGCCCGGTTCGCGAAAAAACAACAGAGTGATTTCTTCTACGTTCTCATCTATACGGAAACTTTGTCCTTTAATTGGCAACTTATTAGTAAGATCGCCTTCAATAAGAGTCATAGCACGCTTTTCAACTTCCTCTTTCGAGTCAGAGCCAGAGTCAACCGTGCTAAAACTCTGTACCGCGTAGGCTGATGAGCTACTTATTAAAACCAATAATACTATTAAGAGTCTTGCCACAGACAATGTCCACCTTCTTCTTTGACTCGCGCCAAACGCTCCTGATGTAATGTCTCTTCATCGGCCGTTGCCCGTAAAACCTTTAATGCGGGGCGATTGGTGACCCGTTGATGTTCTACTTTATGTGAGCCACCCTGATTGTCTTTTCCGTGGCTGGCCAGGTTTAATGCCGTTTGCCCACCGGTCATCATCAAATAGACGTCAGCAAGAATCTCGGCATCCAGTAAGGCGCCGTGCAGTTCACGTGCTGAGTTATCAACGTCATAGGCGCGGCATAATGCATCCAGACTGTTTCTTTGCCCTGGCCGCATTTCCCGGGCAAGTTGCAAGGTATCGAGTACCGAGCAAAAATCATTGGTCAGGCCAACAGCCGGGCGAATACGACTAAACTCAGCATCCATAAAACCCACGTCAAATGGCGCATTATGAATAACTAACTGAGATCCTTTAATAAATTCAATAAAATCATGAACCACCTGAGCGAATACGGGTTTGTCGGTTAAAAAGTCATTGGTTATACCGTGAACTTCAATCGCTTCCTGCTCGACCACCCGCTCCGGATTAATGTAAACATGGAAATGATTACCGGTTAATTTGCGATTAATAAGCTCCACACAGCCTATTTCAATAATTCTGTGCCCCTTTGCGGGGTCAATTCCGGTAGTTTCTGTATCTAATACGACCTGACGCATGCTGAAATCCTGATATACTCGCTGGAAACAAAGGATATAGTAGCAAGTAACATGTCGAACTCAAAAGCTGTTCATTTATATACTGATGGTTCTTGTCTGGGAAACCCGGGGCCGGGTGGCTACGGCGCCGTACTGGAATACGGGAAGCATCACAAAGAATTAAGTCAGGGCTATCGTCTGACCACCAATAACCGCATGGAAATGCTGGCTACTATCGCGGGACTGCGCGAGTTAAAGCGCTCCTGCCATGTCATTCTGACCACCGACAGCCAGTATGTGAAGCAAGGCGTCGAGCAGTGGATGCAGCGCTGGAAGCAAAACGGCTGGCGTACCTCGGCGCGTAAAGCGGTAAAAAATAAAGACTTATGGCAACAACTGGACGAAGAAGTTAACCGCCATAAAGTTGAATGGAAATGGATTAAAGGCCATTCCGGACACAAACAAAATGAGCGTTGTGATGAACTGGCTCGCGACGCCGCAACGCGCGAGCCTATGCTTGAAGATAAAGGATTTGACAGCGAGTAAACTACTCGCCGGCAACTACCGGCAGTTTTTTCTCCTGCCAGGCGCTCATACCGCCATCTACGCTGTAAACGTTATCGAATCCCATGCGTTGCAGGCTCTCTGCGGCCAGAGCTGAACGACCACCGGTTCGGCAAATAAGGTACAAGGGCTTTTCGGCGATGCGCTCCAGAGCATTGTCATATCCGGCCACATCAGGATGCTGATTTAACTGCATTTCCAGCACTCCACGGGGCATGTTCACCGCCTGGCGAATGTGTCCCTGACCATACTCCGCCGGCTCTCTCACATCAATAACACGCGCACCCTGCTCTATGGCTTCTTGCAGTTCTTCGGTGTTCACTTCTTTGACGCTCGATTTCGCTTTTCCACATAACTCTTGTGCTGTAATCATAATTTACCTCTTATTTGTTTATTCGACTTTGAAAATTGTTTCGTCGTCATTGCTGTTGCTGCCTGCCTTCCGTTAACCGAAAGCTGCTTTCTTTGAGCTGACGGTTTTAATCTGTTAATCAGCGTTTGTTTGCGTGCCACTATGAAATAAGCGGCGCGCAGTCCTGGTATTAAGTTGCTTAGCTTCGTTGACCAGTCACTTCCCCGATACTCGCTATGGTGCAGAAAATTCGAAACATAAAATTCAGACTCCAGGATTTCGAACCCCAACAATTCCAGCCAGTCTTTAACTCTTACTGGTGTAAAGTACCTCCCACACCATGGGAAACGTTTTTTATGGCGAATGAGAAAGCCACTGGCTACCGCCGGACTGTAGGGGTTAAACCCCGTCAGTATTAATACGCCATCGTCGTCCAGTACTCGCGTAGCCTCCCTAAGTAGTTGGTGCGGATGCCGACAAAATTCAAGGACAAAAGGAGCAATTAGGTTGTCGACACTGTTTTCCTTTAAAGCCAGCTCTGTTAACTTGCTGCGAACCGCTACGTCACTGCCTGTACCGACAGTAAACCACTGAGCTCCATTTTTAAGGCACTCATTAAGCCCCGGACCCAAAGAACCTATAGCCACGGTTTTCCCCGGCTTTAGTCGCCGCTGATGAGCTCGAATTAACTCAGCCGTCTGTTCCATCATGTAGTGGCCACAGGCCATTTGCTGCCAATTCCCGGGAGCCGCTAAATCAATTTTCGAATATGCTGGTTTAATTAACACGGCTAATTCCTGTATTATGAACTTATCTTCAACTTACTCGCTGGGTTTCTCATCCTAGCGTTATAGGGGTTAACATGCGAGTGCACGCTATTGAAGCTTTCGACGACAATTACATATGGGCAATTGAAACCAATAATAATGACAACGTTATTATTGTAGACCCCGGCGAAGCCAAACCCGTTCAACAATGGCTGGAACAAAATAATAAAAGTATTGAGGCTATTTTAGTTACTCACCACCATTACGACCATACTGGTGGCATAGCTGAATTGCTGGAACAAATCCCGTGTCCGGTTATCGGCCCCGAAAACCCTGATATAAAAACGCTCACCCGCACAGTTACAGAAGGCGATGAGCTGACCGTTGGAGGTATTCAGTGGCAAGTATTAACCACGCCGGGACACACACTGGATCACATCAGTTTTTATACTCCCGGCTTTCTATTTTGCGGTGACACACTGTTTTCCGGTGGTTGTGGCCGTATGTTTGAAGGTACGCCAGAACAATTTACGCATTCACTGTTAAAGCTGCGTAAGCTGCCGGGAGAAACTCGGGTCTTTTGTGCCCACGAGTATACTCAGGCGAATATAAATTTTGCCTTGAAAGTTGAGCCAGAGAACGCGGTGCTGCAAAGTTACGCTGAAAAGGTCAGAATGTTACGTGAACAAAAACAAATAACTCTGCCAAGCACGCTGCAGCTGGAGTTAGCCATTAACCCCTTTCTCCGGTTTGACCAGAAAAGCGTTATTTCAGCAGCCAATAAACATGCCGGAAGTGTAAAAAACACCCCAGAGGATGTTTTTTACACAATTAGGCAGTGGAAAGATAATGCCTGATTCTTTAAACTCCTCAAGATGTTCATAATTATCGGAAATAGATTGCGCATGATAAACAGCAAGCGAAAGAACGCATGGTTAAAGTATTGTATGGTGGCCAGTGGCCTGGCATTAAGTGGCTGCCAGAGCACAACGCTGTTTAGCAGTAATGAACCGGTAAGCTCAAAGAACGAAACGGCGGAACTGAAACTGACGGTCATTCCGGAAGAAGTGATCAGCCGGCACGCCGAAGAAGAAATCAAAATCAGCGAACCTGTAAAGCTTACCCCGCAGGAGCAGGAAGATTTGTGGGTGCGTATTCGCCAGCAACTCAGCTTTCATGTGCCCGATGTACCCAGAGTACAGAGCCAGCGCAACTGGTATGCCAGTCATCCGGAATATTTAGACCGTGTGGCTAAGCGTGCCGAACCTTATCTTCACCTCATTGTTGAAGAGCTGGAGAAGCGTGATATGCCCGTGGATCTGGCCTTATTGCCGATAGTCGAAAGTGCTTTCGACCCGTTCGCCTATTCCCATGGCAGCGCCTCAGGTGTCTGGCAGTTTATTCCGGGTACCGCGCGCCAATATGGTCTGGACATTAACTGGTGGTACGACGGTCGTCGCGATGTTTTTGCCGCAACACACGCTGCACTCGATTATTTACAGGCGCTTCACCGCTACTTTGACGGTAACTGGATGCACGCACTAGCAGCCTATAACTCAGGCGAAGGCCGGGTCGCCGCTGCAATTCGTAAAAATGAGCGTCTGAACAAACCAACCGACTTCTGGAATTTGTCCTTACCGCGCGAGACTCGTGCTTACGTCCCCAAATTATTAGCGTTAGCGGAAATACTCGCCAATAGCGAAGAGTACGGAGTCGCATGGTACCCTATAGAGAATCAACCCAAGCTTGAGGTGGTTGAAACACCTGCACAAATCGACTTGGCATTAGCGGCTGATATGGCTGAGATGCCTCTGGATTTACTGCACCAGTACAATTCTGGTTATAACCGCTGGGCAACGGCGCCAAACGGCCCTCACCGTTTACTTCTTCCGAATCAGAATGCAGAAAAGTTTAAACAGGCCTTAAATGAAACTGAACCAAAAGACTGGCTGAGCTGGACCCGCCACGAGGTTAAATCGGGTGAGAGCCTGCTCGTTATTTCTAAAAAATACAATACGTCTGTTGACGTGATACAGCAGGTTAATGACATCAGCAGTGATATCATTCGCGCAGGCGACCATCTGTTAGTCCCGGTTGCGACACTCAATATCGATAATTACAAGTTATCGCAGGATCAGCGCCGTGAAAATCGCCAAGATCAAAAACGCTCCGGTAAACGTATTGATTACGTGGTGCAATCTGGCGACACACTCTGGGATCTAAGCCGAGCATACCAAGTGAACTTGCGCGATTTAGCACGCTGGAACTCGATGGCTCCGGGAGATTATTTAAGACCTGGACAAGAGTTAGTGGTTTGGACGGAAGCCAAGCCATCGTCAACGGTACAAAGCAGTATTAACAGTATTATGCGTAATATTAGCTACCGTGTGCGTAGCGGTGACTCACTAGCCAGGATTGCTGATAAGTTTAATGTCACCATTCGCCAAATTGAGCAATGGAATAACATTCAACGCAATCGTTATCTACAGCCCGGACAAATGCTTAAGTTAAAAGTCGATGTTACCGAGGTGAGTAGTTGAGGCAACCTATGAACAACGTAAAGTACTTTTTTGTCTTTGCAGCGCTGCTATTTAGCGCTCAAACTTTAGCCGACTGGAAAGCCGAAGGTAGTGGTAAAATTATCTACCCTTCAGGCCGCACGGAACCTTTAACTTTTGGTTTCGAATATAAGAAGGTGTATGACACCATTATTTTTACTGCCGGAAAGTCACAAATGCGTACCTCACAAATGCCACCGAACTATATTCTTAATATGTTTGTGAATAAGCAAGGGCAGGTTTATGTGGCAGAGTTTGCTGATGGTTTTTTTAAAGGTTTCGAGCTCAATATTGGTGATCATAAAGTCAGCATTAATCATCGAAAAGAATTCGACGAAGATGAGCCCTTAAAGCACTTACTTGTACAAATCGATGATCGTCGTTTTCTGCTAGAAAGCACGCACCCAACTATACGGTTCGAGTTTGACGAAGAAAAAGGCATTGTCGATATTAATGGCTCAGGCCTGCTGAAAGACCTGAGCTCAAAAGGACGTTAATCTCTGAGCAGTTCAGTTAACGCATTTTCATCTAGTATATCGAGCCCAAGGGACTGGGCTTTGGTCAGTTTTGACCCGGAATTTTCCCCGGCAACCAGCGCGGTTGTTTTTTTAGAAACACTGGAAGCAACTTTCGCCCCTAACGCCTCTAAAGCAGACTTCGCTTCGTCACGAGTCATGGCCGACAAGGTACCGGTAATAACGTAGGTATTGCCGGATAAACGATCACTTTGCACGGAGCTTACCTCGTCCCCCTCAGGCCAGGAGATAAACTCACGCAACTCCTTGACCACCTGCTGGTTGTGGGGTTCATGGAAAAAAGACACAATGTGCTTAGCGACGACAGCACCAACATCCGGAACTTCCTGTAGCTGTTCACTTTCAGCGGCAACTAAAGCATCCAGGTTTTTGAAATGATTCGCCAGCGCGTTAGCCGTCGCTTCCCCTACTTCCCGAATACCTAATGCATAGATAAAGCGAGCTAAGGTTGTTTCCTGCGTCGATTTAATAGAATTTCGTAGATTTTCAGCAGACTTAGCGCCCATTCGCGGCAAAGTTGCTAACTCGGCTTTGGACAGACGATAAAGATCGGCCGGTGATTTTATCCAGTCCCGCTCCACCAGTTGCTCGACAATTTTATCGCCTAAACCATCAATATCCATGGCTTTACGGGAAGCAAAGTGTTTAATCGCTTCCTTTCGCTGAGCCGCGCAGTACAAACCACCGCTACAGCGGGCAACGGCTTCGCCCTCAACGCGTTCAATTTCGGATTCACAAATCGGGCAATGTTGAGGAAATTCAATTGCCTCAGTGCTATCAGGACGTTTATCTTTTATGACGCTGACCACTTGCGGAATAACATCGCCCGCGCGGCGAATACTGACACAGTCGCCAACACGCACGCCCAATCGTTCAATTTCATCCGCATTATGCAAAGTCGCATTAGATACTGTAACACCGCCCACATTAACGGGCTCTAAGCGCGCTACGGGCGTTATCGCGCCAGTACGGCCAACTTGAAAGTCAACTCCGGTAATGGTCGTCAGTTGTTCCTGAGCAGGAAATTTTCGTGCGATAGCCCAGCGCGGCGCTCGTGCGACAAAGCCTAAATCCTGTTGCAGACGAATAGAATCCACTTTAAAAACTACGCCATCAATATCGTAATTTAACCTCTCCCGGCGATCTAAAATAGCTTCGTAGTAGTCGTCACACCCCTGCACGGAATCGACCGTTTTTATTTCGATATTGACCGGCAGTCCCCAGTCTTTCAGCTGCAGCAAACGCTGGTGATGACTGTCGGGAAGCTGCGTGGCTTCTGATATTAACCCGAGACTGTAAGCATAAAAATGCAAAGGGCGTTTTGCGGTAATTCTGGAGTCTAACTGGCGTAAACTGCCTGCCGCTGCGTTACGGGGGTTAGCAAAGACCTTTTCTTCGCGCCGCCGGGCTTGCTCATTAAAGCGCTCGAAAGCCCCCAATGGCATAACCACTTCACCCCGTACTTCCAGTCGCTCCGGGACATTACCAGAGAGCTTTAACGGCACATTGCGTATGGTCTTAACGTTCTCGGTAATATCTTCACCGCTTTGTCCATCGCCACGAGTCGCTCCACGCACTAACAGGCCTTTTTCGTACAGTAGACTCACCGCAGCACCATCA